>JAGVUA010000113.1 GCA_019136545.1 Betaproteobacteria bacterium
GCCATCATTTCCCACCCCGACGCGGGCAAGACCACGCTGACGGAAAAACTGCTGCTGTTCGCCGGCGCCATTCAGATCGCCGGTTCGGTGAAGGCGCGCAAGGCCAGCCGCCACGCAACTTCCGACTGGATGGAGATCGAGAAGCAGCGCGGCATTTCGGTGGCCAGCTCGGTCATGCAGATGGAGTACCGCGACTGCGTCATCAACCTGCTCGACACCCCCGGCCACCAGGACTTTTCCGAGGACACCTACCGCGTGCTCACGGCCGTGGATGCGGCGCTGATGGTGATCGACGCCGCCAATGGCGTGGAAGCGCAGACGCTGCGGCTGATCGAGGTCTGCCGCGCCCGCAACACGCCCATCCTCACGTTCATCAACAAGCTCGACCGCGAGGTGCGCGATCCGCTCGACCTGCTCGACGAGATCGAGCGCACCCTGGGCATGCCCTGCGCGCCGCTGACCTGGCCGGTCGGCCAGGGCAAGAACTTCCACGGCATCTACGACCTGCGCACCGACCGCATGCGCGTCTTCCGTCCCGGCGAGGACCGGAAAAGCGACGAGGACGAAATCGTGGCCGACGCGTCAGTCCTGGCGGCGCGCTTCGGCGCCGAGTGGACGACGGCCCACCACGAGATCGACCTGGTGCGCCATGCCGGCCACCCCTTCAGCCGCGCCGATTTCCTCGCCGCGCACCAGACGCCGGTGTTCTTCGGTTCGGCGATCAACAACTTCGGCGTGCGCGAAGTGCTCGACGCGCTGGTCGACCTCGCCCCCGCCCCGGCGCCGCGCCAGGCACTCAAGGGCAAGGCGCAGCGTGAAGTGCTTCCGGAGGAGGACGAGTTTTCCGGCGTCGTCTTCAAAATCCAGGCCAACATGGACCCGGCGCACCGCGACCGCATCGCTTTCGTGCGCGTCTGCTCGGGCAGGTTCGAGCGCGGCATGCGCCTGAAGGTGCGCCGCACCGGCAAGGAGCTGCGGCCGACCGGCGTCGTCACCTTCCTGTCGCAACGGCGCGACCGCGTCGAGGAAGCTTATGCCGGCGACATCATCGGCATCATCACCCACGGCGGCCTGCAGCTCGGCGACACGGTCACCGGCGGCGAACTGCTGCAATACACCGGCCTGCCCTTCTTCGCGCCCGAGATGTTCCGCACCGTCGAGCTCGCCGACCCGATGAAGAGCAAGCAGCTCGCCAAGGGCCTGCAGGAGCTGGGCGAGGAAGGCGCCATCCAGGTGTTCAAGCCGCTGGCCGGCAGCCTGATGCTGCTCGGCGCCGTCGGCCAGCTGCAGTTCGAGGTCGTCCAGCACCGCCTGAAGACCGAATACGGCGTCGATGTGCGCCTGTCGCCGGCCAACTTCGCCGGCGCGCGCTGGATCAGCTGCGACGACGAGACGGAACTGCGCCGCTTCATGAACGCCAACGGCTCGCGCCTGGCGCTCGACGCCGCCGACACCCACGCCTACCTGATGTCCTCGCGCTACGACCTCGAACTGACGCAGGAACGCTACCCCAAGATCCGGTTCCACCCGATGCGCGAACACGCCGGACTGACGCTGCAGGGCACCTGACGCGAGGCGTCCTTCAATCCTCGTCGGGGTCTGCCGACGACAGCGCTTCGAGCTTTTCCGGCCCGATGTCGAGATGAGCCTCGGCGAGCGGCGCCCAAAGCGGCCACTCCTCGCCGGGGCCGTCGCGCAGACGACGGGCCACGGCGATGAACGCGGCCAGCGCGGCGGCGGGTGACGGTTCGCTGGCGGCGGCGGGCTTGTGGTGGATGGCCACCGCCGCGGCGACGTCGGGCGGCAGCTTCCAGTTGCGTGCGACCAAGGCGCCGACGGCGGCGTGCTCGGCGCCGGTGGTGGCGTCGAGACGTTGCGCGGCGATATCGAGCGTCAGGTCGGCGGTCTCGAACATGCCGGCGTGCTCCGGAAATCGGCGCAGCACGATGGCGATGCCGACATCATGAACCAGCGCGGCCAGATAGGCGAGGTCGGCAAAGCCGCGAACGCGGCTGACGCGGGCGGCGCGATACGCGTTATCGGCGGCGGCGGCGGATGCCGACCAGACCCGTTCGACGGCGCGCGGCGCGATGCCCGCCGTTTGCGCGCGCAGGGCATGGCTGGCGACCACCGCCATGGTGCGGGTGCGGCCGAGGACGGTGATCGCGGCTTTCACCGAGCGCACCGGCGTGCGCGTGCGAAACACCGGCGAATTGGCCACGCGCATGAATTCGCCGGTCAGCGCCGGCTCCTGGCCGATCGCGGCGGCCAGCGCTCCCGGGCCGGCGTTGTCGTCCGTCGCCAGCGCTTGCAGGCGGAGCAGCGTCGCGCTCGGCGCCGGCAGCTTGACGCCGCTGGCCAGCACCGCATCGAGTCGTGGATCGCGTTCGGACATGGTGGGCCGATTCTAGTCGACGCGGTTTTTCGGCAGCGCGGCGGCGTACCGCCACGCCTGACTTTCGGCAAGCCTCAAAACACGCCCATGGCCAAGCCGGCCGCCAGCGTCGCGCCGAGTTCGGCGCAGCGGGCCAGGTCCCCGGCACCGATCTGCTTGGGAGCAAGGATCGCCTCGGGCGTCTGGGCGTTGGTACGAACGATCAGCGCCGGCGCCACCGCCTTGAGGCGCCAGCCGGTGGCGATGCGGGCAATCTGGCGCGCGGCGTTCTCGCCATCGCTGCCGGCGCAGATCAAAGTACCGTAAGGCCGGCCGTTGATGCGGTCGAGGCAGGCGTAATAGCTGCGATCGAAGAAATCCTTGAGCATGCCCGACATTGCCGCAAGGTTTTCCGGCGTGGCGAACAGGTAGCCGTCGGCGGCCAGCACATCGTCGCCACCGGCGGCGGCGGCATGCAGCAGCCGCGTGGCCACGGCCGGCTCGCCGGCAGCGCCGGCGGCTGCGGCTTCGGCCATCCGGCGGGTGCCGCCGGTCAAGGAATGATGGACGATCAGCAGCGTCTTCACCTGCCGTTCCCCCTCGTGGCGCGGTCGGTCATCGGCCCGGCAATCCGGCACGCTGGCCCTGCCGGATCTCGGGAACGACATGCAGCGTCGTCCCATCCACGTCGAGCCAGAGTTCGCCTTCCTGGAGGGTGCAACTGATCTGCATGGTCCGCGCCACCCGCGCCGCCAGCGCCTGGGTGGCTTCGGCCGGCAGGTCGACGACCGTCAGCTTCGCCTGCTTGCGCAGTTGCGCTTCGTTCTGCTCCCACCAGGTTCGCGCGACCCTGCCGCCATAAGTAAGCGCTAACACTTGCTCGGCCCGACCGCAGGCGCGCCGCAAGCGCCGCTCGTCCGGCAAGCCGACTTCGATCCAGTCGACCACTTCGCCGGTCAGGCCGCGTCGCCACAGATCCGGTTCGTCGTCGGTCGACAACCCCCGGCCGAATTCCAGCGCGTCGTCGGCCGACAAGGCAAAAGCGATCAAGCGCACCATCATGCGCTCGTCGGTTTCCGAAGGATGCCGCGCCAGCGTCAGCGCATGGGTCTGGAAATAGCCGCGGTCCAGATCGGAAACCTGTAAATCCGCCTTGAAGATCGTCGCTTTAAGTGCCATTTGACGCCAATAATTAACGAGTTACCGGAATTCGGCCCTAGAGGTGCACCTGAAACAATCTGTTGCAAATGACGCCCTGAACTTTTACCGACGGTCGCCGTCATAGTAACCGTGTCGAGTACGAATCGTTCGACAAGGCAACGCAAAGGACTTGAAATTTCAATGCAGAACCCCATTATCGAGAGGTTTCTAGCCGATTCGCGCCGTTATCTAGGCGCTTAAGATCGGCAAAACAGGCAGCGTTTACGATCCCCATCGGTGGCTGGTCCCCCTCCTCCCCCAGTCACCCGAAGGCCCCGGCATGCCGGGGCCTTCGTCATTACAGGAAGAGCTGGAGCATCTCATGGCCCAACAGAGCATGAGCCTGATCGACGTCCTCAGGCCCCCCGTCAATCGCTGGCTGGTCGAACTCGCCAGATCCAAATCCGCCCCGCCGACAGGCGTGCGCGTCATCCGGTTCGGCAACGGCGATGAAGAGGAACTCGATCTCCCGGAGACCGGCTCGCCGCGCAAGTCGCGGCAGAAACTCGCAGGCTAGCGCCCAGGCGGCGCTCCTGTTACGCTTGCCGAAGCCGGCGGCCGGCAAAGCCGCCCGGGCCTGGTCGCGGCATGTTTCACTTCGGACAATTGTTTATGAATCAAGCGATTGACAGGATATCGTTCCTACGCCCCCGGCGGCTGCTGGCCTTGCTGGCGGCAGCAGTCCTTGCCGCGGGCTGCGGCACCTCCGTCGTCAACCCCGTCACCGGCCGCGCCGAGCGAACGGTGATGGACGAAAAGGATGAAATCGCCGAAGGCCGCAAGGCCCACGAGAGCACCCTGAAGGAATACGGCGTGGTCAACAACCCGCGCCTGCAAGCCTATGTGAACGACGTCGGCCAACGCCTGGCCAAGCAGTCGCACCGCGCCAATCTCACCTGGACATTCACGGTGCTGGATTCGCCGGAGATCAATGCCTTCGCCCTGCCTGGCGGTTACGTCTATGTCACGCGGGGCATCATGGCCTATCTCGACAGCGAGGCCGAGCTGGCAGGCGTCATCGGTCACGAAATCGGCCATGTCACCGCCCGGCACAGCGCCCAGCGCGCCACCCGGGCGCAGAACGCCGGCTTCGGCGTCATCGCCGCCACGGTGCTCGGTGCCGTGCTCGAGGCCCAAGGCCTGCCCGGCGCCGGGGACGTGGCCAGCCAGGTTTCGCAGGGTGTCGCCGCCGGCTATGTCGCATCGTACAGCCGCGACCAGGAATCGCAGGCCGACGAACTCGGCGCCGAATACCTGGCGCGCAACCAGTACAACCCGCAGAACATGGTCGACGTGATCGCGGTGCTCAAGAACCAGGAACGCTATGCCGCCGAACAGGCCAAGGCCGAAGGACGCGCCGCTCCCGGCAGCGCCAACTGGTTGTCTTCGCACCCCAGCAACGATCAGCGCTTGGCCGACATCAAGCGCATCGCCGCGAAGTACCAGGGCAGTTACGCCGACGACGGGCGGGCGCGTTACCAGCAGGCCATCGAGGGCATGGCGTTCGGCGAGAGCCGGGAGCAGGGTGTCACGCGCGGTCGCAACTTCTATCACGAGGAACTCGGCATCGCCCTGACGGCGCCGCAAGGCTGGAAGGTGGACAACACCCCGGAAGCCATCGTCGTCGCCAGCAGCAACGGCGATGCCGCCCTGGTGATCAAGCTGATTCCGCCCCAGGCCGGCACCACCCACGAAGAGATCATCAAGAACACGCTGCATCCGGTCGATGGCCGCGCCCAGCCGCGCAGCGTGAACGGGCTGGCGGCGACCCATTTCGCCGGCGTGGTGCGCAATTCGAAAGGCCAGCAGGCCAACGCCCGCGTCACGATCGTCACGGGCCCCAACAACCGCCACTACCTGCTTCAGTACGCGGCGCGCAACGCCGCCGCCTTGCAGCAGGCGCTCGCCCAGATGGGCGAAGCGGAAGCCTCGTTCCGGCCGCTCAGCGCGGCTGAGCGCCAGGCCGCCCGCCCCTGGACCGTCCGCATCGTGCCGATGCCGGCCGGCGGCTTCGCCGAACTGGCGCGCCGTTCGCCGCTGACGTCGATGGCCGAGCAGCAGCTCCGACTGATGAACGGCGCCTACGACGGCGCCGCCGCGCCCAGCCCGGGCCAGCGCGTCAAAATCGTGCAATGAACAAGGGGCTGGGGGCAAGTCGCCCCCGGCGTTCCGGGCATGGCCGAAAGTCAGTGGCGGCGGCACGCCGCCGCGTTCGTTGCGCCGCTTGTTTCTACGGATTCTACGCCAACGGTCCTACGCCAGCGCCTTCAGCGCCGCCGCGTAGTCGGGTTCCTGCTTGATTTCGGGAACCAGTTCCGAGTAGATCACCTTGTCGTTCTCGTCGACCACCACCACGGCGCGCGCCGTAACGCCGGCCAAGGGGCCGCTGACGATCTCGACGCCGTAGTTCTTCATGAACTCGCGGCCGCGCATGGTGGACAGATGCGCGACGTTCTTCAGCCCTTCGGTCGCGCAGAAGCGGCCGGCGGCGAACGGCAGATCGGCCGAAACGACCAGCACGACCGTATTGTTCATCTTGGCGGCTTCCTCATTGAACTTGCGCGTCGAGGTCGCGCAGACCGGCGTGTCGAGACTGGGCACGATGTTGAGCAACTTGCGCTTGCCGGCGTAGGTCTTCAGCGTGGCCTGGCTGAGGTCGCCCGCCACCAGCGAGAAATCGGGCGCCGACGCGCCCGCCTTGGGAAAATTGCCGGAAACTTCAATGGGATTGCCGCCGAGGGTCACGGTGGTCATGGATCGAACTCCTATCGTTTTGTTGGGAACGGTGCTTTCTTCGAATTTTCGATGATGCGCCATATCGAGGGCGCTGTCATACTTTGCCACAGGCGGGCATGCATCGGCAAGTTCGGTCATCCCGACTCGTCTGTAGAATGGGCGCCATGGACTATCACATCATCCCCGTCACCGCCTTCGCCCAGAATTGCACGCTGCTCTGGTGCGAGGAAACCCGACAGGCCGCCGTCGTCGATCCCGGCGGCGACCTCGACCGCATCACCGCTGCCGCCGCCCAGCGCGGCGTGAGTATCGTCAAGGTGCTCTTGACCCACGGCCACATCGACCATGCCGGCGGCACGGCGGCGCTGTCGAGCCAATTGTCGGTGCCGGTCGAAGGACCGCAGCGCGAAGACGAGTACTGGATCCGGCAGTTGCCCGAGCAGGGCCGGGCTTTCGGTTTTCCCGCCTGCGAAGCGTTCACGCCGGACCGCTGGCTGGACCAGGGCGACACGGTGGCCTTCGGCAATGTCGTCCTGGAAGTGCTGCACACGCCGGGCCACACGCCGGGCCACATTGCTTTTTTCCACCGGCCTTCGAAGCTGGCGCTGGTCGGCGACGTACTGTTCGCCGGCTCGATCGGCCGTACCGATTTTCCCCGCGGCGACTACGATACCTTGATCCGGTCGATCCGCAGCAAGCTCTGGCCGCTGGGCAATGACGTCGAGTTCATCCCCGGCCACGGGCCGATGTCGACCTTCGGCGAGGAACGGCGCAGCAACCCGTTCGTCGCCGACGGCGCGTAGCGGAACTACTTCTTCAGCGCGTCCCTGATCTCGCGCAGCAGCACGACGTCTTCGGGCGTCGGCGGCGGTTCGGCCGGCGCAGCGGCGGCTTCCTCGCGCTTCAGGCGGTTCATCTGCTTGACCATGATGAAAATGATGAACGCCAGGATGATGAAGTTGAGCAGGATGGTGATGAAGCTGCCGTAGGCGAACACCGCGCCGGCTTTCTTGGCCTCGGCCAGCGTGGTGGCCGTCTGGCCGGCCAGAGGAATGAAGTAATTGTTGAAGTCGAGCCCGCCGAAAATCTTGCCGACGACGGGCATGATCAGGTCGCCGACGATCGAATCGACGATCTTGCCGAACGCGCCGCCGATGATCACGCCGACGGCGAGGTCCATGACGTTGCCCTTGACCGCAAACTCCTTGAACTCCTGAACGAAACCACTCATCAATATTCTCCCATGCTGTTTTTGTTACGCTGCTCACTCTAGCAAACATCATGGAAGAATTTGTGTGCCATGAAGTGGCTTAAGTTAGCCGGAATCCTAACCGTTCTGGCGGCATTCGTCCTCGTTCTCATCGTCGCCGGCGTCGCGACCTCCCTGGCCCTGGGCAACACGGCTTGGCTCAAGGCGGAGCTGGCCAAGGCCGTGCACGAACAATGGCAGCGCACGCTGACCGTCGAAGGTGCGCTGGAGTTGTCGTTCTGGCCCGACCTCGGGTTCCAGGTCGGCAAGGCGCGCTTGTCCGAGCCCGACGGCAGCCGGACGTTCGCGGCCATCGCGGGTGCCCGGCTGTCCGTTGCGCCCTGGCCGTTGCTGGAACGGCGCATCGTCGTCCAATCCTGCGAACTCGAGGGCCTCGACATCGCGCTGAACCGCAGCAAGGACGGCAGGCTCAATGTCGCCGATCTGCTGCCGGGCGCGACCACCGGCAAGGAAGTCTCCCATGGCGCGCCGTGGCAAATCGACATCGCCGCCCTCCGGCTTGCCGATGCGCGCCTGGCCTGGCACGACGAACAGGCCGGCCAGACCACGTCGCTTTCGGCGCTGACGCTGACCACGGGCCGCATCGTCGGCGACTCGGCGGGGCGCGCATTCCATGTCGACACGCCGCGCCTGGCCGCCCGACTGGATGGCGACACGCGCTCGGCCAGCGTGCGCGTGACGACGGCGGGCATCGGCGCCGTCGAGGGGCAGTGGACCATCGCCGGCCTCGACTTCGAGATGGACGCGCATGTCGGCGCAAGCACGCTGGCGGCACGGTTGGCTTCGGCCATCGCCGTCGATCCGGCAAAACGCAGGTTGTCGCTCGACGATATCACCGGTCGGATCGACATCGCCCACCCAAAGCTGCCGACCCGATCGCTGACGCTGCCGATCGCCGGCCGGCTGGCGGGCGACCTGTCGGGACCGTCCGCCAACGGCGCCCTGTCGAGCCGGCTCGATGGCTCCGACATGGCGCTGCGGTTCGCAGCGGCGCGATTCGCGCCGCTGTCGCTGACCTTCGCCCTCGATATCGATCACCTCGATCTCGACAAGTACCTGGCCAGGGACAAGGATGGCGATGACGGCCGCATCGATCTTGCCGCACTGAAGGACTTGGATATCCGAGGCGACCTCCGTATCGGCCGGCTTCGGCTCGGCCGGGTGACGGCCGCCAATATCACGCTGGCGTTCGACGCCGCCGCCGGCGTGCTCGAACTCACGCCACGCGCAATGTCTGGCGATACGGCTCGGCGGGATGGTGGAAAGCGACCGGGCCGTCCGGCCGGGCATTGACGAACTGGTAGACGAAGGCGTCGCGCGAATCGAGCATCTCCCGGGCCGTGCCTTCGGCGACGACCACGCCGTCATGGATGAAATAGGCGTAGTCGACGATCTTGAGCGACTCGAAGATGTCGTAGGTGACGACGATGGACGTGACGCCGAGCGCGTCGTTGAGCGTGCGGATCAGGTTGGCGATGACGTTGAGCGAAATCGGGTCGAGGCCGGCGAAGGGCTCGTCGTACATGATCAGCATCGGGTCGAGCGCGATGGCGCGCGCCAGCGCCACCCGCCGCGCCATGCCGCCCGAAAGCTCGTTGGGCATCAGGCGGCTGGCGCCGCGCAGGCCGACCGAATTCAGTTTCATCAACACCAGCCGATGGATCAGTTCTTCCGGCAGGTCGGTCAGTTCGCGCATGGGAAAGGCGATGTTCTCGTAGACCGAAAGGTCGGAGAACAGGCCGCCGGCCTGGAACATCATGCCCATTTCGCGCCGCAGGTCGTAGAGCGCGTCGTTGTCCAGTTCGTGGACGATCCGGCCATCCACCTTCACCGTGCCGCGCTGGGGCCGCCGCTGGCCGCCGATCAGCTTCAGGAGGGTGCTCTTGCCGGAGCCGGAAACGCCGAGGATCGCCACCACCTTGCCGCGCGGCACGCGCAGCTTCACGCCGCGCAACACCTGGTTGGCGCCGTAGGCGAAATGAAGATCGTCGATCTCGATGAGGTATTCGCGGTTGCCTTTCATGGCGCCGATTTTCTCAGACTTGGCCGCGCCGTGCCAGAATCACGGCCATGACATTGCGACTCGGCATCGACCTGGGAGGAACGAAAATCGAGATCGTCGCCCTCGCCGGAGACGGCGGTGAGTTGCTGCGCCGGCGCGTCGCCACGCCGCGCGGCGATTACCTGGCGACGGTCATGGCCGTGGCCGGGCTGGTCGAGTCGGCCGAGCACGAACTGGGCCGGCGCGGCAGCGTCGGCGTCGGCATTCCGGGCGCGGAATCGCGCGTCACCGGTTTCGTCAAGAACGCCAATTCCACCTGGCTGATCGGCCAGCCGCTGCGTCGCGATCTGCAGGCCCTGCTGCATCGGCCGGTGCGCATCGACAACGACGCCAACTGCTTCGCGCTGTCCGA
The DNA here is from genome assembly GCA_019136545.1 of Betaproteobacteria bacterium. GTDB lineage: Bacteria > Pseudomonadota > Gammaproteobacteria > Burkholderiales > Rhodocyclaceae > Fen-999. Next base: position 9,995 of record JAGVUA010000113.1, read on the forward strand.
AGCCACCGACGGCGCGGCAGCGGGCGCCGAAGTGGTGTTCGGCGCAATTCTCGGTACCGGGGTCGGCGGCGGCATCGTCGTGCGCGGAGCGCCCCTGATCGGCGCCAACGCCATCGCCGGCGAGTGGGGCCATAACCCGATGCCGGACGAAAGCCGCCGCCCATCGTGCTACTGCGGCCGGACCGGCTGCGTCGAAAGCTATCTTTCCGGCCCCGGTCTCGTGAGCGACCACAAAGTCAGCGGCGGCGGCGCGCCGGGGGCCGAAGCCATCGTTGCCGGCGCCGCCGCGGGCGACCCCGCCTGCGCGGCGACCCTGGCGCGCTACGAAGCGCGGCTGGCCCGGGCGCTGGCGCAGGTGATCAACATTCTCGATCCGGAGGTCATCGTGCTCGGCGGCGGCTTGTCCAACATCGACCGGCTTTACGACAATGTGCCGCGGCTGTGGGGGGCGCATGTGTTTTCCGATCACGTGGCCACGCGCCTGGTGAAAAACCGCCACGGCGACTCCTCCGGCGTGCGCGGCGCGGCCCGGCTGTGGCAGGAGGCGCCATGAATCCCTGGCTGCGCGTGTTTCTGCCGTTCGCGGTGGGCTACTACCTGTCCTATCTGCTGCGCAACGTCAACGCCGTCATCGCGCCCGAGCTCATGCGCGAACTGTCCGTGTCGGCGGCCGACCTGGGGTTGCTGACTTCGGCCTACCTGCTCGCCTTCGCCGCCTTCCAGCTACCGCTGGGTCTGCTGCTCGATCGCCTGGGCCCGCGGCGCGTCGAGGCAGGCCTGCTGGTCGTCGCCGCGCTCGGCTGCATCATCTTCGCGCTAGGCGACAGCCTGCCGCAACTGGCCTTCGCGCGCGGCCTGATCGGCCTGGGCGTGTGCGCCTGCCTGATGGCCAGCTTCAAGGCGTTCTCGCTCTGGTTTCCGCTCGAGCGGGCGGCATCGGTCAACGCGGCGGTGATGGCGGCCGGCAGCCTGGGTGCGCTGACGGCGACGACGCCGATCGGCTGGGCGCTGCCGGCGCTGGGCTGGCGCGGCGTTTTCTTCGGCCTGGCGGCGCTGGTGCTGCTCGGCGCGGCGGCGATCTTCACCACGCCCGAGAAGCCTGCCGTCCATCAGGGCGAGGGGCTGGACAAACAACTGAGCGCGCTCGCCGGCATTTTCCGCAGCCGGGTGTTCTGGCGCTTCGTCCCGCAGACGGCCTCCATCGTCGGCGGCTTCATGGCCCTGCAGGGCCTGTGGGCCGTGCCCTGGCTCACCGAGGTCGGCGGCCATTCGCGCGAGGAGGCGGCGTTTCACCTGCTGTTGACCGGCAGCGCCATGATGATCGGCTTTTTTGCCGTCGCGGTGCTGGTGCTGCCGCTGAAACGGCGCGGCATCGCGCCGGAATCGATTCTGGGCGCCGGCATGGCCCTGGGCATTATCGCCCTGGCGCTGATTCTCGCCGGCATCGGCCCGAGCCGCCTGCTCTGGTTCTCCCTCGGGCTGGTTTTTTCGGTCAGCAACCTCGTTTATGCGCTGGTTGCGGCCCATTTCCCCGTGCATCTTTCGGGACGGGTCAATACGGCCATCAACCTCGGCGCCTTCCTCGGCGCGTTCGGCATCCAGTGGGGACTGGGCGTGCTGGTGGATGCCCTGGCGACGCGCGGCATGTCGATGGCGGACGCTTATCGCTGGGCTTTTGGCGCCCTGGTGGTCGTGCAGGCCATCACCCACGCCTGGTTCTTGATCGAAGGCCGCCGCTCGGCCCGCGTCAAAGCCAGCGGCGATCTTCCCGCCTAGAATTCCAGCGGGTCGACGTCCAGGTGCCAACGCAGCTCGCGCGGCGCCTTGAGCGCGCGCAGCCGCTCGCTCCACGCCGCCAGCAGGGCCTGCAAGGCTGGCCGGCTGGTCGATTCGACCAGCAGTTGCGCCCGCTCGCGATTCTTCAGGCGGAACAGGCGCATGGGCACCGGGTCGTAGAGACTGACCTGCGCGTCGGCGAGCGGCACGGCGGCGGCACGCGCCGCCGCGAGATAGGCCAGGGCATCGCCGATCTCGGGCGCCTCGGCCGACAGCAGCGCCTGGAATGAAAACGGCGGGAAGCCGGCGGCGCGGCGCTCGTCGAGTTGGGCGCGGGCGAAAGCGGCATAGTCGTGCTCGGCCAGCGCGCGATACAGCGGGTGCGCCGGATGCTCGGTCTGGATCAGCACTTCGCCGGGCAGGTCGTGGCGGCCGCTGCGGCCGCCCACCTGCATCAGCTGCGCGAACAGGCGCTCCGGCGCGCGAAAGTCGGCGGCGAACAGCGCCGCGTCGGCGCCGACCACGCCGACCAGGGTCAGCCGGGGAAAATCGTGGCCCTTGGCCAGCATCTGGGTGCCGATCAAAATGTCCGCCTCGCCGGCATGAATCGCGGCCAGCAGGGCCTGCCACCGCTTCGGCGTGCTGGCCGAATCGCGGTCGATGCGCAGCACCCGGGCTTGCGGAAACCGTTCGCCCAGCGCAGCCTCGAGCCGTTGCGTGCCGCGGCCGAACGGGTGGATGTCCTGGTTGCCGCAGTCCGGGCAGGCACGCGGGATACCGGCTTCGAGGCCGCAGTGATGGCAGCGCAGCCGCTTGTCGGCCAGATGCACCACCCGGTTGGCGGCGCAGCGCTGGCAGCGCGAAATCCAGCCGCAAGCCGGGCAGGCCAGTACCGGCGCGTAGCCGCGCCGGTTGAGGAAGACCAGGCTCTGCTCGCCGCGCGCCAGCCGCGTGGCCAGCGCGTCGAGCAGGGCGGCGCTCATGCCGTCCTGCAGCTTCTCCTTGCGGGTATCGACCATGCGCACGACCGGCGGCGCTTCGGCAACGGCCCGATGGCGCAGTTCGAGCAAACGGTAGCGGCCGGAGATCGCGTGATGGAAGGTTTCGAGCGCCGGCGTGGCCGAGCCGAGCACGATGGGCACGTCCAGCTGCTTGGCGCGCAACACGGCGACGTCGCGGGCCGAGTAGCGCAAGCCTTCCTGCTGCTTGAAGGAAGCGTCGTGTTCTTCGTCCACCACGATCAGGCCGAGGCGCGGCAGCGGCATGAACACCGATAGCCGCGTGCCCAGCACGATGTCGGCCCGACCCGCGAGCGCATCGAGAAAACCGCGCGCCCGAGCGGCATCGGGCACGCCGCTGTGCGCGGCGACGATGCACGCCGTGGGGAAGCGCTCACTTACGCGCTGTTCTAGTTGCGGCGTCAGGGCAATTTCCGGCACCAGCATCAGCGCTTGCTTGCCGGCCGCCAGCACGGCATCGATGGCGCGCAGGTAAACCTCGGTCTTGCCGCTGCCGGTGACGCCATGCAGCAGAAAAGCCGCAAAGCCGCCCGAGGCATGGATGGCCTGCACCGCCGCCTGCTGCTCGGGAAGCAGCGCGGGCAAGGACTTGGCGGCCGGCGTGCCGCCACCGCTGACTTTGCGCGGCCGGGGCAGTTTGCCTCGGCGCAGCAGCGGCGGCAAGGCGAAGGCCATGACTTGGCCGAGCGGATGCTGGTAATAGCGGCTGCAGAAATCGCACAGGGCCAGCCAGTCGGCCGGCAGCGGCGGCATGTCGCGCAGGATGGCGTCGGCGGGCTTGAGTTTTTCCGTTGGCTGGTCGCTCGCGGCGGCGACCGCGACGATCAGGCCGAGCTTGCGCCCGCTGCCGAAAGGCACGCGCGCACGACAACCGATATCGCTCTCCGCGACCTCATCGGCCTGGTAATCGAACAGGCGCGGCAGGGGAACATCGAGGGCGACTCGGACAATGCTCATCGGCGATCAATGGCTTGCCAGGATTAGCTCGACTCGACTTGCGCTCTCAGCCCTAAGTCTTTGGCGTCTCGAATGAAATTTCTTACCCACAAATTCTGTGGATAAGTTTGTGGGCAACCCCACGCGAGAAAACCTAAATCACCGTGCCTTAAGGAGATTTTCATCGTTGCGCAATATTTGTGCTAAATTTAATCCATTAAAAACAATATGTTATGAAGCAAGCCGGAACGACCCTGCCGTTGTCATGGCATTTCGACTTAGCCGTATCAAACTGTGAGTAAGTCGATTGTCAACCCCTCTCTGAAACCCTTGCGGCACGGCGATCCCGGGGCGGTCCCGCCGCGATGTCGGACCCAGACTGCCTGAACGGCGCGTCTGTCGCCCGAATCAGTCGCTGCCTGCCGGCGCGGGCGCGCCGCCGTGAAAGCGCCGGCTGAACTGGTGCACGGTGTCGACCAGTACCGAAACGCGCTCTGGAGGCGTGAATTGGGAAATGCCATGGCCGAGGTTGAAGACGTGGCCGCTATGCGGGCCGTGGGCGCCAAAGCTTTCCAGCACGCGCCTCGTCTCGCGCGCCACGCCTTCGGGCGAAGCGAACAGGGCGACCGGATCCAGATTGCCCTGCAAGGCGACGCGATCGCCGATACGGCGGCGCGCTTCGCCCAGGTCGGTGGTCCAATCCAATCCGACGGCATCGACGCCGATGGCGGCGATCGATTCCAGCCACTGGCCGCCGCCCTTGGTGAAGGCGATCACCGGCACTCGTTCGCCGTCACGCTCGCGGATCAGTTCGTCGACGATGCGCCGCAGGTAGGCCAGCGAGAATTCCTGGTAAGCCCAGCCCGGCAGGGCGCCGCCCCAGGTGTCGAAGATCATCACGGCCTGGGCGCCCGATTCGATCTGGGCGTTGAGATAGTCGGCGACGGCGCGGGCGGTGACGTCGAGGATGCGATGCAGCAGATCGGGACGATCGAACAGCATGGTCTTGACGGTGCGGAAGTCTTCCGAGCCACCGCCTTCGACCATGTAGCAGGCGAGCGTGAACGGCGAGCCGGAAAAACCGATCAGCGGCACGGTGCCGTCGAGGGCGCGGCGAATCTCCGAAACCGCATCCATCACGTAGCGCAGGTGCGCGTGGGGATCCGGCGCGGCCAAGTCGCGGATGGCCCACTCCTCGCGCAGCGGCCGCTCGAACTTCGGACCCTCGCCCTCGGCGAAATAGAGTCCCAGGCCCATGGCGTCGGGCACGGTCAGGATGTCGGAAAACAGGATGGCCGCATCGAGGTTGTAGCGCGCCAGCGGCTGCAGCGTCACCTCGCAGGCCAGGCGCGGGTTTTTGCACAAGCTGAGGAAGCTGCCGGCGCGCTTGCGCGTCTCGCAATATTCGGGCAGGTAGCGGCCGGCCTGGCGCATCAGCCAGACGGGGGTGTAGTCGACGGGCTGGCGCAGCAGCGCACGCAAGAAAGTGTCGTTCTTCGGTCGGGCCATGGTCGCGATCCTGTTGGGGTCGGGCGATTATCGCATGGCGCCCCGCGCGCCAAAGTCAGGCATGGCGACGCGCCGAAACCGGCGCCGAGCGACCCCGCCGGCCGCCGAGGTCAGCCGGGCGGTCCGTCCGGCTGGTCCCGTCCTTCGGCAAGGCGGGTCAGCGTGGCGCTCACCACCTTTTCCACCTCGGCGAACTCGGCGACGATGCGCGGCGCCAGACTCAGGGCGAGACCGACGTCGCCGGCGCGGGCGGCATGCTCGGCCTGCTTGCAAAGCTCGGAGAAATCACGGATGCCGAGCACGGCGCTGGAGCTCTTGAGGTCATGCGCCATGCGCGTCAGATGCTCGCGATCGATATCGGACCCCGCGACCGCCAGCTTGTCGATGTTGGCCCGGCCCTCGCGCAGGAAGGAGCCCATCACCGCCGGAATGATCTGGTCGGCTTCGGCGCCGAGCGTGAAACGCAGCTCTTCGAGGTCCACCATCGGCACCGCGGAAACTTTCCCGCTGTCCTTCGCTGCCGGCGTCGGCGCGGGAAGAGGCTGCTGAAGCTGCGCCGGCAGCCAGCGCAGCATCGCCGTCCTGACGCTGGCGATGGTCACCGGCTTGGCCACGTAATCATCCATGCCGGCCTGCAGGCACATTTCGCGGTCGCCCGCCAGCGCGTTGGCGGTCAGGGCGATGACCAGCTGGCGCGGCAGCTCGCGCAAGCGTTCGATCTCGCGCAGCGCGCGGGTGGCGGTCAGGCCGTCCATGACCGGCATCTGCACGTCCATCAGCACCAGATCGAACTGTTCGTGCTCCAGCGCCGCCAGAGCTTCGGCGCCGTTGGTGGCATGGCGCACGCCACAGCCCAGCGTGTAGAGGATCTGTTCGAGGATCAGGCGGTTGATGTCGTTATCCTCGACCATCAGCACGCGGGCGTTGAAACGTACGGCATCGGCGGCCTGCGCCGGCTTGGCGCTCGCCGCCACCAAGCCCCACATGCGCGCCAGCTCGGTCCACAGGGCGGTATCGCCGAACGGCTCGTGCAAGTTCCCCTGGATCCAGGCCGGCACGGCGCGCATGCCGCCGCGCGGCGAACGCAGGCCATCGACGAACAGTACCGGGCAGTCGAAGTCGGGCCGCTGCTCGACCAGGGCGCGGCAACTGGCGCTGTCCTCGACGAGAATCGCGTCTGAATGGAATTGCTGCGCCTCGGCGGCCAAGTCGGCACAGTCGGGCAGCGTCTCCGCATCGATGCCGGCCCAGCGCAGCATCGCCGCCCAGTGTTCGCGGCGCGTTTCGTCGCCGCAGACGGCGAGAACCTTGCGGCCGCGCAATTGCGGCAGCCAATCGGGCAGCTTGCGGTCGCCGCTTTCCTTCGACAGCGGCAGATCGATCGTGAACGTCGAGCCCTGGCCGGGAACGCTGGCGGTGTGAATCTCTCCCTTCATCAAACGCACCAGGTCATACACGATCGCCAAGCCCAGGCCGCTGCCGCCAAAGCGGCGGCTCATGGAATTGTCGGCCTGCCGGAACGGCGAAAAGATCTCGCGCAGCGCCGCTTCGTCGATGCCGATACCGCTGTCGCGCACCTCGATCAGCAGACGGGTACTATCGTCGCGCGTCTGCGCCCGGCAGCGGATTCGCACGCTGCCCTTTTCGGTGAACTTGACGGCGTTGTTGATCAGGTTGGTGATGACCTGGCCGAGCCGATAGCGATCGCCGACCATTTGATCGGGCAGCGTCGGTTCGATGTCGAACCACAAATCCAGCCCTTTCTTGCGGGCGTTGGGCGCAAACACCGACACCACCTGTTCGATGGTGTCTCGGATGCTGAATGGCAGGTGCTCCAGTTGCAGGCGGCCGGCCTCGATGCGCGAGAAATCCAGAATATCGTTGAGCAGAACCAGCAGGGTGTCGGCCGAGGTGCGCAGGGTCGCCAGCTGGTTTTGCTGATGCGAGGTGAGGCTGCCGGCGGCCAGCAGATCGGCGACGCCGATGATGCCGTTCATCGGCGTGCGGATCTCGTGGCTCATGTTGGCCAGGAAAGCGCTCTTGGCCCGGTTGGCTTCCTCGGCGGCATCCTTGGCCAGGCGCAACTCCCGGGTCCGGCTGTCGACCACCTCTTCCAGGTGGTCGCGATGACGGGTCAGCTCGGCGTCGCGCTCGGCGATCTCGACCAGCATGGTGTTGAACGCGTCCGCCAGCTGGCCGATCTCGTCGTTGGAATACTTGCGCGCGCGCCGGCTGAAGTCCTTCGACTGGGCGATGTCGTTGGCGGTCTCGGTGAGCGAACCGAGCGCCGTCAGCAGGCCGCGCTGCATGCGCCGCGCGATCAGCAGCGCCAGGGCGAAGGCCAGTAAGGCGGCCAGCATGAATACCATCAGGTCGGCGCGCACTTCGCGCCAGGTCTGATCGAGACTGGCCGTCAGGGACACCGAGCCGACCACGTCGCCGGCGCTCAGGATCGGCACCACGGTGGTGACATGGTGCCAGTCGGCGAAGCTGACGACCTGCCCGGTCGCGACCGGTTGGTCCACCTGATCGGCGGGCGCAGCGCTATCCAGGCTATAGCGGTATTCGAAACCATTGCCGCCGACCATATGCGCGGCAATCACATCCCGATGCTCGCCCAGCGCGCTGAACAAGCGTTCGGCGCCCACGCGGTCCTGGAACTCGACCACGGCGCTGGCGTTGAAGGCGATCAACTCCGCCATCGAGCTCAGTTCGGTGATCTTGGCCTGGCGCCGATCATGCACCTGGCGCATGACGAAGAACACCGAGGTAAACAACACGCTGATGCCCACGGCAACGGCGAGCACCAGGGCCAGGCGGCGGCGCAGGGTCAGATTGGCGTTCATCGCACGCCACCGATGATTTGCCGCGCCAGCCGCATCATCTGCGAACTGGGTTTCAGCCCGGCTCGCGCGAGCGCATCGGCATTGACGTTGAACTGCAAGCGTCCTTCCGCGCGGATCAGCGCGATGGCGCCGCCATCGCGGGTGAACACCTCGGCATCGCTGACCGTCAGGATCGGCTGGTTTTCCACCCAGCGCAGCACGGCGCCGAAGCGAGCCTCTTCCGTGTCGGGAATGAACAGTTCGTGGCAATCGGCCAATTGTTCGGGGCTGCTGACCTTGCGGATCCTCAATTCGCGGCCGCCGATCTGCCGGCCTTCATAGCCGGCAAGGCTGGGACCGAGGCTGTCGCGGCCGAACAGGCAAATGGTGAGATGGGCGCGCTGTACCGGCCATTCCACGTATTTCAAGAAATTCACCAGATACGCAGCCTTGAGCTGAGCTTCCGTCGCTACCTGGCCATGACTGGCCGACGCGGCCAACGCCAAGCCGGCCGCGGCGGCACGAACGGCCCGGACCAGGATTCTCGGCATTGCCATTTTGGTAATCAGAACTTCCAGCGCGCGGTGACCGCCCAACTCGGCGCGATTTCCGTCGCGGCAGTGGGGATAAAGTCCGAAATATACTCGAGCCGATGGCGAGCGATCAGGTTGCGTCCGACCAGCGCCAGTTCCAGGTCCTTGTTGACCCGGTACGCATAGCGCAGATCGAGGGTGACGTAGCCCGGCACATGACTATAGGTGGCCGCACCCATCGCGCCCGGAGTCAGATTGGTCAGATTGACGCGGTCGAGACCGGCAGAGCCCCGCAGCCAGGCGTCGAACTGCTGGTTCGCGCCGATGTTCCATTGCGAGCGCAGCGATCCAAAGTGGTGTGGCGCGGATTTCTCGCTGACCGCGATGGAAGTGCGGGCGATCGGATCGTTGTTGTTGTCCATGTCGATCCGGTTCCAGGCGTAGGAAAGCTGCAGGCGCCAGCCGGGGCTCACCAGCCAGTCGACCGCCAGTTCCACCCCGCGGCTCGTGCCGGCCAGATTGTTTGCCGTCTGGCTCTGGCTGAACAGCACCGGCGAGCCCGCCGGCAGGCCGAAATGGGCGCAACTGGCCGGGTCGAAAGCGATGCCGAGGCCGGCGAACATGGGATGGCAGCCGTACATCCCCAACAGCGCGGCGCCACGCAGATCGGTGTAGCGCTGGTGATAGGCGCTCAAGTCGGCGCCGAGGTTGGCCGCAAGTTGCTTGCGATAGCCGAACTCGACGCCTTTCATTTTCTCGGGGCCGAGATCGCTGTTGTTCGTAACGTGGTTGATCAGCGGAATGTTCACGCCCTGCTGCCCCGGCACCGGAATCAGCGACACGCCGGTCAACAGCGAGATATCGCGTTCGCCGCGCGAGGAAATGCGCGGCGAACGCGCGAGCTTGATCCAGGCCGAGTCGGCCCGGGTGGGCGTCCACAGCAGGCTGGCATTGAGCGAAGTCTGGGTGCCGTTGGCAGTGGCCCGGTCCAGCCGTCCGCCAATGCCCAGCTTGAGGCGTTCCGGCACCAGCGTCCAGTCGTCGTGGATGAAGACGCCCGTCTGGCGCAAAGTTTTGGCTTCGCCGGCGATCTCGACATAAGGCTGGTTGGTGTCGACGTCGTCCCGAGTGCCGCGATGGCTCACGCCCCAGAGCAGATCATGTTGACCGACGGCGTGGCGCCCTTGGTAGTCGAGATCGATGATGTAGTGGTTTTCCCTGGCGAAATCGTCTACCGTGAGACTGGCATGGCCGATCGACGCCTGGATCGAGGATTCGATACCGGTGTCGGTCAACCAGCGGTAACGGGCCACCAGGTTTTCCTGGTGCAGCGCCTGCTTGGGCGTCGCCGATGTCAGGCTTACGCCGCCGGCGGGCGAAAAGCTGGGACTCACGTTCCACAGCTCCCGAATGCTGGAATGCGAAGCATTGGCCCAGACGCTCAAGTCGCGACCGCCGCCGATTTCATTGTCGAGCCGGAAATCGACCAGGCCGCTGTCGTAGCGATCGAAGCTGTCCCTCGACTGGTCGTGGAGCCGGGACGGCTCGGCGTGGCGGCCCTGCGCGGAAAGCTTCCAGCTCGGACCATCGGCGGGCGCCGCGCCGATGCGGGCGTAGACGCTGCCGGTGCCTTGGGTGCCCGCCGTCACGCTGACGGCGCCGCCGGCCTGGGTGGAGGTCGGCCTGCTGATGATGTTGATCAAGCCGTTGACGGCATTGACGCCCCACATGACGGCGCCCGGGCCGCGGATGATCTCGATGCGCTCGATGTCTTCGAGCGGAATCGGGTCGAGTTCCCACATCACGCCGGCGAACATCGGGTGGTAAAGGCTGCGGCCATCGACCAGCACCTGCAGTTTGTTGGCGAACCGGCCGTTGAATCCGCGCACCGAGACCGCATGGCGGCCATTGTCGAGCTGCGCCACTTCCACGCCGGGCGCCATGCGCAGCACGTCGGGCAAGCTCTGGGCGCCGGAGCGGCGGATGTCCTCGGCGGTGATGACGAAAGCCGCCGCCGGCACGTCGGCCAAACTCTGGCTTTTGCGCGATACGGAGGTGATATCGGTCTTGACCAGGTCCTCGAGGCTGAGTTCGGCCGGATCTTCGGCGGCCAGGACGAGGGATGGAGCGGCGGCCAGCACCGCGCAGAAAGCCACTTTCTTGATCATGATCGCGTCGATTCGAAGTCAGGTTATCCGAAGGGTTAACGGCCGCGATGCCGCGCGCTTGAGCGTCGCAAGGTCGCCAGCCGCTACTTGCGCCAGAACTCGGGGGTAAGCACGACCAGCAACGTGAAGATTTCCAGCCGGCCGAGCAGCATGGCGAAGATGCAGATCCAGGTCTGAAAGTCGCTCAGAACTTCGAAAGTGGCGGCTGGGCCGACCTGGTTGAGCCCCGGGCCGGTATTGTTGATCGAAGCGACCACCGCCGAGAAGCCGGTAACGATGTCGAGGCCGGAAAAGGACATGAGCAGGGTCAGGGCGACGATGATGCACATGTAGGCGAACCCGAAGGCCAGCACGGCGGTCAGGATGTGCGGCGGCACCACGCCGCCGCCGACGCGCACGGGCCACACCGCGGCGGGATGCATCGCCTGCACCAGCTCGCGGTACACCTGCTTGTAGAGGATCAGGGCGCGGATCATCTTGATGCCGCCGCCGGTCGAGCCGGCGCTGGTGGCGAAGCTGCACAGAAACAGCATCCACAGGGGCGCGAACATCGGCCAGGCGTTGTAGTCCACGGTGGCGAGGCCGGTCGTCGAGGCGATCGAGACGACGTTGAAGGCGGCGTGCCGCAGGGCCGTGGCGAAGTCGGGGTAGACGTCGAGCGCAAGGAGGTAGAGCGCGATGCCGAACACGCTGCCGACCATGACCAGCATCACCCAGCGGGCCTCGGGATCATGGCGGTAGGCCCGCCATCCGCGTCCGTGCAGGGCCAGGTAATGCGTGGCGAAGTTCAGGCTGGCAATCAGCATGAACATCACCGCGATGCCCTCGAGCAGCGGCGAGTCGAAATAGCCGAAACTGGCATCGTGTGTGGAAAAACCGCCGAGCCCCATGACGGAGAAGGAGTGCACGAAGGCATCGAGCCAGTTCATGCCGCCGGCCTTGAAGCTGGCGATGCATGCCACGGTGACGAGCGTGTAGATCGCCCACAGACCCTTGGCCGTCTGCGTCATGCGCGGCGTCAGCTGCGCATCCTTCATCGGTCCGGGCGCCTCGGCCTTGAACATCTGCCGGCCGCCGATGCCCAGCAGCGGCAGCACGGCGACCGCCAGGACGATCAAGCCCATGCCGCCCAGCCAGACCAGCAGGCCGCGCCAGAGATTGATCGACGGCGGCAGCTTGTCGAGATTGGGCAGCACCGAGGAGCCGGTGGTCGTCAATCCGGAGACGGCCTCGAAGTAGGCATCGGTGAACGAAATGTCCAATTGCAGGATCAGCGGCAGGCCGGCATAGGCAGGCAGCACCGTCCAGACCATCACCACCATCAGGAAGCCGTCGCGAATCTTCAATTCGGCGCGCGCATGCCGCGCCGTCCACCAGAGCCCCAAGCCGCTCAGGAAGGAGATGGCAAACGCTTCGTCGTAGGCGGATTGCGCGCCATCGTCCAATGCCCAGGAGAGCGCCAACGGCACGAGCATGGCGACCGAGAACCCCATCAACAGGATGCCGAAAACACGGACGGTCGGATAAAAACGCTTCATGACCTCAGGCCCGATCGAAAGTCAGCCACGGCGATGCGCCGCGCAACGGCGAGAAATTCCGGGAACGACGCATGGTCAGAGGAACTGGAAGCCGACCTGGAAAAGCTTTACCACTTGCGGCACCTCGCGCTTGCGGGTGCAGAAGACGATGACGTGATCGTCCGGCTCGATGACCGTGTCGTGATGGGGAATGACGACCTGGTCGACGTAGTCGTCGACCAGGAAGCTGCCCTTGCGCACCTTCTCGGTCTCGCGGCCGCGGCGGACGATGGCGCCGATGCGCGCGCCCTTGATCTCCGGCAGTTCGTCGATGCGGCGGCCGACCGCCTTGGAGGTCTTGGCATCGCCGTGGGCGACCAGCTCCAGCGCCTCGGCGGCGCCCCGGCGCAGGCTGTGCACGCGCGCGACGTCGCCCTGGCGCACATGCGTCAGCAGCGAGCCGATCGACACCTGGGCCGGACTCAAGCCGATGTCGATCGGGCCGCCCTGAACCATGTCGGCGTAAGCGCGGCGGTTGATCAGGGCCAGCACGCGCTTGCAGCCCAGCCGCTTGGCCAGCGACGCCGCCATGATGTTGTCCTCGTCGTCGTTGGTCAGGGCAAGGAACATGTCGATCTCGTCGATGTTCTCCTGCGTCAGCAGGTTTTCATCGGTGGCCTCGCCGACCAGCACCAGCGTGTCGGACAGGCGGTGGGCAACCTGCTCGGCGCGCCGGCGGTCGCGTTCGATCAGCTTGACTTCGTAACGGCTACCCAGGGTGGCGGCGACGCGCGAGCCGATGTTGCCGCCACCGGCGATCATGACGCGGCGCACCGGTTCCAGCATGCGCCGGAGCTCCTTGAGCACCGTGCGGATATGCGCGGTGGCGGCGAGCAGGAATACTTCGTCGCCCGGCTCGACGACGGTCTGGCCGTCCGGATCGATCGGCTGGCGCTCGCGGAAAATGGCGGCGATGCGCGCATCGACGCCCGCCGGCAGATGCTCGCGCATGGCCCGGATCGGCTTGCCGACCAGCAAGCCGCCCTGATAGGCGCGCACGCCCACCAGCGTCACCACGCCGTTGGCGAATTCCAGCACTTGCAGCGCCTCGGGAAACTGGATCAGCTTGCAGATGTAGTCGGTGATGTCCTGCTCGGGACAGATGGCGAAATCGACCGCGAAGTTGTCTTTGGACAGCAGGTCGTTGTCGAGGAAGTCGGGCGAGCGCAGGCGGGCGATGCGGGTCGGCACGTTGAACAGGCTGCGGGCGATCTTGCAGGCCACCAGGTTGGTCTGGTCCGACTGCGTCACCGCCACCAGCATGTCGGCGTCCTCGATGCCGGCGTCGCGCAGCACCGACGGGTAGGCGGCATTGCCGGCCAGCGTGCGCACATCGAGGCGGTCGGCCAGCTGCGCCAGGGATTCGCGATCCACGTCGACGATGGTGATGTCGTTGGCTTCCGATGCCAGCGCCTCGGCGACGCTGGCGCCGACCTGGCCGGCGCCCAGAATGATGATGCGCACCGCTTATTCTTCCCCCTTGCCGCCGCGCAAGCCGAGATCCTTGAGCTTGCGGTAAAGGTGGGTCCGCTCCAGGCCGGTCTTTTCCGCGAGGCGCGTCATGTTGCCGCCGTCGATGCGCAGGTGATGCTCGAAATACACGCGCTCGAACATCTCGCGCGCCTCGCGCAGCGGCAGATCCATCACCTCCGGCGGCAGGCCGGACTCGGCGGCGGCATCCGGGAACAGCAGGCGGCCGACTTCCTCGCCGTCGATCTCCTCGCCGAGCGCCGCCAGCGCCAGCGACCGGATCGCGCTTTTCAGTTCGCCATAGCCGCCGGCCCAGGCATGCTGGCGCAGGGCGTTGAGCGCACCGGAGTTGAAGCGGCGCAACGGCGACTCGCCGGACTCGGCCAGCTGCACCAGCAGATGACTGGCGATGTCCGGCACCTCGTCCTTGAGATCGGCCAGCGTCGGCAGGGCCAGCCAGACTTCCGACAGGCGGCGCAAGCCGGCCTCGTCCCAGCCCTGCTGCACCAGGCTCTGATAGTCGCTGCCGCTGCCGACCACCAGATGCAGGTTGTAACGCTCCAGCCGGTCGAGCGCGAACAGCGCGTTCTTCTGCTGCAGGCGCGTCAGCCGGGCAAGATCCTCGCAGTACAGGATGCCGCCGGATGCCGCACCGAGCATTTCCAGGCTGAGCGGTTCGGGGCTGGCGGCCAGGTCGATCCAGGCCTTGCCCGGCGGGTGCAGCGTGCGCGCCGCCAATTCGACGATGCCGCCGACGCCAGAACGCAGCAACAGCGCGCGGCTTTTCGCCGCCATCTGCTCCAGTCGCTTCTTGAGATCCTTGAGCGGCGCCGAACGCGGAAAGGCCGCGAGCGACAAGCCGGCGACGACCCGCCGGCGGCCGCGCTCGAGGGCCCGGCCGACCGCGGCCATCAGCTTCTGCATGCCGATCGGCTTCTCGAGAAACTCCATGGCGCCGATGCGCGTCGCCTCGACGGCGGTATCGATGGTGCCGTGCCCGGACATCATGATCACCGGCATGGTCAGTTGGCCGCCGGCCGACCACTCCTTGAGCAGCGTGATGCCGTCGGTGTCGGGCATCCAGATATCGAGCAGCACCAGGTCGGGCCGCGCCGCATCGCGTGCCTCGCGCGCCGCCGCGGCGTTCTCGGCGGTGCGGACGTCATGCCCCTCGTCGGTAAGAATTTCCGAGAGCAGCTCCCGGATGCCGATTTCATCGTCAACGACCAATATTTGCGCCATGTGCCTTCCCTATGCCGCCAGCGGCAGCCTGATGGTGACTTCCGCGCCGCCGCCCTCGCGGTTGGCCAGCAGAATGTCGCCCTTGTGTTCATCCACGATCTTCTTGACGATGGCCAAGCCCAAGCCGGTACCTTTCACCTTGGTGGTCACGTAGGGTTCGCAGGCGCGCGTCAGCAACTGCGCGCCAAAACCCGGGCCATTGTCGATCACCGACAGCACTACGCGCTTGTCCTCGCCCCGGGTCACCACCGTGATGCCGGGTTCGCCTTGGGCTGGCGGGTGTTCCACCAGCGCCTCGCGGGCATTCTTGATCAGATTATGCAGCACCTGGCGCAGTTGGCTGCCATCCGCCATCGCCGGCGGCAGGTTGGCGGCGAGGTCCGCGTCCACCTTGACCGTGGCATCGGCCTCGTAGAGCTGCAGCAACTCGCGCACCAGCGCATTGACGTCGAGCGGCGCCAGTATGGGCGGCGGCGTCCTCGCGTAGTCGCGAAAATCATTGACCATGTGCTTCATGGCCTCGACCTGATTGACGATGGTGCCGATCGAGCGCTTGAGCATCGTTCGCCCGGCTTCATCGAGGCGATCGGACAACTTCAGCTCGAGACGCTCGGCCGAGAGCTGGATCGGCGTCAGGGGATTCTTGATCTCGTGGGCCAGACGGCGCGCCACCTCGCCCCAGGCGATGGAGCGCTGCGCCGAAATTAGCTGGCTGATGTCGTCGAACACCGCCACGTAACCGCCGCCGCCCACCTCGGGCAGCGTCGAGCCGCGCAGCAGCAGCGTTTTCGGCACGTCATCCGCCCCTTCGAACTCGAGCTGGCGCTGCCATTGGGTGCCGTGATCGCGGAATCCCTCCATGATCGCGCTGGCCAGCGCGCCGTGGCGATCCCATTCCGGCAGCGGCCGGTCGCCGAGCTTCACCAGGTCGTCCTTGAGGATGGTGTCGGCGCCCCGGTTCGAAGCCTGCAGCCGGAACTCGGCGTCGAAGGCCAGCACGCCGGCCGACAGGTTGGCCAGCACGCTTTCCAGATAGGCCTGATGGCGCTCGGCCTCGCTGCGCGCCTCGTCGAGCTGACGGGTCATTTCGTTGAACGAGCGCGTGAGGACGCCCAGCTCGTTGCGCGTCTTGGGCGCCACCAGCGGCCGAAAGTCGCCCGCCGCCACCGCTTGCGTGCCCTCGGCCAGCACCAGCAGCGGCCGCGCCATGCGCTCGGCGAGGTAGACCGCCAGCGCCGTCGCCGCGAACAAGGCCACCAGCAGGGTGAACGTCAACGTCACGGTGTAAATGCGTTTCAGACCGCTGCGCGCCAGCTGCAATTGCTGGTAGTCGCGGTAGGCGGCTTCCACCGATTCGGCGCTGCTGGCAATGGCGGCGGGCACCGGTTGGAGCAATTGCAGCACGCGCGTCTCGCCGCCCAGTTCGCGGCTGCTGACGGGCACCAGGGCGCGCAGCATCAGCCCGTTGGGGGCATCGCCCTCGATGCTGGTGACGCCCCGGCTTTGCCGCGCCTGGCGCAGTTGCACCGGCGACGGCAGCGACGGCAGCAAGTCGCCCATCTGGTCGCTGCTGTTGGCCAGCACGTTGCCGGTGCCGCTCAGGAGCGTCGCCGTGCGCACGCCGGCCTGCTCGCGCAGCCGGTGCAGCTGCGCCGGTCCCGCGCCCGGCGCGTCCGACAGATCGAATGCCAGGCCGCGCGCCTTGCCCGCCAGTTCCGCCTCCAGGGACTCGAGCACGTTGCGGCCGAGCGCCAAGCCGCCCTCGAGGGCGCGATCGACGCGCACGTCGAACCAGGAATCGATGCTGCGCACGGCGAACTGCATGGATACGCCGTAGATGAGCACGCCGGGCAGCACCGCCATCATCGCCAGTATCAGCACCAGCCGGTACTTCAGGCGCGAGCCGAACACGCGCTGGCGGTACTCGCGGCGCAGCCGGCGCAGCTGGATGGTCACCAGCACTGCCAGCGCCACCGCCGCCGTGGCGTTGACGCCGAGCAGCAGCGGGTAATGGCGCGCGAACAAGTCGGTGTCGGCGCTGGCCGACGCCAGCAGAAACAGCAGGATGGCGCCCAGCGCGGCGATGATCGGCAGCGCGATGTTCATTTCTGGCCCGCCGCCGTCGGCGCGAAGCGCCAGCGCAGCACGCGCGTCTCGACCTGCCACCCCTTGTTGGCGATGGCGTCGAGCTGGAACGGCTTGGGCAGCTGGCTCCGGTCCAGCGCCAGACGCAGCGCCGCGTCGTAATGGCTGCCGGCCTTGAGCGCCGACTTGTCGGCCACCGGCAGGTCGACGACGCGGCCGAGCACGCGCAGCGCTTCGCCCAGCGTGGCGAAGCTTCGGTGCAGCCCCCCCGACGACAGCCGGTACTGCCGGGTCAACACGTTGTAGGACAGGGCGTAATGACCGACATGGCCGGCGATGTGCTCGTCGACCCAATACCAGCGGTCGCGCGACAGCGTGAATTCGAGATTGAAATGCAGCGTCACGCCGCGCGTCAGCGCCTCCTCGAGCTGGGCGCCGAGGTCGATGTCGAATTCCGCCGACAGCACATAGCCGCCTTCTTCGGCGAGCGACAGTTGCGCGCTCTTCGGCTCGATGCTGCCGGCCTGCGCGCCGGCGATGCAGCCCGCCCACAGCGCCAGTACCGCCAGCAGCGCCAGCGTTCGGCTAAAGGCGCTTGGCCAGCAGCGCGTAGTAGAAACCATCGTGGTCAGCATCAGGCAGCAGTTGCCACTCGCATCCCTTGTCGTTGTCCGGCATCGGCAAGCGTTGCGCATCGCCGTGGCGGGCAACGAAGGCCGCGACCTGCCTGCCGTTCTCCTCCGGGAACAGCGAACAGGTCGCATAGAGCATTTTGCCACCCGGCGCCAGCAGCCGCCACAGCGCATCGAGGATTTCCCGCTGGCCGGCGGCGAAACGGGCCAGATCGCCGGGCCGGCGCAGCCACTTGATGTCGGGATGGCGGCGCGCGACGCCCGACGCCGAGCAGGGCACGTCGGCCAAAATGCGGTCGAACCGGCGGCCATCCCACCAGGCATCGACATCCCGGCAATCCGCGACTTTCACTGCTGCGGCCAGCCCGAGCCGGCGCAGGTTGTCGCCGATGCGCGTCGCGCGCGCCGCATCCAGTTCCAGCGCCGTCAGGTCGAGGTCGGCCCGCTCCAGCAGGTGGGCCGTTTTGCCGCCCGGCGCGGCGCAGGCATCGAGCACGCGCTGGCCGGCCTGCGCGTCGAGCAGCGGCGCGGCCTGCTGCGCCCCCCAGTCCTGGACCGACACGAGCCCCTCGGCAAAGCCGGGCAGCCGCTCCACCGGCATGGGCCGGGCCAGTCGCAGGCCGGTCTCGCCCATGACGTCGGCCGCGATGCCGGCGTTCGCCAGCAGGCGCTGAAAGTCAGCCGTGGCGACACGCCGCCGATTCACCCGCAAGGTCATCGGCGCCCGCTGGTTGCCGGCCTCGGCCACTTCGCGCCAACGGTCCGGGCAGGTGGCGCGCAGCTCGGCCAGCCACCAGCGCGGATGCTGCCAGCGCGCCGTTTCGTCGCGCTCGGCCGCCGCCGCCAACTCGCCGCGACGGCGCAGAAAGTTGCGCAGCACGCCATTGACCAGCGCCTTGTAGCGGCCGCGCGCCAGACCGGCCGCCGCCGTCACTGCCTGGTCGACCGTGGTGTGGGCATCCTCCGGCCGCGTCTCGAGCCGCTGCAGGGCCGCCAGCAGCAGGCTGCGGACGATGGGTTCGGCGAGCGGTCGCGCCAGCAGTTGCGCAAGAAAGAAGTCGCCGCGCCCGAAGCAGCGCAGCGTGCCGTAGGCCAGATCCATCACCGCCGGCCGCGCCGCCGCCGGCAAATCCAGCGCCGCCAGCGCCAGTTCGAGGTTGCGGCCGTCGATCACCGCCGCTATCGCGCGCGCGGCGGCATCGAGGGTGAAAGCCAGCGAATCGACCGCGGGTCGCTTCATGACGGAAATACGCGCAAGACCGGAAGAGAAGCCGCATGCTATTGCAATCCGAGCCTCCCCTGGGCGCCATGCCGCGCCCGGATGCGTTTTCACGGGGCGCGCGGCGGCGCCGCTTCACGTATGATCGTACTTCCCATCCAATCCGGCACGAGGGAGCGTCCCATGACCCAGGTTTCGATAACCGCGCAGGTAAACGCTTCGCCCGATCAGGTGTGGCGCCTGATCGGCGGTTTCGACGCGCTGCCCGACTGGCATCCGCTGATCACCCGCAGCGAAGCGCAGGAAGGCGGCCGCGTCCGCCGCCTGACGCTCGCCGATGGCGCGGTGGTGATCGAGCGGCTGCTGTCCTTCAGCGAAAACGACCGCACTTACGTCTACACGATCATCGGCGGGCCGATCCCGGTCGCCCACTACCGCGCCACGCTGCGGGTCGTCGCGCGGGCCGGACAGCCCGGATCGACGGTCGAGTGGTCGAGCGAATTCGAGCCGGCCGGCGCGCCCGAGGCCGATGTCGTCGCGCTGATTCGCGGCGTGTTCCAGGCGGGGCTCGATCAGCTCGGCAAGGTGTTTCCGGGCTGATCGTCGCCCGCGGGGGCGCCGTCGGGTTCGCCATGGCCGCTTCGCCCGCCCTGCCGCCAAGGATCCGCTCGCTGCTCGACCCGGGCCGCTACCCGCATCCGGTCGATCGCGTCGAGTTGGTCGAAACGCACATCTCCTGGGTGCTGCTCGCCGGCGCCTTCGCCTACAAACTGAAAAAACCGGTGACGCTGCCCTTCGTCGATTACGGCAGCGTCGAGCGACGGCGCGCCCACTGCGCCGCCGAACTGCGCTTGAATCGCCGCTATGCCCGCGACCTCTACCTCGAAGTGGTGGACTTCGACGGCGAGCCGGCGGTGAAAATGCGGCGCTTCGACGACGCCTGCCGCCTCGATCGTGTCTGCGCCCGGGGCGCGTTGACGCCGGCGCATCTGTCCGGCCTGGCGCGTGCTCTTGCCGAGTTCCACGCGGCGGCGGCAATCGCCCCGCCATCCTCGCGTTTCGGCGCGCCGGAACAGGTGATGGCACCGGCGCGCGCGAACTTCGACGAGCTGGACGGCTTGCTGCCCGGCGAGTCGCCGCGGCTGACTTTGCTGCGCGCCTGGACCGAAGCCGAGTTTGCCCGTTGTCGCGACGCCTTCGCGGCGCGCAAGGCGGGCGGCTTCGTCCGCGAATGCCATGGCGACCTGCACCTGGGCAACTTGGTGCTGCTGGACGGCCAGGTGACGCCTTTCGACTGCATCGAGTTCAACGAGGATTTCCGCTGGATCGACGTCGCCAGCGAGATCGCCTTCACGTACGTCGACCTGCTCGACCACGGCCAGCCCGGCCTGGCCTGCTGGCTGCTCAACGAATGGCTGAGCTGGCGCGGCGACCAGGACAGCGGCGGCGCCCTGGCCGTACTGCGCTTCTACGCCGTGTATCGCGCCATGGTGCGCGCCAAGGTCGCGGCCCTGCAAGGCCGCATCGAAGCGGCGGCCGCTTATCTCGCGCTGGCCGAGCGGCTCGGCGCGCCGCCGCGGCTGACTTTGACCATCACGTTCGGCCTCTCGGGTTCGGGCAAGACCACGGCCTCGTCGGCGCGGCTGCTGGCGGACCCCGCCGCCGCCACGCTCCGCTGGCGTTCGGACGTGGAGCGCAAGCGCCTGTTCGGGCTGGATGCCGACGCCGATTCCGGCGGCGCGATCTATTCGGCCGACGCCAGCGCCCGCACTTATGCCCGGCTGGCCGACCTGGCCCGGACCACCCTGGCCCATGGCTGGCCGGTGATCATCGATGCCGCCTTTCTCAGGCGCGACGAACGGCAGGCCTTCGCGGCCATCGCCGACGGCCTGGGCATTCCCTTCGACATCCTGGCTTGCACCGCGCCGCTGGACACCTTGCGCCGCCGGCTCGACGCACGCCGCGACGACGCTTCGGAAGCGACTGCGGCGGTGCTCGAACAACAACGGGAATGGCTCGAGCCGCTCGACGACGCGGAACGGGCGCGCGCGAGCGCACCGACGCCGGTCAGACCCGATTGAGCAGCAGCTTGCCGCCGGCGGTCAGGCAGGTGCGGTCGCGGCCGTTCTGCTTGGCGGCATAGAGGGCGCGGTCGGCGGCGACGATCAAGGCGTCGGCGTTGGCCATGCCGTCTTCCTTGCTGGCGACGCCGATGCTGATGCTGGTTTTCAGGCCGACGCCATCGACGTCGATTGCTTCGCTTCTCACCTTGAGGCGCAAGCGCTCGGCGGCATGCACGGTGGACTGGAGGTCGGCGTTGTGGCAGATGACCAGGAACTCCTCGCCGCCGATGCGGCTGACATGGTCGTCGCGGCGCGCGCTGGAACGGATGAGCTTGCCGACATGGGTCAGCACCTTGTCGCCCACCGCATGGCCATGATTGTCGTTGATGCTCTTGAAGCGGTCGATATCGATCATCATCACCGCCACGCCCTGGCCGGACCGGCTGGCGCCGCTCCAGGCCTGGTCCAGGACATCCATGCCGGCGCGGCGGTTGGGCAGGCCGGTGAGCAGGTCGGTCATGGCGTAGTGCTCGAGCTTGCGGTTGCTGATCGCCAGTTCGGCGGTGAACTGCTTGAGCTTGGCGCGATCGCTTTCCCATGCCTCGAGCAGTTGCACGTAGTGCAGCGCGGCGCGCATGCGAGCGCGCAGCGAGCGGACATTGAGCGGCTTGGTGACGTAGTCGTCGACGCCGGCCTCGAAGGCCCGCGCCACCTCGTCTTCGGCATCCACCCCGGTCAGCATGATGACGTACATCGACTGGCCCCATTCGGTGGCGCGCAAGGCCTTGCAGAACTCGACGCCGTCCATGACCGGCATCAGCCAGTCGGTGACGATAATCTGCGGCATGATCTCCAGCGCCATGGCCAGCGCTTCGGCGCCGTTGCAGGCCGAGTGGACGTTCGGTCCGACCATTTTGGTCAACACCGCTTCCATCATCGTCCTCGATGCCCGCTCGTCCTCGACCAACAATACCCGCATCGACGAATGCAGGGCTTGCGACTCGGCGCTCTTGGGCACCGGCGCCGACGCCATGGCGGCGAACGAGGGCAAGGTGCCGGCCGGCACCTTGAGCATTTCGCTCCACTCCCGCCACTGGCCGACGATGCCGTCGATCAGGTTGCCTTGCTCGTTGGCGTCGAGGCCGAGCTTGCCGCCGAGCAGCATCAGTTCGGAAATGATGCCGCCACGCTCGGCCTCCGGCGCCAAACCCATGTCGGCGATGCGCTTGCCGTGATGGAACAGATGCGCCAGCTGGTAAGGCCGCGAGCCTTCGATGAACCCGGAGGCTTCCGGCGCCTCATGATGGCCGAGAGGTTCGGTCAGGACGTGCGGCAAACCGCAATCCTCGAGGATGGCGGTGGTGAATTCGCGGTGGTCGGCGCGCAGGCGCAGGCGTTCCAGCGCCGCCAGATCGCGCTCATCCGGGCATTCCCGGAGCAGCGCGGCGTATTCGACCGGATAGAGGGTCGCCAACGCCAGGCAGCCGATGCGGGCCATCAGGCCGCAGGTAAACAACTCCTCGGGCGAGCCGATCCGGCTTCGGGCCGCCAAGGCCTGCATGGCCACCGCCATCAGCAAGGAGTGCGACCAGAAGCGGTCGTAATCGAAGCCTTCGCATTGGCCGCGCCGGTATTGGTCGACCATGGAGAAACCCATCGCCACCTGGCGCACGGCGGTCATGCCCAGGCGCATGACGGCATCGGGCACGGCGGCCACCGGGCGGGAAGTGCGAAAGGCCACGGCATTGGCCAGGCGCAGCAGGCGCGCCGCCAGCGCCGGATCGGTCTGCACCACGTGGGTGATGGCTTCGATACAGGCGTCCTCGCGCCGGCAAAGCTCCATGATGGCCAGCGCCACGCCCTTGGGGCTCGGCAGCTGGCCGCTCAGTCGCAGCTGCTCGATCTTCGACAGCGACGCCTCGCGCCTGATGATCGTGGTGGCTTGCGCGCCGATGGCTTCGGCATTCATGCATCGTCCCCTTGGCTCGACAGTTGCAATCCTAGCGCCAGGAGGCGTTCCGCGCGCAGGCGGGGCTGCCGCCGGACGGCGCGGCATTGCGGACGGTCATGTCGGTGGCCTTTCTTCTTTCATGTCGTTCGGCATATAGTTGAGTTGCCCGTCGCCCGACATCGGCGCGGCGGACGTCGATGGTTCCGGTATCGGCATCGACGCCCGTATATTGAGTTTCTCTTGGGTTTCGAGCTTCGTCCGGGCCGACATTCGGCCCTCAACCGGCCATGAAAACGCTTCTGTTCGCCATGATCGCCCTGCTGGCCGCCGCCTGCGGCCAGCCAGCGCTGCATTCGCAGGAATCCTACGTTTTCGGCACCCGCGTCGAGGTGCTGGTCTGGGGCGAGCCCGGCGACCGGGCCCGCGCCGCCGTTGCCGAGGTGCTGCGCGAATTCGACCGCCTGCACCGGACCTATCATGCCTGGCAGCCCT
The DNA here is from genome assembly GCA_019136545.1 of Betaproteobacteria bacterium. GTDB lineage: Bacteria > Pseudomonadota > Gammaproteobacteria > Burkholderiales > Rhodocyclaceae > Fen-999. The sequence continues at coordinate 33,492 of JAGVUA010000113.1, forward strand.
CGGAGATGACCGCCCTCAACGAGGCGCTCGCCGCCGGCCGCCAGCACGAGGTCTCGCCGGAATTCGCCGATTTCATCCGCGAGGCGCAGGCCATGTCGGCCAAGGGCGACCACCTGTTCGACCCCGGTCTGGGCCGGCTGATCGAGCTCTGGGGTTTCCACGACGACACTTTCAAGGCCCAGCTGCCCGACCCGGTCCGTCTCGCCGAACTGGCGCAGGCGCGGCCCTCCATCGCCGGCCTGCGCGTCGAGGGGACGAAAGTCAGCGGCGGCGACCCGCCGAACACCCGCATCGCGCTCGACTTCGGCGGCTACCTGAAAGGCGTGGCGCTCGACCGCGCCGCCGCCATGCTCAAGGCCCGGGGCATCGCCAACGCGCTGATCAACATCGGCGGCAACGTCATGGCGCTGGGCTCGAAAGGCGGCACGCCCTGGCGGGTCGGCATCCAGCACCCCCGCCAGCCGACACCGATGGCCACCCTGGAATTGCGCGATGGCGAGGCGATCGGCACCTCGGGCGATTACCAGCGCTTTTTCGAGGTCGACGGCCGGCGCTACTGCCACCTGATCGACCCGCGCACCGCGCGTCCGAGCACGGGCACGCAGGCGGTGACGGTGCTGATTCCGGCCGGCTTCGATGGCGGCAAGGCGGGCACCTGGTCCGACGTGGCCAGCAAGCCGATCTTCATCGCCGGCACCGATTGGCGCGCGCTGGCCGGCCGGCTGGGCATCGACGGGGTGCTGCGCGTCGGCGCCGACGGCCAGGTCGAACTGACCGACGCCATGCGCGCGCGCGTCAAGCTAGAATCGCGGCCATGATCGGCATCTTCCTCGTCACCCATACGACCTATGGCGAATCCCTGATTCAGTGCGCCTGCCACGTGCTCAACAAGCGGCCGCCGCAGATCGCCCAGATCGGCATCGCCGCCCAGGACGATCCGCTCGATGCCCTGCCGCTGGCGCAACAGCTGCTGAAGCTGGTGGACCACGGCCGCGGCGTGCTGGTCATGACCGACATCTTCGGCGCGACGCCCGCCAACCTGGCGACCAAGCTGCTCAAGCCCGGCCGCATCGAAGGCATCGCCGGCGTTAACCTGCCCATGCTGATCCGGGCGCTGACCTACCGCGACAAGGATATGGACACTCTTATCGCCAAGGCGGTCGCCGGCGGTCGCGACGGCGTGCTGCACATGCATTCCTGAAAGCGAGATCATGCCCCGGGCCGAAGTCGAAATCGTCAACAAGCTGGGCCTGCATGCGCGCGCCTCGGCGCGCCTGACCCAACTGGCCGGCAGCTACCCCTGTGAAGTCTGGATGGAGCGCAACGGTCGTCGCATCAACGCCAAGAGCATCATGGGCGTCATGATGCTGGCGGCCGGCAAGGGCGCCACGGTAGTGGTCGACTGCGAAGGCGAACAGGCCGACGAGGCGCTGGCCGCGCTGGTGAAGCTGATCGCCGACAGGTTCGGAGAAGCCGAATGAGCTTCGCCCTGCACGGCCTGGCGGTGTCGTCGGGCATCGCCATCGGCCGTGCCCACCTGGTGTCGCACGCCACGCTGGAGGTCGCCCACTACAGGATCAAGGACCGGGACGTGGCGACCGAGCTCGCGCGCTTCGACGCGGCGGTCGCCAGCGTCAGGGCGGAACTCGATCAGCTCAAGAGCGAAGCGTCGGCGCCGGGCACGCCGTCGGAAGTCGCGGCCTTCGTCGACATCCACGCCATGATCCTCGCCGATCCGATGCTCGCCGAACTGCCCAAGGACCTGATCCGCGAGCGCCGCTGCAACGCCGAATGGGCGCTGGTGCAGCAGATGGAACAGCTGGTCGAGCAGTTCGACGAAATCGAGGACGCCTACCTGCGCGAGCGCAAGCACGACGTGGTGCAGGTGGTCGAGCGGGTACTCAAGGCCCTGATGGGCAAGGCGCGCAAGCTATCCAGGCGCGGCAAGGACGAGGACCTGATCATCGTCGCCCACGATCTTTCGCCGGCCGACACCATTCAGTTCAAGAACCTGAAGATCGGCGGCTTCGTCACCGATCTGGGCGGCGCCACCTCGCACACCGCCATCGTCGCCCGCAGCCTGGCCATTCCGGCGGTGGTCGGCCTGCACCACGCCCGGTCGCTGGTGCGCGAGGACGACCTGGTCATCGTCGATGGCAGCCGCGGCGTGCTGCTCATCGAGCCCGATCCGCGCGTGCTCGAGGAATACCGGCTCCGCAAGAGCGAGCTGGAGCTGGAGCGCTCCAAGCTCAAGCGCCTGAAGAACGCGCGGTCGGCAACGCTCGACGGCGAGGAAGTGGCGCTCCAGGCCAACATCGAGCTGCCGCAGGACATCGAGCAGGTCAAGGAAGTCGGCGCCGACGGCATCGGCCTGTTCCGCACCGAGTTCCTGTTCATGAACCGCGACGAACTGCCCGACGAGGACGAGCAGTACGAGGCCTACAAGGCGGTGGCGAAGGCCATGGCCGGCCGGCCGGTGACCATCCGCACCCTCGACCTCGGCGCCGACAAGGAAGTGCAGGCGCTGGCCGGCACGGGGCGGCAGGCGACCAACCCGGCGCTCGGCCTGCGCGCCATCCGCTATTGCCTGGCCGAACCGCAGATCTTCCTGACCCAGTTGCGCGCCATCCTGCGCGCCGCCCACTACGGCAACATCCGCATCCTGATTCCCATGCTCGCGCATGTCGCCGAGATCGAGCAGACGCTGGCGATGATCGCGCAGGCCAAGGCCCAGCTGCGCGCCACGCGCCACAAGTTCGACGAAAACATCCGCATCGGCGGCATGATCGAGATTCCGGCGGCGGCGCTGGCGCTCGGACCCTTCGTCAAGCGCCTGCACTTCCTGTCGCTGGGCACCAACGATCTCATCCAGTACACCCTGGCGATCGACCGCTCGGACGAGACGGTGGCGCATCTCTACGATCCGCTGCATCCCGCCGTGCTGCGCCTGATCCACCAGACCATCGCCGCCGGCGCGCGCGCGGAGATTCCCGTCGCCGTCTGCGGCGAAATGGCCGGCGATCCGGCCATGAGCCGGCTGCTGATCGGCCTTGGGGCTGCGCCAGTTCTCGATGCACCCCTCGCTGATTCTCGAGGTCAAGCAGCAGGTCGTCACGGCCGACGCCGAGATGCTGGCCATGAAAGTCGGCCGGCTGCTCCGCTTCGAGGAACCGGACCGGCTGCGCGAGCACGTCGAGAAACTCAACGCCTAGCAAAGTCAGCCGTGGCGGCGCGCCGAACACGCCGAGCACGCCGAGCACGTTGACGTAGCGCGGCAAGCAAGGTAAGTTGCTTCCCGTGGCGCCAATTTGAACTCAGCTTGCGGGCGCTTGATAAATTCGGCTAAAGCGAGGAATCCGGAACCCGGTCCCGCTTTCGCAGCCGACCGGGTTTTTTATTGCACATGAGCAGCTCGAACAACGGTATCGGCATCGTCAAGGCGGAACGCGCTCGCTTCGAAGCGCCGCTGGCGCTCGCCTCGGGCGGCACGCTGCCCGGCTTCGAGCTGGTTTACGAAACCTACGGCAAGCTCAACGCGGCGGGAAGCAACGCGATCCTGGTCTGCCACGCACTGTCCGGCCATCATCACGTCGCCGGACATTACGCCGACGAACCGAAGAATGTCGGCTGGTGGGACAACATGATCGGGCCCGGCAGGCCGATCGACACCGAGCGTTTCTTCGTCGTGGGGGTGAACAATCTCGGCGGCTGCCACGGCTCGACCGGACCGGCGTCGATCAATCCGGCCACCGGCAAAGCCTGGGGCGCCGACTTTCCGGTGGTGACCGTGACCGATTGGGTCAATGCCCAAGCTCGGCTGGCCGACCGCCTGGGCGTTTCGCAGTGGGCGGCAACTGTAGGAGGAAGTTTGGGCGGCATGCAGGCCCTGCAATGGACCCTGCAGTTTCCCGAGCGCGTCCGCCACGCGCTGGTCATCGCCGCCGCGCCCAACCTGACCGCCGAGAACATCGCCTTCAACGAAGTCGCGCGACAGGCCATCCTCACCGATCCCGAGTACAAGGCCGGCCGGCGGCCGGTGACCGGCCTGCGCCTGGCGCGCATGCTCGGCCACATCACCTACCTGTCGGACGACCAGATGGCCGAGAAGTTCGGTCGCAAGCGCCGGCCGAACGCCGCTTCCTTCGGCTTCGGCGTCGAGTTCGAAGTGGAGTCCTACCTGAACTACCAGGGCGACAAGTTCGCCGAGTGGTTCGACGCCGACACTTACCTGCGCATGACCCGGGCGCTCGACTACTTCGACCCCGCCGCCGAATATGGCGGCGACTTGCAAGCGGCGCTGGTGCGGGCGCAGGCGAAGTTCCTGGTGGTGTCGTTCTCCACCGACTGGCGCTTTTCGCCCGAGCGGTCGCGCGAAATCGTCGATGCCCTCGTGCACAACGGCCAGAATGTCGCCTATGCCGAGATCAAGAGCGTGCACGGCCACGATTCCTTCCTGATGCAGGACGCGCACTACCACGCCATCGTGCGCGCCTATCTCGACGGCGTGTCGCCATGACTGACTTTTCGCTGACCCGCCCCGACTTCGACGTCATCGCCGGCTGGGTGCAGCCCGGCGAGCGCGTGCTCGACCTGGGTTGCGGCGACGGCTCCCTGCTGCGCCGCCTGATCGAAGCGCGCGGCGTGGTCGGCTGGGGCGTCGAGCTCGACGACGCCAAGGTGCTGGCCGCCATCCGGAACGGCATCAACGTCATTCAGGGCGACCTCGAAGGCGGGCTGGCCGATTTCGAAACGGATGCTTTCCAGCACGTCATCCTGTCGCAGACGCTGCAAGCCATGCGCCACACGGAAAACATCATCAACGAGATGCTGCGCGTCGGCCGCGAGGCGGTGGTGAGCTTCCCGAACTTCGGTTACTGGAAGCATCGCCAAGCCATCCTCAACGGCCGCATGCCGGTCTCGGAAAGCCTGCCGCACCAGTGGTACAACTCGCCCAACGTGCGCTTCTTCACCATCGCCGACTTCGACGCTTTTTGCGCCGAACGCGGCATCGTGGTGCGCGAGCGCAAGGTGTTCGACGAGGGCCGGGAAATTACCGAGGAACACAACTTCCTCGGCAGCACCGCGGTCTACCGGCTGGGCCGCCCCAGGTAGCCC
>JAGVUA010000068.1 GCA_019136545.1 Betaproteobacteria bacterium
GGCATGGCGGGCATGGCCGCGGGGATGGCCGGCATGGCCGGCGCGGCGGCCTCCTCGGCGCAGCCCGGCGGCAAGAAGTAGCGTGCCACTCGGACCGCAAGACGGCACCCAGCGCGGGTGCCGTTTTTCGTAGCGCATGGACATTTTTCTCCAGCAACTGATCAACGGCCTGACCCTGGGCAGCATCTACGCGCTGGTGGCGCTGGGCTACACCATGGTCTACGGCATTCTCGGCCTGATCAACTTCGCCCATGGCGAAGTGGTGATGATCGGCGCGCTGTCGTCGCTGACTTTCGGGCGCTGGCTGGAGAACAGCGGTTTGCCGGGTCCGCTGGTGTTGCTGGCCGCCCTGCTGCTGGCCGCCCTGGTCTGCATGACGCTCGGCTTTACCATCGAGCGCGTCGCCTATCGGCCGCTGCGGAACGCGTCGCGACTGGCGCCGCTGATCACCGCCATCGGCGTTTCCCTCGTGCTTCAGCAATTGGCGATGCTGGTCTGGGGGCGCAGCTACCATTCCGTGCCGGCCTGGTTGCCGGCGGGGCGCCATGAATTTCTCGGCGCCTCCTTCACCGACGTGCAGGGGGTCATCGTCGCGGTGGCCGCGCTGTCCATGGCCGGGCTGATGCTGCTGGTCAATCGCACCCGCATGGGCCGGGCGATGCGCGCCACCGCCGAGAATCCCGCCATCGCCGGGCTGATGGGCGTCGACACCGACCGCATGGTCTCCCTGGTTTTCGTCATCGGCTCGGCGCTGGCGGCGCTGGCCGGCGTGCTGGTGTCGGCCAACTACGGCATCGCCCACTACCACATGGGCTTCATCCTCGGCCTCAAGGCCTTCACCGCCGCCGTGCTCGGCGGCATCGGCAATCTCGCCGGGGCGATGGTCGGCGGCGTGCTGCTCGGCATCATCGAGGCGCTCGGCGCCGGCTACATCGGCGACCTTACCGGCGGCGTGTTCGGCTCGCACTACCAGGATGTGTTTGCCTTCTTCGTGCTGATCATCGTCCTGGTTTTCCGGCCTTCGGGCTTGCTGGGGGAAAAAGTTGCCGAGCGGACGTAGCAAGTCCTGGCTCGGCATGGCGCTGATCGGCTGCGCGCTGGTCATCGCCCCGCTGGCGGTCGGCGCCGGCCTGGGCAACGCCTGGGTGCGCGTGCTGGACTTCGCGGCGCTCTACATCATGCTGGCGCTCGGCCTCAACATCGTGGTCGGCTTCGCCGGGCTGCTCGACCTCGGCTATATCGCCTTCTACGCCGTCGGCGCCTATCTCTACGCCTTGCTTGCCTCGCCGCACTTCGGTCTGCACTGGCCGGCGTGGGCGATCCTGCCGCTCGGTGCGGCGGTGGCCGGCCTGTTCGGCGTGCTGCTGGGGGCGCCGACGCTGCGCCTGCGCGGCGACTATCTGGCCATCGTCACGCTCGGCTTCGGCGAGATCATCCGCATCTTCCTGAACAACCTCAACGCGCCGATCAACATCACCAACGGCCCCAAGGGCATCGCCGGCATCGACGCCATTGCCGTGTTCGGCCACCGCCTGTCGAAGCCGATCGACATCGGCGGCTTCACGGTATCCGGCGCCACGCTCTACTACTACCTGTTCGTCGCGCTGGCGCTGGCCATCGTATTCGTTTGCGTCCGCTTGCAGGACTCGCGCATCGGCCGCGCCTGGGTAGCGATCCGCGAGGACGAAGTCGCGGCCAAGGCCTGCGGCATCGACACGCGCAACGTCAAGCTGCTCGCCTTCGCCATGGGCGCCTCGTTCGGCGGCGTGGCCGGCGGCCTGTTCGCCGGCTTCCAGGAATTCGTTTCGCCGGAGAGTTTCGGCCTCATGGAATCGATCATGGTGCTGTGCATGGTGGTGCTGGGCGGCATGGGCCACATTCCTGGCGTCATCCTCGGCGGCCTCATGCTGACGGTATTGCCCGAGGCGTTCCGTCACGGGGCCGGTCCCGTGCAGCAGGCGCTGTTCGGCAAAGTGCTGCTCGATCCCGAGGCGCTGCGCATGCTGTTGTTCGGGCTGGCGCTGATCGCCGTCATGCTTTACCGGCCGGCCGGTCTCTGGCCGGAATCGCGTCATCGGCGGGAGATGGCGGAATGACCGTCCTGCTCGAGGCAGTCGGTGTCGGCAAGCGGTTTGGCGGCGTCCAGGCCCTGAAGGACGTCTCGTTGACGATCCATGCGGGAGAGATCTACGGCCTGATCGGCCCCAACGGCGCCGGCAAGACCACTTTCTTCAACGTCCTCACCGGCCTCTACGTGCGCGATGCCGGCGAGCTTCGCCTCGCCGGCAGGCCGCTCAACCTCGCCAGCCCGCATGAGGTGGCCAAGGCCGGCATCGCCCGCACTTTCCAGAACATCCGCCTGTTCGGCAACATGACGGCCTGCGAGAACGTCATGGTCGGCCGGCATGTACGCACCCAGGCCGGCGTCGTCGGCGCCGTGTTGCGCACTGCCGCGACGCGCGCCGAAGAGGCTGCCATCCGCCGCGCGGCGGAAGAACTGCTGCATTACGTCGGCATCGGACATTGCGCCGGCACTATCGCGCGCCATCTTTCCTACGGCGACCAGCGCCGGCTGGAAATCGCCCGCGCGCTCGCCACCGAGCCGAAGCTGCTGGCGCTCGACGAGCCGGCGGCCGGCATGAACGCCACCGAGACGGCGGCGCTGAGGTCGCTGATCGACGGCCTGCGCGCCGACGGCCTGACCGTGCTGCTGATCGAGCACGACGTCAAGCTGGTCATGGGCCTGTGCGACCGCGTCGCCGTGCTGGACGATGGCGAGAAGATCGCCGAGGATGTGCCGGCCGCCGTGCAAGCGAATCCCAAGGTGATCGAGGCCTATCTCGGTGCGAGCCATGCTTAAAGCGATATCGAGCCGTGCGGGCCAAAGTAGTCGCCCCCTTCCTCGGGAAGGGGGGCGGGGGGAGGGTGGTGCCTTGCTGGCCGTCACGAACCTTGAGGTTCGCTACGGCGGCATCGTCGCCGTCAAGGGCGTTTCCTTCGCCGTCGAGCCGGGGGAGATGGCCTGCCTGATCGGCGCCAACGGCGCCGGCAAGACAACCACGCTGAAAGCGCTGGCGCGGCTGCTGCCGGCCAGGGGCGAGATCCGCTATCGCGGCGCGCGCATCGACACGCTGCCCGGCCACGCGCTGGTTTCACGCGGCTTGGCGCTGGTGCCGGAAGGGCGCGGCGTCTTCTCGCGGCTGACTGTCGCCGAGAACCTGGCCATGGGCGCCTATCATCGCCCACGCCACGAGGGTGGCGAAGTCGGCGCCGACCTCGACCGCATCCACGAACTGCTGCCACGCCTGAAGGAAAGGCGGCATCAGCTTGCCGGCACGCTTTCGGGCGGCGAGCAGCAGATGCTGGCGCTCGGCCGTGCGCTGATGGGCCGGCCGCGGCTGTTGCTGCTCGACGAGCCTTCGATGGGCCTGGCGCCGCTGATGGTGCAGAAGGTGTTCGAGGTGATCCGGACCATCGCCGCGCAAGGCGTGACGATCTTGCTGGTCGAACAGAACGCGCGCCTGGCGCTGGAAGTCTGCCAGCGCGGCTATGTGATGGAGAGCGGCCGCATCACGCTGGCCGATACGGCGTCGGCGCTGGCGGCGGACGCGCGGGTGCGCGCCGCCTATTTGGGAAGCTAGTTGATCTGAAGGGTGTCGGCGAAGCTGATGGCGTCGAGTTGGGCGTGGTTGAGCGACGCCATGCCGATGCCGAGCTTGGTCGCCTTGGCCTCGATGCCCGCGGTGCTGTCGTTCTCGCAGGCCAGGGCGAGTTCGAGCAGCGGTGCGTAGGCGCCTTCCCGCTTCAGCAGGGCATCGGCGATCGGCTCGGGCAGATGCATTTCATCGAGGATGGCATTGATGCGGACGCCCAGCAGCACGTCGAGCAGCGAAAAGGCACCGGTGATGAACAGGTTGTCGAGCGTCGAGCGATCGAAAAATTCCTTGCCCAGTACTTCCATCAGGTGGCCGCGCGCGATGGCGGTCTGCATCAGCGCTGCCGCCGAGGGATCGCGGCTCGCCGTGACCAGCAGCAGCGACAGCCACTTGTTGAGCTTGGCGTAGCCGAGGATGGTGACGGCGTGGCGGAAGGATTCGATTTCGCACGACAGGCCGAAGCCGGCCGAGTTGATGTAGCGCAGCAGCTTGTAGGACAAGGCGACGTCCTGCTTGAGCGCCGTTTCGATTTCCTTGACCTCGGCGTTGCGCCGCACCAGGTTGAGCACGCGCACGATCTGGGCGTGGCCCGGATTCAGCTTTTCGGCCATCGGCCGGCCGCGCAGGAAGAACCAGCCGGTGGCGCCGGCATAGCCGTGTTCCATGGCATCGGCGAAAGCCTTGATGTCGGGCAGGCCCTTCGCCAGCGCAATGCCGGGCACGTGCGGTAGCCGCGGATGAACGCCGGCATCGGCGAGCAGAAAGCGGAACCCGGGCGCCGGTGGCAGGGCCATGCCCGGCGCATAGCCGTCGAGACAGAGCGGCAGATGCGCGCGCGCGGCGGCGGCGAGGAACTCGCCGCCGGCGGGCGTGCCCAGGCTCGCGGCGGGAAACTCGACCATCGCGTTCTCCGGCGGTTGCCAGGCCAGCAGATCCTGGTCGGGCTGGCAGCCGGCGAGGCCGACGAAAACGCTGTGCGCCTTCGGCCAGACGTCGGCGACCATGCCCAGCGTCTCGGCGGCCTCGGCCGCCGTCGCGGCATGAAGGGTCAGGCGCGAGGCGGTGATCGCCTTCTGCCGGTTGAGAACGGGTTCGCGGCGGATGATGGCCATCACGCGCCTCCGGAACGCGCGGCGTAGGAGAAGATGTCGGCGAAGAACTGGTCGGCCGGCAGGCCGCGGGCGATGAAATCGCGCTGCGCCGCCTCGACCATCACCGGTGCGCCGCACACATAAGCCTGGTGTCCCGACAGGTCCTTGAAGTCCTCGAGCACCGCCAGATGGACGAAGCCGGTGCGGCCGGTCCAGGCATCGGCCGCGGTGGGCTCGGAAAGCACGGGCACATAGGTGATGTTCGGGTGCGCGGCCGTCCATTGCGGCGGCAGATCGGGCAGATACAACTCGGCGCGGTTCTTGGCGCCCCAGTAGAACGCGATCGGCCGTGCGATGTGGTTGTGGATGGCGTGCTCGATCAGCGCCTTGATCGGCGCGAAACCCGTGCCGCCGGCCACCATGACGATCGGTTTGGTCGAATCCTCGCGCAGGTGGAAGGTGCCGAGCGGCCCCTCGAAACGCAGGATGTCTTTCAGCTTCATGGCCGTGAAGACGTGGTCGGTGAAATTGCCGCCGGGTACGTGGCGCAGGTGCAGCTCGATGATCTCGTCCTCGTGCGGCGCGTTGGCCATGGAGAAGGCGCGGCGCTTGCCTTCGGGCAGCAGGAATTCGATGTATTGGCCCGCCAGGAACTGCAGGCGTTCGTTGCTCGGCAGCTTGAGCTTGAGCAGCATGACATCGTCGGCCAGCTTGCGAAGCTCATGCACGCGGCAAGGCATGGTTCTGACGGGAATGTCCTTCTGGCTGCTGACTTCGTGCACTTCCAGGGTGACCGCCGACAGCGCCCGGGCGCAGCAGGTGAGCACGTGGTCGTGCCGTTCGGACTCGGGCAGCGAATGCTCCTGTGCCTTGCCGTGATCGACGCTGCCTTCGAGCAACTTTGCCTTGCAGCTGCCGCAAGCGCCGTCGCGGCAGCCGTAGGGCAAGGTCAGGCCGGCGTCGAGCGCTGATTGGAGCAGAGTGGCGTCGCCGGCGGTTTCGTAGGTGTGGCCGCTGGGCTTCAGGGTGACTTGGTAGGCCATGCGATAATTGTCCGGTGCAAAGACTGCTTATTGTGGGTTGTGGCGATGTGATGCGCCGCGCCCTGCCCGATCTGATCCGCCGCTGGCGCGTCTATGCCCTGGTGAGGGAACGCGACGCGTCGCTCGCCTCCCTCGGCGTGACCCAGATTGTCGGCGATCTGGATCGGCGGTCGAGCCTGCATCGTCTTGCCGGCCTGGCGCATGCCGTGGTCCATAGTTCGCCGCCACCCGATCACGGCGATGACGACCCGCGCACGCGACGGCTGATCGCGGCATTGCGCCGCGGCAGTCTACCACGCCGCCTCGTCTACATCAGCACCAGCGGCGTCTACGGCGACTGCGGCGGCGCGCGCGTCGCCGAAACCCGGCCGGCGCGCCCGGCGACGGCGCGGGGACGCCGCCGCTGGGCGGCCGAAAGTCAGTGGCGGCGCTACGGCGCCACGTCGCGCTGCCGCGTCGCCATCCTGCGTGCGCCGGGCATCTATGCCGCCGACCGCCTGCCGCTCGAACGGGTTCGCAAGGGCTTGCCGGTCCTGCACGCGGCGGAGGATTCCTGGACCAATCACATTCACGCCGAGGACCTTGCGCGCGCCTGCGTCGCCGCGCTGACGCGCGGCCGGGCCAATCGTCCCTACAACGCCAGCGACGACTCCGACTTGCGCATGGGCGACTGGTTCGACAAGCTGGCCGACGCTTTTCACCTGGCGCGGCCGCCGAGAGTCAGCCGCGGCGAAGCGCCGAAATTCCTGTCGGCGGCGATGCTGTCGTTCATGAACGAATCGCGCCGCCTCGACAATGGACGGCTCAAGCGGGAACTGCGGTTCCGTTTCCGCTACCCGACGGTCGATGCCGGCCTCGCCGCCGCGCTGGAGAAAACCGCATGCTCTGGGTGAAAACCTTTCACATCTTCTTCGTCGTCGCCTGGTTCGCCGGCCTGTTCTACCTGCCGCGCATTTTCGTCAACCTGGCCATGGTGCCCGACGGCGGCGTCGAGCGCGACCGTCTGCTGCTGATGGCGCGCAAGCTCTACAAGTTCGTCACGCCCATCGGCATCCTCGCCGTGGCGTTCGGGCTCTGGCTGTGGTTCGGTTTCGGCTTTGCAGGCGGCTGGCTGCACGTCAAGACGGCGCTCGTGCTGGTGCTGCTCGGCTACCACTTCTATTGCGGCAAGCTCTATCGCGACTTCGCGGCGGGACGCAACGCGCGCTCGCACGTCTGGTTCCGCGTGTTCAACGAGATGCCGGTGCTGCTGCTGCTCGTCATCGTCATCCTCGTCGTGGTCAAGCCGTTTTGAAGCCGGAACGCTACTTCGCGCCCTGCCCGCGCGGGCTGGAGGCGCTGCTGGCGGCAGATGCCGCCGCGGCCGGCGGCGTCGACGTCAAGATCGTGCCGGGCGGCGTCGAGTTCGCGGGCGACCTGGCCTGCTGCTACCGGATGAACCTGGCGTCGCGCATCGCCACGCGCGTGCTGCGGCGCGTCGCCACGGCTGACTATCGCAGCGAGGACGACGTTTATCGCCTGGCGCGCGGCGTCGACTGGCCGCGGCATTTCGACGTCGAGCGCAGCCTCCGCGTCTATGTCACGGCGCAGCGTTCGCCGCTGAAGAGCCTCGAATTCGCCACCTTGCGCGTCAAGGACGCGGTCTGCGATGTCTTTCGGGACGCCAGCGGCCGCCGGCCGAGCGTGAATACCAAGGCTCCCGACGTGCGCATCCATCTGTTCCTCACCGCCGAGCGAGCCACGCTCTATCTCGACACGTCCGGCGAGCCGCTCTGGCAGCGCGGCCACAAGATCGCCAAGGTCGAGGCGCCGCTCAAGGAGAACCTCGCCGCCGGCATCCTGCGCCTGGCCGGCTGGCAGCCCGGCGTGCCGCTGCTCGACCCCATGTGCGGTTCGGGCACTTTTCTCCTGGAAGCCGCGCAAATGAGTCTCGACGACGCGCCCGGCCTCGGTCGCGAGCCGGGCGAATTTGCCTTCGAGCGCCTGCGCGGCTTCGATGCCGGCCTCTGGCGCGCGCTGCGAAAGTCAGCCGCCGCGACACGCCTGCCCGCGGACACGCTGCCCATCTGGGGTTCGGACCTCTCGGCCGACGCGGTTGCCCGCGCCGGCCAGAATCTCGCCCATGCCGGCCTCGACGATCTGGTGTCATTGGCACGCGCCGACATCCTGGCGCGCGCCGCGCCCCAGCCCACCGGCATCCTGATCGCCAATCCGCCCTACGGCGAGCGGCTCGGCGAACTCGACGAGCTGGCCGCTTTCTATCCGAAACTGGGCACGGCCCTGAAACGGAACTTCGCCGGCTGGGACTGCTGGTTCCTGTCCGCCGACACGCGGCTGCCGAAGCTGATCGGCTTGAAGCCGATGCGCAAGATCCCGCTTTACAACGGGCCGTTGGAATGCCGGTTGTACGGCTTCCGCATGGTGAGCGGTAGCAACCGCTGAGGAGCTTCGCCGCCGGGCCGTCCCGAGGCGAAGCGGCACGCGCCGGAGGCGCAGGCTGCAATGGTCGTCGATCGAGGAACCCCGTAATAGCTCGAGCGCAGCGAGGCACGCAGGCTCCTCCCCGCGAGGGGAGGCCGGGAGGGGCGGGTGAGCAATTCGAGCTCGCTCGATATTGTCCAAGCCCTTGGCTTAGACAATATCGAGGTGCTTGATGCCGGCGGTCAGGTCGCGATCGGCGGCTTCCTTGCCGTGCAGCTTGATCTGCAGGCGCAGATCATTCACGGAATCGGCGTTGCGCAGCGCGTCCTCGTAGCTGATTTCGCCGCCTTCGTAGAGATCGAACAGCGACTGGTCGAAAGTCTGCATGCCCAGCTCGCGCGAGCGCTTCATGATCTCCTTGATTTCGCCGACGTCGCCCTTGAAGATGAGGTCGGAAATCAGCGGCGAGTTGAGCATGATTTCCATCGCGGCGATGCGGCCCTTGCCGTCGCGCTTGGGAATCAGGCGCTGGGAGATGAAGCCGCGCACGTTGAGCGACAGGTCCATCAGCAGCTGGTCGCGCTTCTCCTCGGGGAAGAAGTTGATGATGCGGTCGAGCGCCTGGTTGGTCGAGTTGGCGTGCAGCGAACCCATGCACAGGTGGCCGGTTTCGGCGAAGGCAATGGCGTGTTCCATGGTTTCGCGGTCGCGAATCTCGCCGATCATGATGACGTCCGGCGCCTGGCGCAGCGTGTTCTTCAGCGCCGTTTCCCAATCGTCGGTGTCCACGCCGACCTCGCGCTGCGTGACGATGCAGTTCCTGTGTTCGTGCACGAACTCGATCGGATCCTCGACCGTGATGATGTGGCCATGGCTATTGTCGTTGCGATAGCCGATCATCGCCGCCAGCGAGGTGGACTTGCCCGAGCCGGTGCCGCCGACGAACAGCACCAGGCCGCGCTTGGTCATGGCGATGTCCTTGAGCACGGGCGAAAGCTTCAGCTCGTCGAAAGTCGGGATCTTGGTGTTGATGGTGCGCAGCACCAGCCCGGTGCGCCCTTGCTGGATGAAGGCGTTGCAGCGGAAGCGACCGATGCCGGTGGGATTGATGGCGAAGTTGCATTCCTTCTTGGCTTCGAACTCGGCGGCCTGCCGGTCGTTCATGATGGCGCGCGCCAGTTCCATGGTGTGCTGCGGTGTCAATGTCTGCGTAGTCGCCGGCATGACGCGGCCATCGACCTTGATGGCCGGGGGAAAGCCGGCGGTGATGAACAGATCGGAGCCTTTCTTCTGGACCATCATTCCCAGAAGCTGGTACATGAATTTCAGGCCTTCGTCGCGTTCCATCGATCACTCCAATCGGTCCGGATCCTTGTGTCTCCGGCCGTTCGCGTTGCTCACTCGACCTGCGTGACGCAGGCTCGCCTACGACGCAACTTTCCAGGCTGCCACGTCAGCCTGGAAAGTTGTCCTTGTTTGCCGCCTTGTTGCGCGCCTCGGCCGGCGATACGACGTTCCGCCGCACCAGATCCTGCAGGTTCTGGTCGAGGGTCTGCATGCCCAGTTGCTGACCGGTCTGGATGGCCGAATACATCTGCGCCACCTTGTTCTCGCGGATCAGGTTGCGGATGGCCGGCGTGCCGATCATGATCTCGTGCGCGGCGATGCGGCCGTTGCCGTCCTTGGTCTTCAGCAGCGTCTGCGAGATCACCGCGCGCAGCGATTCGGACAGCATCGAGCGCACCATTTCCTTTTCCGCCGCCGGAAACACGTCGACAATCCGGTCGATGGTCTTGGCCGCCGACGAGGTGTGCAAGGTGCCGAACACCAGATGACCGGTCTCGGCGGCGGTCAGCGCCAGGCGAATGGTTTCCAGGTCGCGCATTTCGCCGACCAGGATGACGTCCGGGTCCTCGCGCAGGGCGGAGCGCAAGGCATTGGAAAACGACAGCGTGTGAGGGCCGACCTCGCGCTGGTTGATCAGGCATTTCTTCGATTCATGGACGAATTCGATCGGATCCTCGACGGTGAGGATGTGGGCGTATTCGTTCTCGTTGATCTCGTCCACCATCGCCGCCAGCGTGGTGGACTTGCCGGAGCCGGTCGGGCCGGTGACCAGCACGATGCCGCGCGGCTGGTTGGCGATGTCCTTGAATATCTTCGGCGCGTTGAGCTGCTCGAGCGTCAGCACTTTCGACGGAATGGTGCGGAACACCGCGCCGGCGCCGCGGTTCTGCACGTAGGCATTGACGCGGAAGCGCGCCAGGCTGGGCACTTCGAAGGAAAAGTCGCACTCCAGCGTCTCCTCGTAATGCTTGCGCTGGTTGTCGTTCATGATGTCGTACACCATGGCGTGCACGTCCTTGTGCTCCATCGGCGGCAGGTTGATGCGCCGCACGTCGCCGTGCACGCGGATCATCGGCGGCAGTCCCGAGGAAAGATGCAGGTCGGAAGCCTTGTTCTTGACGCTGAAGGCGAGCAGTTCGGTGATATCCATGAGCAGGCGATTCCGTGGCTGGGCGATAGGGACGCGGCGGTAGGGGCTAGACGGCGGCTTCGGTATACTGAGGCCGATATATGACCTCAATCGCCGCCAACATGCAAGCTGTAATAGGCCGCATTTCCCGGGCTTGTACGGCGGTTGGCCGCGACCCGCGCGCGGTCGCGTTGCTGGCGGTTGCCAAGACCTGGCCGGTGGCGGCGCTGCGCGAGGCCGCCGCGGCCGGCCAGCGCGCCTTCGGTGAAAACTACGTGCAGGAAGCGTTGGCGAAGGTCGATGCGCTGCGGTCGCTCGACCTGGAATGGCACTTCATCGGCCCCCTGCAAAGCAACAAGACCCGGGCGGTTGCCGAGCACTTTGCCTGGGTGCATAGCGTGGACCGTCTCAAGATCGCCGAACGGCTGGCCGCGCAACGGCCGGCGGGCATGTTGCCGCTCAATGTCTGCATCGAGGTCAACGTCTCGGGCGAGGCGAGCAAGAGTGGCGTCGCGCCGGGCGAGGCGCCGGCCTTGTGCCGCGCCGTGGCGGCGCTGCCCCAGCTGCGGTTGCGCGGGCTGATGACGATCCCCGAGCCGGCGACCGCCGCCGATGCAAAGTCAGCCGCGGTGCGGCGCCGCTTCGCCCAACTGCGCGAACTGCGCGACGAACTGAACGCCGGGGGCCTCAATCTGGACACCTTGTCGATGGGCATGTCCCACGACTTGGAAGAAGCGATCATGGAAGGTGCGACCATCGTGCGCGTCGGCACCGCTATTTTTGGCGAGAGGGTCAAATCATGAAAATCACGTTCATCGGCGGCGGCAACATGGCCGTGGCCCTGATCGGCGGCCTCAAGAAGAAAGGTTTTTCGGCCGCCGGCATCCAGGTGGTGGAGCCGAATGCCGAGGCGCGCGAGCGGCTGACCGACAGCTTCGGCGTCCGATGCGCGCCGGCAGTGGATGCGGCCGCCCTGAATTGCGAAGTGATCGTGCTGGCCGTCAAGCCGCAGCAGATGCGCGACGCGGTGGCGCCCTTGACCGGCGCGCTGGCGACCCAGCTGATCGTCAGCATCGCCGCCGGCTTGCGCATCGCCGACATGAGCCGCTGGCTGGGCGGTCATGCCAAGCTGGTACGCACCATGCCGAACACGCCGGCGCTGATCGGCAGCGGCGTGACCGGCTTGTGCGCCGCGCCGGGCGTCGACGCCGACGGCCGCGCGATGGCCGAGAAGATCCTGGGGGCGGTCGGCCGCACGGTCTGGATCGAGGACGAAGCGCAGATGGACGCCGTCACGGCCGTTTCCGGCTCGGGTCCGGGCTATGTCTTCTATCTCATGGAAGCGCTGGCCGACGCGGCGGCCGATCTCGGCTTCGCCCCCGAGGTCGCGCGTCTGTTGGCGGTGGAAACGTTTCTCGGCGCTGCGCGCCTCGCGGAAACCAGTCCCGAGCCATTGTCGCTGCTGCGCGAGCGGGTCACGTCGAAAGGCGGCACCACGGCGGCGGCGCTGCAGTCGTTCGACGAGGCCGGCCTGCGCGCCAGCATCGCGCGCGGCGTGCAGGCCGCAACCGCGCGCGGCCGCGAGCTGGGCGACCTGATGGGGAAGCATTGACATGCTGTTCTCGCTGTTCACATTGATCGTCGGCAGCATCGCCGACCTGCTGGCGCTGGCGCTGCTCACTCGTTTCGCCATGCAGTGGGCGCCGTCGCTGTTCCGCAGCCCGCTCGGCAATTTCATCGCCGCGGTTACCGACTGGGCGGTGCTGCCGGCGCGAAAGATGGTGCCCGGCCTGTTCGGGCTCGACATGGCCAGCCTCGTGCTCGCCTGGCTGGTGCAATCGATCTACATCGGCGTGCTGCTCGCCATCACCGGCCTGCATGGCGGCATGTCGGTCGGCGCGCTGGGCATCGCGCTGATCGCCGGGCTGATCGAAGCCCTGCGGCTCGGCGTCTATCTGGCCATGGCGTCGATCATCATCTCGGCGGTATTCTCGTGGATGAGCCCCCATGCCGCCATCGCACCGGCCGTTCACCGGCTGGCCGAGCCGCTGCTGCGCCCCTTCCGGCGCGTGATCCCGCTCGTCGGTGGCGTCGACCTGTCGCCGCTGTTCGCCCTGCTGGTCTTGCAGGCCTTGCTGATCGTGCTCGGCTCGGCGCGCGCGGCGCTGCTGCCCTTCCTGATCCGGTGAATTCGCCGCCCTGGCTGCGCGCGGCGGGCGGCGACGTGGTGCTTGCGCTGCACGTTCAGCCCGGCGCGAAGAAAACCGAAATCGCCGGCGAGCACGGCGAGGCGCTGAAAGTCAGGCTGGGCGCCCCGCCGATCGACGGCAAGGCCAACGACTGCCTGATCGCCTTTCTGGCCGAACGGCTGGGCGTACCGAAGGCGAGGGTGATCCTGGAAGCCGGCCAGACGTCGCGCGCCAAGCGCGTGCGCGTCGTCGGCGTCGAAACCAGGGCGGTCGAGGCCGCCCTGGTTTCTTGAGGCGAGGCGGCGCTACGCCGATTGGGTGACGAAGACGTTCTGCGCCGGCATCGGCGCGGGGAAGCCCGCTGCGTCGAGCGTCTCCTTGATCGTCCGGTTGGTGTCGAAATAGACCTGCCAGTAGTGGTCGTTGTGGCAGTAAGGACGCACCGCCAGCACCGGTCCGACCAGATTGAATTCGAGGATCTCGACATCCACCTTCGGTTCGGTCAGCACGTTGGGGATGGCGGCGATCTTTTCGCGCAGCAGCGCCATGGCGGCCTGATGGTCGGCGGCCCCGGACAGCTGGCACTTGAGGTCGACGCGCCGGAACGGATTGTGCGTGAAGTTCTGGATGGTGTCGCCGAAGATCTTGCCGTTGCCGAGGACGGTCTGGATGTTGTCCATCGTATTCACCGTCGTGGTGAACAGGCCCATCTCGGTCACGGTGCCGGTGATGCCCGCAACGGTGACGAAATCGCCGACCTTGATCGGCCGCAGCACGACCAGAAAGGCGCCGGCGGCGAAGTTGGACAGCAGCCCCGACCAGGCCATGCCGATGGCGACGCCGGCAGCGGCGATCAGGGCGGCGAACGTGGTGGTCTGGATGCCGAAGTAACCGAGGATGCCGACCACCAGCAGGACGTTGAGCGTGACGGTGATCACCGAGCCGAGATAGCGCAGCACGGTCGGATCGACTTTCTGGTGCTCCAGCGAAGTGCGGACCAGCCGCACCGCGAGGTGGATCAGCCAGCGGCCGATCACCCAGAAGGCGATTGCGGCGAGAATCTTGAGGCCGATATCGGTGGCGACGGTGATGAAGAGATCCTGGTAGCGGCTGATATCCTGGGGGGTCATGGCGTCCTCCGTGGCAACGGGTAAATGGCGGCGCCATATCGTAGTCCCGCCGGGTCGGCGCGATTGTTAACTTTTTTGTTAACTTTTGTGCCCCTGATCGGGGCGCCGGTCAGGACAAGCCGTCGTGATGGGCGAGGTGGCCGTTGATCAACGTGTAGCGCACGCGGCCCTTGAGATCCTGGCCGAGGAAGGGCGTGTTCTTGCCCTGGCTCCGGAGCGCTTCGCGGCTGACGCGGAAAGTCGCTGCCGGATCGAAAACGCAGATGTCGGCGGCGCTGCCGGGCGCGAGCGTGCCGGCGGGAAGGCCGAGAACGCGGGCGGCGTCCGAGGTGACGCGGGCCAGCGCTTTTACCATCGGCAGCTGCATCTCGGCCGCCCAGCGCAGCGTCAGCGGCAGCAGCAGCTCGAGACCGGTGGCGCCGGCTTCGGCTTCGGCGAACGGCGCCTGCTTGGCGTCGTCGTCGACCGGCGTGTGGTCCGAGCAGAGCGCGTCGATGCTGCCGTCGGCGAGCCCGGCGCGCAGGGCCTCGCGGTCGGCGACGGAACGTAGCGGCGGGTCGAGCCGGCAGTGCGGATCGAACCAGCCGATGTCGTTTTCGCACAGGTGGAGTTGATGCGCGGCGACATCGCACGTGACGGCGATGCCGTCGGCGCGGGCGGCGCGGATCATCGCCAGTCCGGCGGCGGAGGAAATCCTTTGCAGATGCAGCCGCACGCCGGTTTCGCGGGCGAGATGCAGCAGCGTGGCCAGCGCGATGGTCTCGGCGACGACGGGAATGCCGGTGAGGCCGAGCCGGGCGGCCACTTCGCCGTCGTGGGCGACGCCGCCCTTGGCGAGGTAGGGGTCCTGCGCCTGCAGCCAGACCGAGAAGCCGAAGGTGGCGGCGTATTGCATGGCGCGCAGCAGCACCTGGGTGTCGACCACGGCGATGTTGGCCTGGCCGAAGGCGATGCAGCCGGCCTCGGCCAGTTCCGCCATCTCGGTCAGCCGCTGGCCGGCCAGGCCGACGGTCAATGCGCCGACCGGATGGACGTTGGTGAACTCGGGCAGCCGGGCCCGATGGCGCAACATTTCCACGAGACCCGGCTCGTCGAGCGGCGGATCGGTGTCGGGCGGACAAGCCAGGGTGGTGATGCCGCCGGCGGCGGCGGCGGCCATTTCCGATTCGAGGGTCGCCTTGTATTCGAGGCCCGGTTCGCGCAAGCGCGCCGAGAGGTCGACCAGGCCCGGGCAGACGATGCAGCCGGTGGCGTCGATGGTGCCTTCGGCGACGAAGCCGGCCGGCGGCGCGTCGCCCCGGCCGACGATGCGGCCGTCGGCGACGAACAGGTCGGCGGGCGTGTCGACGCCGCCGGCGGGATCGATGATGCGGCCGTGCTGGATGCGGATTCTCATGGTCAGGCTCCCGCCAGCATGGCCATCACCGCCATGCGCACGGCGATGCCGAAGGTCACCTGCGGCAGGATTACCGCCTGCCGGCCGTCGGCGACCGCCGAGTCGATCTCGACGCCGCGGTTCATCGGCCCGGGGTGCATGACGATGGCGTCGGGTTTGGCCAAGGCGAGCTTTTCGGGCGTCAGCCCATAGGATTTGAAATATTCCTGCGGACTCGGCAGCAAGGCGCCCAGCATGCGTTCGTTCTGCAGGCGCAGCATCATGACGACGTCCACGCCCTTGAGTCCTTCGCGCAGATCGTGAAAGACGCGCAGGCGACCGGGGCCGATCATGCGCTCGACGCCGGTGGGCAGCAGCGTCTTGGGCCCGATGACGCGAATGTCGGGCACGCCGAGCGTCGCCAGCGCATGCAGTTGCGAACGGGCCACGCGCGAATGCAGCACGTCGCCCACCACGGCGACGGCGAGCCGGGTGAAGTCCTGCTTGTAGTGGCGGATGGTGTACATGTCGAGCAGGCCCTGCGTCGGGTGCGCATGGCGCCCGTCGCCGGCGTTGACGACGTGGATGTGCTCGCGGCCGGTATTGGCGAGATGCTGGGCGATCAGGTAGGGCGCGCCGCTCGAGGCGTGGCGGACGACGAACATGTCGGCCTGCATGGCGGCGAGGTTGTCCACCGTGTCGAGCAGGGTTTCGCCCTTGGTGGTGCTCGAGGTATTGATGTTGAGGTTGATGACGTCGGCGGAAAGCCGCTTGGCGGCGATCTCGAAGGTGGTGCGCGTGCGCGTCGAATTCTCGAAGAACAGGTTGAACACGCTCTTGCCGCGCAGCAGCGGCACTTTCTTCACTTCCCGCTCGGCGATCTCCGTGAAAGGCGCGGCGCGATCGAGGATGCCGGTGATGATTTCGCGCGGCAGGCCTTCCAGCGTGATCAGGTGGATCAGTTCGCCCTCGGCGTTCAGCTGCGGACTGGGGCGCGACGCCGCGAAGCTCATTTCTCGGTCACCCTGAAAGCCAATTCGCCGTCGGCGTTGCGGGTCAATTCGAGCGTCTGGCTGGTCGGCAGGCTGACCGCCTGGGCCGTCCAGCGCGCCGCGATCGGCAATTCGCGGCCGCCCCGGTCGACCAGCACGGCCAGGTCGATGCGCGCCGGCCGGCCGTAGTCGAACAACTCGTTCATGGCGGCGCGGATGGTGCGGCCCGTGGCCAGCACGTCGTCGACGATCACGACATGGGCGCCCTCGACGTCGAAGTGGAGTTGCGAGGCCTTGCCGCCGCCGCGGCCGCCGCCGAGATGATGGTCGTCGCGATGGTAGGAGACATCGATGCTGCCCACCGGCGCCTTGACGCCGAGGGTGTCGCGCAGCCACTCGGCGATCCAGACGCCGCCGGTGTAGATGCCGACCAGGACGGTATCCGGCGTGACCGCCGGGCGCATCGCTTCGGCCAGTTGCCGGAGCAGTTCAGAGGCGGGCTTGACCGTGTTCATGGCGATGCGTGTCCAGATAGGCTTGCAGCAGGATGGCCGCCGCCTCGGCGTCGAGCGTCGTCTTGCGCTGCTGCCAGGCAAGACCGCGCTGGCGCAGGCGATCCTCGGCCTCGACCGAGGTCAGGCGCTCGTCGACCAGCGTCACCGGCAAGCGAAAGCGGCCTTCGAGCTGGCGGGCAAAACGCTTGCAGCGTGCCGTCATGTCGCCGGGTTCGCCGTCGAGCGACAGCGGCAGTCCGACCACCAGCGCGGCCGGCTGCCATTCGGCGACCAGCTTGCCGATGGCGGTGAAACGGACGTCATTGGCTTCCGCCGAAATCGTGGTCAGGGGCCTGGCGCTGCCCAGCATCATCTCGCCGACGGCGACGCCGATGCGCCGGATGCCGAAATCGAAGCCGAGCACGGTATGTTCATGCATGCCCTGCCACGTCGGAGAGATTGGCGAAGTCGACGCCGAGCAGTTTCATGGCGGCGGGCAGGCGATCTTCCGGCGCCATGCCGAAGATGATCTGCGGCTCGGCAGCCACCGTCAGCCAGGCGTTTTGCGACAACTCCCATTCGAGCTGGCCGGCCGACCACCCGGAATAGCCGAGCGTGATGAGCACTTCATGCGGCTCGCGCTTTTCGCTCATGTTCTGCAGGATGTCGCGCGAACTGGTCAGCGCCATGTCATGGCTGACTTTCAGGGTGGATTGCCATTCGCCCGACGGCCGATGCAGCACGAAGCCGCGGTCGGTCTGCACCGGGCCGCCGAAATAGATGGGCTGACGGGCGAAAAACTCCTCGGACTCGCCATTCTCGAGGGAAATGTTGACCCGCTCGAACAGCGTCGCCATGCTCATGTCCATCGGGCGATTGACGATGACGCCCAGCGCGCCTTCGGCGTT
The DNA here is from genome assembly GCA_019136545.1 of Betaproteobacteria bacterium. GTDB lineage: Bacteria > Pseudomonadota > Gammaproteobacteria > Burkholderiales > Rhodocyclaceae > Fen-999. The sequence continues at coordinate 17,776 of JAGVUA010000068.1, forward strand.
GTGTTCGCAGATGTAGGTCAGGGTGCGGGAAAAATTGGGGTCCGCCATCGCCGGCATGGCGATGAGGAAGTGGTGGGCGAGGCTGACTTGATCACTGACCATGGCGGCATTGTAATCGGTCGGCGCGCCCCGCGTTCACCGCGGGCCGGCGGCTCGCGGGAAGGGGCGCGGGAGGCGCGCCGCCGGGGTGCGGACGCGGTCGCGGCCCGAAGCCGCGGCCTCGGTCAGGTTCGGGCGACGCAGCCGGCGATCAGCTTCAGCAGCTCGTCCTCGTCGTAGGGCTTGCCCAGATAGTGGTCGACGCCGATTTCCTTGGCGTAGCCGCGGTGCTTGTCGGCGATGCGCGAGGTGATCATGATGATGGGCACGCGCTTGAGCCGCGCGTCGGCGCGAATGTTGCGCGTGAGATCGAAGCCATCCATGCGCGGCATCTCGATATCGACCAGCATGACATCGGGAACGATGTCGAGCAGCTGCTCGAGCGCGTCGACGCCGTCCTTGGCGGTGAGCACCTGGTAGCCGGCGCGGCCCAGCAGGCGGCCGGTGATCTTGCGCACCGTCAGCGAGTCGTCGACCACCATCACCGTACCGGCGACGGCGGGCGCCGCCGCGGCCTCGGGGGCCGTGGCGCGGGCATCGGCAGCGGCCGTCGCCTCCGGCGTCGCGGCCAAAGTCAGCCGTGGCCGTGCGGCGAGCGCGACGGGATTGAGAATCAGGGCGATCTCGCCGTCGCCGAGCACCGTCGCCCCGGCCACGCCGACCACGCGCGCCAACTGCGGGCCGATGTTCTTGACCACCAGTTCCTGGTTGCCGGCAAGGTCGTCCACTTCGACCGCGACATGCTGGTCGCCGGCGCGCGTCAGCAGCAGCCAATGGCGGCGCGCCGGTTCCGGCCTGGCGCCGGCGTCGCCGAGCAGGTGGGGCAGATAGTGCCAGACGTAGCGGTCGCCGAGCCAGAGCGTGCCGCCTTCGGCGCGAACGGCGGCGATGGCGTCGGGCTTGAGCTCGCTGACCTGCGCCACCATCGACGACGGAATGGCGTAGCGCCGATTGCCGATGCGCACCAGCACGGCCTGGATGACCGCCAGCGTCAGCGGCAGATGCACCTGGAAGCGCGTGCCCTTGCCCGGCGTGAAGTCCACCCGGACGCGGCCGCCCAGGTTGGCGGCCTCGTTCCTGACCACGTCCATGCCGATGCCGCGACCGGAAACGGCGCTGACCTGTTCCGCCGTGGAGAACCCCGGCTTGAAGATCAGCTGCGCCAGCGGCTCGTCGCCCGGCTGCTCATCCGCGCCGATCAGTCCGGCGGCGCGGGCGCGGGCGCGGATGCGTCCGATGTCGAGTCCCGCCCCGTCGTCGGCGAGCTGAATGACGATCTCGTTGCCGGCCTGGGCAACGCGCAGCGTGATCTGGCCAATCTCCGGCTTGCCGGCGGCGCGCCGGTCGGCCGGGGTTTCCAGCCCGTGGGCGATGGCGTTGCGCAGCAAGTGTTCGAGCGGGCCGGTCATCTTCTCCAGCACGGAGCGGTCGATTTCCGTCTGGCCGCCGCGGATGTCGAGGTTGGCGCGCTTGCCGAGCTCCTTGGCGGTCTGCCGGACGATGCGGTAGAGCCGGTCGGCCAGCGTGTTGAACGGCACCATGCGCACGTTCATCAGCGCTTGCGAGTGCTCGCGGTTCAGGCGCGCCTGCGCGGTCAGGGCGGCCTCGGCGTGGTCGAGGTTCTGCAGCAGCGCCTGCTGCGACGTGGCCACGTCGTTCACGCTCTCGGCCATCATGCGCGTCAGTTCCTGGAAGCGCGTGAAACGGTCGAACTCGAGAGGATCGAACTGGCGATCCTGTTCCTCGGCCAGCGCCTGGCGCGACAGCATCTGCGATTCCGCCTGGATCTCGATTTCCCGCAGCTGGCTGCGCAGTCGGATGACGTTTTCGGTGAGCTCGAGCAGCGAACCCTTGAGCGAGCGCATTTCGCCTTCGATGCGACCGCGGGCGATCGCGATCTCCCCGGCCTCGTTGACCAGCTTGTCCACGACATCGGCGCGCACGCGCAGCATGGCGCGCGCGGCGCCTTCGGCGTCGATGGCGCTGGCGCGCGCGGCGGCGGCCGGCAAGGGGGCCGACATCGTCCTGGCCGCCGGCGGCGGTGCGACCGCGGCCAGTGGCGCCGGGACGCCGAGGTTCGGCGGCGTCGCTTCGGGCGCTGCCGCCGATTCGCCCGTTCGCAACTGCTCCAGCAGCGTCTCCACCCGATCGAACGACCCGTCCAGCGTGTCGAAGAACGCGGGTGTCACCGTGCCCATGGCCATCGCGTCCTCGATGCGCGTTTCCATGCCATGCACCAGCTGGCCGATGCTCATGGCGCCGGCCATGCGGGCGCTGCCCTTGAGAGTGTGCAGCAGGCGCTTGAGATCGTCGGCCGTGCCGAGATCCTCCGGCTGGCCGCGCCATGCGCGCAGGCCGGCGGCGAGGCCATGGACGAGATCGGCGCTCTCCTCGAGGAAAATGGGCAGCACCTGTGGATCGAGCTCGTCGGCGAGACGCAGCTGCCGCCGTTCGCTTTCCACCGGTTCCGGCGATTGAACGACAGGCTCGGCTACCGGCGCGGTTTCCCCGGCCGGCGCGGCTTCGGTTGGCGCGACTTCGGTCGGGGCCGGCGCCGGCGGTGCGACCAGCGCCTCGAGCTGGTCGGCCAGGGTTGCCTCCATTTGCGGCATGCGCCGCTCGGCCACCGCGCCGATCATGCCTTCGAGGGCACCGATGGCGCGCGCCAGCAGCAGATGCTGCCCGTCGTCGGGTGCCGCCTTGGCTTCGTCGAGGCGGTTGAGCGCCATTTCGAGCGCGTGGGCGACCCGGTTGATCGGCATCACGCCGGTGGTGGCGGAGATGCCGGCCAGGGTATGCGCCGCGCGAACCATGGCGCGCGGCGGCGAAGCGCTGAAGCCCAGTTCGTGCTGGAGCGTGGCCAGATGCTGCCGGGCCTCGGTGAGGTAGAGATCGAACAGGGTCGGCGAAAGCGAGAGCTCGCCGACGCGGATGTCCGCCGGCTCCGGCGGCTGCGGCGGGACCAGGCGCAATACCGGGGCGCCGCGTGTTTCCGGCTCGGGCGGCGGTGGCGCCGGCGGTGAGGGTGGTGACGGCGGCGGCGCTTCCGGTTCGGAAGGCGGCGGCGGTGCTTCGGTTTCCGCCGGCGGCTCGGCCGGCGCGACCGGCGTCGCCGTCTCGCCCTGCAGCCGTCCGCAGGCGTCGACCAGGGCCGAGGCGTCGTGCCGCACGCCGTCGCCGGCTTCGAGCCGCGCTACCCATTCGGTGAAGTGTTGATGTGCCTGCCGCACCACGTCGATCAGGGCCGGCGTCGCGGCCAGTTCGAGCTGCAGCCAGCGGTTGAGCACTTGCTCGACCGACCAGGCGGCATCGCCGAAATCCGTCAGGCCGACCATGCGGCCGCTGCCTTTCAGGGTGTGGAAACCGCGGCGGACGGTCACGAGCGCTTCGCGGTCGTGCCCCTGTTTTTCCAGTTGCGCCAATTGACCGAGGAGGGTGGCGAGCACCTCGTGGGCTTCCTCGATGAAAATCCCGAGCAGCTCGGCGTCGATCTGCTCCGTGCTGGCGCCGGCCAGGCGCATCGCTTCAGGCGAAGGCGTCGGTGCAGCCGCCACCGGCGCGATCTGGTCGGCGGCATCTTCGATGGCCTCGAGCGTGTCGGGCGTGTCGAGCGCCGGTTCGTGCTGGCCGGCCAGGGCGGCATCGTCCACCCGTTCGGCATGGTCGGCCTCGAGGTGCTGGGGCAGCTCGCCGCGCAATGCGTCCGTCAGGCTTGGGGTCAGGCGCTGCGTTCCTTGCGGTTCCGCTGCCGCCGTGGGCTCGGCCAATTCGACGGCGATCGGCGCGGGCGGACGCAGGAAGGCGTCGATATCAGCCGGCCCGTGCTGCAAGCGGTCGACAAAGAAGCCCAATGCCGACAGCTTGCCGGCCACGGCCTCGAAATCGGCGGCTTGTGGCGGCTGACTTTCGTCGCCATCGGTAAAGCCGGCAATGGCGGTCGCGCACTCGCGCAGCACATCCACTGCCCGCGGTTCGCCCAGTACCGTCAGCGCGCCGTCGATCTGCTTGATCGGCTTGCTCAGGCCGGGCAGCTCGCCGGCCTTGCCCGGATCGCGGAAATAGGCGTCGAGCGTTTGCTCGATGATGGCGAGGTTGGCCTGGATTTCCCGGGCGACGTGGCTGAGCAGCAGCTTTTCCTGGGCGTGGCGCGACATTTCGTCGAGCAGCGGGAGCTCGAGCGCCGCCATCGGTTCGCCCTGCAGGGCAGCGGCGAGGCGCTGGCCGATGACGGTCGCCTGGGCGGTGAATTCCTGGCCGAGATACTGGAAGCCGGCAAGGGCGTTGTCCATCAGCAGCAGCGCGGTGGCCATCTCCAGGGCGAGCGCGTCGGAGTGGCGCAGCGGTGCCTTGCGCAGCGCGTCGGCGGTGTCGAGCATCCGGCCGGCCAGGGCGGTCAGATCGGCCTGGCCAAGCAGACCGACGTGCTCGGCCAGCGCGCGGACCCTGTCGTGGAACTGCGGCAGCGCGGCGGCGGTGCCGGCGCTGAAGCGGTTCCAGGCCTCGATGCACTGGGCCACCTGTTCGCGACCGGCATCCAGCAGCGCTTGCCGCGGCGCGAGCTCGGGCGCCGTCCCGGCGGCCGGCGGCAGCAGCTGGTCGAGCCGATAAGCGGCGCGCACGCTGGCGGCATGGTCGCCGGCGGGGCCGGCAATGGCCACGTAATAGAGCGTATCGCGCATCAGCCGCTCGGCGATCGTGCGCGCGCCTTCAAGCAGCTTGCGAATCTGGGTGTCGATGCGCGTGCACAAGTGGCGCACGCGGGGATCGACGGGAATGGCCTCGGCGGCGATGGCGTCGAGGAAAGCCAGCGCCGCCCACCAGAAGGCGCGCGCCGATGTCGATCCCTGCGTTGCCTCGACGATGGCCAGCGCGTCGCGCATGTCCTTGACGCCGAGCGGATCCTGCTTCAGCCATTTCAGCATGCCGCGCTGGAAGCCCATGCGCGCCGCCTTGATCCTGGCGGCGGCCTCGCTCGGCGTCAGCGCCGGCGGCTCGTGCTCGCGGCGCGGCGGCTTCAGCGTCAGGTCGGGATAGAACAAGTCGGCCGCCGGCGCCTCGGCATTGCCCAGCAGGGCCATGACCGCGCGATAGTCGGGCAGCAGGCGCAAGGGCTGGTCGGGCCGGCCGGCCAGCAATTCGTCCAGATGGCGGCGAATGGCGCCGGTGGCGCGCCGGGCCGTCTCGGCGATCGCCGCGCCATCGCTGATGCGGCCTTCTTCGGCGGCGTCGAAAACCTGTTCGAGCGCTTCGGCCAGGCGCGTGACGCCGTCGAGGCCGACGATGGACAAGGCGCCGCGCGCCTGGTGCAAGTGCGTGCGCGCCGATTGCAGCGCCGCCGCGGCGTCGCCGTCGTCGCGCGCCAGTGCCTCGAGCGCTCGGTCCAGCGCCAGGTCGATTTCGCCCTTGACCCAGGTCAGCGGGCCGAGGTCGAGCGTGGCCGTCGTGCTCATCGGGAAGCGCTCAGACCTTGAAGCCCGCGACCGAGCCTTTCAGCTCGACGGCAAGATCGGCCAGCTCGCCGATCGACTCCGCGGTCTGCTGCGTGCCCGTGGTGGTGCGCTCGGTGATGCGCAGAATGCCTTCCATCGAGGTCGCCACGGTGGTGGCGATTTCCGCCTGCGACTGGGTATCGCTCGAAATGTGCTCGATCAGCCCGGCCAGGCTGTTCGAGACGTCCGAGATTTCGGTCAGGGCCTGGCCGGCGGCATCCGACAGCCGGGCGCCCTCGACCACGCCTTGCGTCGAGCTTTCCATCGCCGAGACGGCGTCGTGGGTGTCGGCCTGGATGGTCTTGACGATGGCGGCGATCTGCTTGGTGGCTTCGCCGGAGCGCTCGGCCAGCCGCTGCACTTCTTCCGCGACCACCGAAAAGCCGCGTCCGGCCTCGCCGGCGGACGCGGCCTGAATGGCGGCGTTGAGCGCCAGCACGTTGGTTTGCTCGGTGATGTCGGAAATCAGTTCGACGATCTCGCCGATCTCCTGCGAGGATTCGCCCAGCCGCTTGATGCGCTTGGAGGTTTCCTGGATCTGCTGGCGGATCTCGTTCATGCCGGTGATGGCGTTCTCCACCGCCTTGGAGCCTTTTTGCGCGGCCTCCAGCGATTGGCGGGCGACGCGCACCGACTCCGTGGCACGCCGGGAGACGCCTTCCATGCTCTTGGCCATGTCCCTGACCTGGCCGCCGGCGCCGACGATCTCCCCCGACTGCCGGCGGCTGGCGCCGAGCAGTTCGTTGGAGGTCTTCTGGGCGGTCTCGGAGGCGTTGGTCAGCCGGTTGGCGGCGTCGTTGATGCGCTTGACGAGCACGGACAACTCTTCGATCGTGTAATTGACCGAGTCGGCGATGGCGCCGGTGATGTCTTCGGTGACGGTGGCGCGAACCGTGAGGTCGCCATCGGCAAGATCGCCCATTTCGTTCATCAAACGCAGAATGGCCTCCTGAGTCGCGTCCTTGGCCGCCTCGGCTTCGTGGCGTTGACGCTCCGCGACTTCGCTGCGCCGCGCCGCGTCGCTGTTGAAGAGGCGCACGATCATGAGCAGCAGCACCAGCGCCGCAATCGCGCCGGCGACGGCGATGATCTTGGTGGACAGCGACCCGCGCGCTTCCGTGGCATAGGCGGCGCCGAGGTCGTCGAAGGCCTTCAGCAGCGGCTGGCTGTCGTTCAGCAACTGGGCGCCGGCCTGCTTGGCGGCGACGAGCGGCTGAAGGTTGGTCAGTACGCCGCCGAGCGCCTCCTGCAAGGGCTTGAATTCGCCTTCCAGCGCTTCCGCGCGGGCGCGGCCGACGCTGTCGCCGGACTGCTTCAGCGCCGCTATCTGGTCGCGGAAGCCGGTACTGTCCTTGTCGAGCTGGAAGGCCACCTCCGGCCGCAGGCCTTCCACGGTCAGCAGCGCATTGGCATTCTTGGCGATCCGTTGCACCATCACCGCCAGCTGCGCCGCCGATGCGGCTTCGCGACCGCCGCCCAGCTTGGCATTCAGCAAGTCGTCGGCCAGCTCCTGGATCTTGGTGTCGCGGGCGTTGATGAGGGCCACCGCTTTGCCCAGCGCCGCCAGGCTGGTTTCCTGGCCGAGCACGCTGGCGGCGTTCCGGGCCGATTTTTCCCAGGCTTCGGTCGCTGTCGCGAGCGTCGGCTGCAGGTCATCGGGCGTCGCCGGGATCGACAGGCCGTCCAGCTCGCCGCCGCGGGCCAGCGCCGTGGCGTACGCGGACATGCGGTCGCGGGCGCCGCGCAGCTCCTTGAACGCCGCACTATTGCCCTGCAGCGCCAGCGGCACGGCCTTGGCGATCTGCTGCGACAGGGTGCGCGCCTGCCCCGCGGCGGCCACCAGCGCATCGCCATTGCGTTGTTGCCGCATTTCGAACAGAACGGCGATCGCGGTGACGGCCAGCGCCGCGCCGAAAGCCAGGCCGAGCAGGCGCAGTTGCTGGGCGACCGGCTTGTCGCCGCTGGCGGGCAGGGCCGCCGATACCGATCCGGCGGCACCCGAAAAGCCGAGTCCGGCGTTCGTCGGATGATCGACGGAAGGCAGTTTGAAAGGTAGCCTGAATGCCATGTGATTCTCCCTGCTAGCTTTTCGACAAGATCAAGAGCCGACGTCCAGGAATGCTGGATCGGCAAGAAGCGCCCGGAGCTTGAGCAGCGTCCATTGGCGCCCTTGCGCATCCTGGCGACGGATGCCGGCCCATCCGGGGCGATCGCCTTCGACCGCGACGGGCTCGAGGTCGTCGATGTTCTTCAGGCCCAGCGTCCGATCCATCAATAGCGCGCTGTTGATGCCGTGGCGCGCGCCCACCAACAGCAGGCGGGTGTCGGCGTTGCGCCGCGTCGGCTCGCCGCCGCGAAAGGCCGAGAAATCGACGACGCTGTAGAGCATGCCGCGCACGTTGGCGATGCCGGCGAACCAGGGTTTGGTCAGGGGCACCGTCGTGAGGGGCGGCACCGGCAGCACCTCGCCCGAGTCGGACAGGTCGAGCAGCCACAGGTCGTTGCCCGATTCGACGCCCAGCAACGCCTGGCGCGCTTCGCCCCGCTGCGCCGAAGCCAGCCGCTGCGCGAGGCTTTCCTGGAATTCGCGCAGACTGATGCGCTTGGCCATCGACGGCTAACCCAGCGCCGCGATCTTGGCCAGCAAGGCGCTGGCATCGATCGGCTTGACCAGATAATCGCTGGCGCCCTGCCGTATGCCCCAGATCTTGTCGGTTTCCTGGCCCTTGCTGGTGCACATGATCACCGGGATGTCGCGCGTGGCCTCGTCGCGCGTGATGGTCCGCGTCGCCTGGTAGCCGTTCATGCCCGGCATCACCACGTCCATCAGAATCAGGTCGGGCAGTTCGCGCTTGGCCAAGTCGACGGCCTGCTCGCCGCTGGTGGCGGCGACCACGTGATAGCCGGCCTTTTGCAAGGCCTCGGTGAGCACGTGGCGTTCCGTCGGTGAATCGTCGACAACGAGAATCTTCTTCACAGGCATGGCGGTTTCCTCTCGTTACGAACGCCGCCGCGCCAGGTGGGCGGCGACCGTTTTCAGGAGGCTGTCCTTGGTGAATGGCTTGGTCAGGTACTCGTCCGAGCCGACCATGCGACCGCGGGCGCGGTCGAACAGCCCGTCCTTCGACGACAGCATGATCACCGGCGTGCCGGCCAGGCGCGGATTCTTCTTGATCAGCGCGCAGGTCTGGTAGCCGTCCAGCCGAGGCATCAGGATGTCGCAGAAAATCACGTCCGGATGGTGGTCGGCGATCTTGGCCAAGGCGTCGAATCCGTCTTCCGCCAGCACCACCTGATAACCCGATTGGACCAGAAAAATCTCCGCGCTCTTGCGTATGGTGTTCGAGTCGTCGATCACCATCACCTTGATGCCGTTCCGATTGGCCATGTCGCTCACGCGCTGTTCCTCCTTCGCGGCAGCCGGATGGATTGCCGGATCGGAGCCCCGGCCTTCCGGCTGTCTTGAACCGAAACCATGTTATCGCCGAAATACTGATTCGGCAATGGCTTGCGGCCGAGTATTAAGAGAAAATCGAGGTATGGCGGCGCCGGGTCGGGCGAATCGTTTCAGTTAGAATCGACGCGTATCCCTTTCCCATCGCATCCGCCGGCGCCGGCGGCCAATCTGCACTGATGAGCGTCGAACAGGAACTTCCGCCCCCGATGGTCCTCACCTTCGCGGCCTCCGATCCCACCGGCGGCGCCGGCATCCAGGCGGATCTGCTGACCTTGGCCAGCCTGGGCTGCCATCCCTTGTCCGTCGTCACGGCGCTGACGGTTCAGGACACCGCCGGCGTCGATGCCCTCATGGCGGTCGACGCCGGTTGGGTGGCGGACCAGGCGCGCGCCCTGCTGGAGGACATGCCGGTGGCCGCCTTCAAGCTCGGCCTGCTCGGCAGCGTCGAGACCATCGCCGCCATTGCCGAGATCGTCAGCGATTACCCCTACGTGCCGCTGGTGTTCGATCCGGTGCTGGCGTCCGGCCGCGGCGATCAGCTGGCCGACGAGGGCATGGTCGACGCGATGATCGACCTGCTGCTGCCGCGCGCCGCCATCATCACGCCGAACAGCATGGAGGCGCGGCGCCTGGTGCTGGACGACGACAACGAGGGTGACGAGAGCGACGAAGGCGACGGCGACGGCACCCGGCCGACGCTGCCCGAGTGCGCCCGGCGCCTGATCAATGCCGGCGCCGAGCACGTGCTGATCACCGGCACGCATGAAAACACGCCGCGGGTGGTCAATACGCTGTACGGCCCGCGCGGCAGGATGCGCGAGGACGTTTGGGACCGGCTGCCGGGCAGCTATCACGGCTCCGGTTGCACCCTGGCCTCGGCCATCGCGGCCAACCTGGCCAATGGTTTCGAGATCGAGCCGGCAGTGCGCGAGGCGCAGGCGTACACCTGGCGGGCGCTGGCGGCCGGCTTCCGGCCGGGCATGGGGCAATACCTGCCGGATCGGTTCTTCTGGGCGCGCCAGGAGGCGTGCGACGATGACTGACTTTCGCGAAGCGCTGCGCGGCCTCTACGCCGTCACGCCGGACGATCGCCCGCCAGAGCATCTCTTGGCGCTGGTCGAAGCGGCGCTGGCCGGCGGCGTCCGCCTGGTCCAGTATCGCAACAAGCACGCGCCGATCGAACCGCGCCGCGCCCAGGCGGCCGAACTGCTGGGGCTGTGTCGCCGCTACGGCGCCCGGCTGATCATCAACGACGATGTCTGGCTCGCGGTGGAAATCGGCGCCGACGGCGCCCACGTCGGCCGCGACGACCTCGATCTGCGCGCCGCGCGCGAAGCGCTCGGCGCCCGGCGCATCCTCGGCGTGTCGTGCTATGCCGACCTCGACCGCGTCGAAGCCGCGGCGCGCGTCGGCGCCGACTACGTTGGCATCGGCAGCATGTTCCCGTCCACCACCAAGCCGGCCGCCACCTCGGCGCCGCCGGCACTGCTCGGCGAGGCGCGCCGCCGCTTCGACATCCCGGTGGCCGCCATCGGCGGCATCACCGTCCGCAACGCGCCGGAAATCGTCGCCGCCGGCGCCGACATGGTCGCAGTGGTCAGCGACCTGTTCGACGCCAACGATGTTGGCCGGCGCGCGACGGAATTCCAGAACCTGTTTGATTGAAAGAGAAAGCAGAAACCGCCATGACCCGCAACGAAGAGCTGTTTGCCCGCGCCCAGAACACCATTCCCGGCGGCGTCAATTCGCCGGTGCGCGCCTTCCGTTCCGTCGGCGGCACGCCGCGTTTCTTCACGCGCGGCGAAGGCGCCTGCGTTTGGGATGCCGACGGCCGGCGCTACATCGATTACGTCGGCTCCTGGGGGCCGCTGATTCTCGGCCATGCCGACCCGGACGTGGTCGCCGCCGTCCAGCAGGCGGCCGCCCGGGGCTTGTCGTTCGGCGCGCCGACCGAGGCCGAGATCGAACTCGCCGAGCTGCTGGTCGAACTGGTGCCGAGCATGGACATGGTGCGCCTGGTGTCCTCGGGCACCGAAGCCACCATGAGCGCGATCCGCCTCGCCCGCGGCTTCACGGGCCGCGACAAGATCATCAAGTTCGAAGGCTGCTATCACGGCCATGCCGACAGCCTGCTGGTCAAGGCCGGTTCGGGCGCCCTGACCTTCGGCAATCCCTCGTCCGAAGGCGTGCCGGCCGATCTGGCGCGCGACACGCTGGTGCTCGACTACAACGCGCCGCACGAACTGGCGCGCGCGTTTCACGAGCATGGCCGCGATATCGCCTGCGTCATCGTCGAGCCCGTCGCCGGCAACATGAATCTGGTGGCGCCGCGCCCGGAGTTTCTCGAGGCGATGCGCAAGCTGTGCGACCAGTACGGCGCGGTGCTGATCTTCGACGAAGTGATGACCGGCTTTCGCGTCGGCCTCGGCAGCGCCCAGGGTCTTTTCGGCATGCGGCCCGATCTCTCGACCTTCGGCAAGATCGTCGGCGGCGGCATGCCGCTCGGCGCCTTCGGCGGCCGGCGCGACATCATGTCCAGGATCGCGCCGCTCGGTCCGGTCTACCAGGCCGGCACGCTTTCCGGCAATCCCCTCTCCGTCGCCGCCGGCCTGGCGACTTTGAGGAAGATACGGGTCGCCGGCTTCCACGAGGCGCTGGCGGCGAAGACCCGGGCGCTGGTCGACGGCCTGCAGCAGGCGGCGCACCGGCAAGGCGTGACGTTTTCGGCGCAATCGGTGGGCGGCATGTTCGGCCTCTATTTCGCGCCGCAAGCGCCCGCCACTTATGCCGAAGTGATGAAGGCCGACAAGGAAGCCTTCAATCGGTTTTTCCACGCGATGCTGGAAAAAGGCGTGTATTTGGCGCCCTCGGCCTTCGAAGCGGGTTTCGTTTCCTCGGTGCACAGCGAGGCCGACCTCGCCGCGACCATCGCGGCGGCGGCGGCGGTGTTTGCCGATATGACGAAATAGGCTATCGTCGCGGCATCCGGCATTTCTATTCGGAGGTGCATGCCATGCGAATCCTGGTTTCCGGATGGCGGCGAATCGCCGCGGTCCTTGTCTTGGCCGCTTGGGCCGGCGTCGCTTCGGCCCAGATCACCGACATCCACTCGGCGATCAACAAGGCGGGCCGTCAGCGCATGCTGTCGCAGCGCATGGCCAAGGCCTACTTCCAACTCGGTCAGGCCGTCGATGTCGAGCGCTCGCAGCGGGTGCTGGACAGCTCGATTGCGCTGTTCGACCGGCAGCTGGTGGAACTGAAGAATTACGCGCCGACGCCGGAGATTCGCGACACCTACCTGTCCTTGCAGCAGTCGTGGCTCGCCTACAAGGATGCGCTGGTCGGCGCGACGCCGAGCAAGACCGGGGGCAAGACGGTGCTGGCGCTGTCCGAGGATGTGCTGAAACTGGCGCATCAAGGTACCGGCCAGCTGGAAAAACATGCCGGCTCCAACACCGGACGACTGGTGAATATCGCGGGTCGCCAACGCATGCTGTCGCAGCGCATGGCCAAGTTCTACCAAGCCATCGGCTGGGGCGTGGGCGACGGCGCCTCGTCGGGCGAGCTCGAAAAGGCGCGCAAGGAATTCATTGCCGCCCACGAGGAGCTGAGGAAAGCGGGTGGCGAGTCGGGGCCCCTGAAGGAATCCCTGGAGCGCGTCGGCCGGCAGTGGATCTTCTTCGATGCCGCGCTGGGCCAGCGCGGTGGCGATCGCCGCTCCTATTTCGCCATGGACGTCGCGGCGGCGAGCGAACTGATCCTGCAGGAAATGGAAACCGCCGTCGGCCTGTTCGAAAAACTGCCGAAGTGAGGCGGGCCGCGGCGCGGCCGGCTAGAGCAGGAACAGGGTGGCCAGGCCGAGAAAAATGAAGAAGCCGCCGGAATCGGTGACGGCGGTGATCATGACCGAGGAGCCCATGGCCGGGTCGCGCCCCAGCTTGCGCAAGGTCATCGGAATGGCTACGCCGACGGCGGCGGCCACCAGCAGATTCAAGGTCATCGCCGCGGTCATGACCGCACCGAGCCGGATGTCCTTGTAAAGCCACCAGGCCAGCAGCCCGAGCAGCCCGCCCCAGATCAGGCCGTTGAACAGCGCCACGCCGGCCTCCTTGCGGTACAGCCACCGCTCCGAGTTTTCGCCAACCTGGCCGAGGGCGATGGCGCGCACGATCATGGTGATGGTCTGGTTGCCGGAATTGCCGCCGATGCCCGCGACGATAGGCATCAATGCCGCCAGCGCCACCAGCTTCTCGATCGAACCTTCGAAGGCGCCGATGACGCGCGAGGCGATGAAGGCCGTGACCAGATTGATGGCCAGCCATTGCCAGCGGTTCTTCACCGAATCCCAGATGGAGGCGAACACGTCCTCCTCTTCCTTCAAGCCGGCCTGGGCCAGCTGTTCGGCCTCCGCTTCCTCGCGGATGTGGTCGAGCACGGCGTTGACCGTCAGGCGGCCCACCAGCTTGCCGGCACTGTCGATGACCGCCGCCGAGACCAGGTCGTAACGCTCGAAGGCCTGGGCCGCGTCGTCCGCCGCGTCGGTGGCCAGCAGCGTCAGGGCGTCGGTCTGCATCAACGCCGATACCTGGACGTCGGGATCGTTGACCAGCAGGACGTCGAGCGGCAGGACGCCGTGCAGGTGCTCGTCGCGATCGACGACGAACAGCTGGTCGGTGTGGTCGGGCAAATCGTCGAAACGGCGCAGATAGCGCAGGACGACTTCCAGGCTGACGTCCTCGCGCACGGAGACCAGGTCGAAGTCCATCAGCGCGCCGACCGAGCCCTCCGTGTAGGACATTGCCGCCCGCAACTGCTCGCGTTCTTCGGTGTCGAGGGAGCGGAAGACGTCGTCGATGACCTCGGTCGGCAGGTCGGGCGCCAGGTCGGCGAGTTCGTCGGCGTCGAGCTGCTCGGCGGCGGCTACCAGTTCCGCCGGCGCCATGCTCTCGATGAGCGATTCGCGCACGGCATCCGAGACTTCGAGCAGGATCTCGCCGTCCCGCTCGGCCTTGACCAGGTCCCAGACCAGGATGCGCTCGTCGCGCGGCAGCGCCTCGAGGATGTAGGCGATGTCCGCCGGGTGCAGGCTGTCCAGCTTGGCCTGAAGCTGGGTCAGATGCTGTTTGTGCACCAGCGTCTCGACGAGGTCATGGCGCGGCATGTCCTGCCGATGCACCAGGTCTTCGACGATTTTTTGGCGCGCGAGCAACTGTTGCACCTCCTTGAGGTGCAATATCAGTTCATCCTGATCCTGGTGGCGGAATTCTTCGGTCTCGGCCATGACGGGTGCTCGGGCAAGCCCCGAATTCTACGCGCCGCGATCGGCTAGGGTACCTCGGAATGCCGCATGCGGACGAGAATGACCTGGGTGCGGCCGGTCATGAATGCCGAATACGGGTTGCGCTCGTGTCGTCGCGGCGCCGGCAGCATCACGGCCAGGCGGGCGGCCTGCTCGGCCGACAGCGAGCCGGCGCCGGTGTTGTAGTAGCGGCGGGCGGCGGCCTCGGCGCCGAACACGCCTTCGCCCCATTCGACGGAGTTGAGATACACCTCAAGGATGCGGCGCTTGCTCCAGAACAGTTCCAGCCAGACGGTGATGGCGGCTTCCTGGGCCTTGCGCCACGGCGTCTTGGCGGCCGACAGAAACAGGTTTTTGGCCAACTGCTGGGAAATGGTGGAGCCGCCGGCAACCACCTTGCCTCGGCGCTGGTTTTTTTCCAGCGCCTTCTGCATGCCTTCCCAGTCGAAGCCTTCATGGTCGACGAACTTGTCGTCCTCGGCGGCGATCACGGCGCGCTTCAGGTGCGGCGAAATGCGCTCGTAGTCCTGCCACTGGTGCCGCAGTTCGGCCTGAGGATCGCGTGCCCGCAATTCCGCGAGCCGTTGGCGCATGAAGGCCGTGGTGCCGGGATCGACATATTTCCACCAGATCACCCAGCCGACATACCAGCCCTGCCAGAGGATTGCCAACGCAAACAGCCACGCCAGCGCCAGCTTCAGCCAGCGTGGTGCCGGTCTCATGACGGCCGCAATTCCTTCAACACCGGCGCGGTATCGGGACGCACGCCGCGCCAGACGAAAAAGGCCTCGGCGGCCTGTTCGACCAGCATGCCCAGGCCGTCGGCCGTCGTTGCGCCAGACGCCCTCGCCTGGCGCAGGAAGTCGGTGTCCTTGCCATAGACCATTTCGTAGGCCAGGCAGCCGGGCGCGAAGGCGAAAGTCAGCCGTGGCAGCACGCCGCCGGCGAGACCGGCCGACGTGGCGTTGATCACGATGTCGAAACTTCGTCCGCCGATGTCGTCGAAGCCGCCGCCGGCGCAACCGGAAAACGCCGCCGCCAGCGCCCGGGCCTTGTCCGCCGTGCGGTTGGCGATGAGCAGGGACGCCGGCTTTGCGGCCAGCAGCGGCAGGATGACGCCGCGCGCGGCGCCGCCGGCCCCGAGCAGCAATAGCCGTTGTCCGGCGATGTCGCGCTGTCGATTGACGGCGATGTCGCGCACCAGCCCCGCGCCGTCGGTGTTGTCGCCGAATCGCTCGGCGCCGGAAAACCCGAGCGTGTTGACCGCGCCGGCGGCGCGCGCCCGCTCGGACAGGCGCGTCGCCAGCCGGAAGGCTTCTTCCTTGAACGGCACGGTGACGTTCAGCCCCCGGCCGCCTTCGGCGATGAAGGCGCCCACCGTCGCGGCAAAGCCGTCGAGCGGCGCCAGCAGCGCTTCGTAGCGCATGTCCTGGGCCGTTTGCGCCGCGAACAGCGCGTGGATGCGCGGCGACAGGCTGTGGCCGATCGGGTTGCCGACGACGGCGTATTTATCCACGATCAGTCGGACTGCAGGCGGTCGGAGGTGGTGAACGACCACGTCCGGGTGATTTCGAGAATGTCGGTGTCGCGGCGGATGGCGTCGGGGAAAGGCGGGTAGGGCGCCGCCATTTCGACGATCCGCCGCGCGGCATCGTCGAGCACTTTCTGGCCGGAAGGACGATTGACCTCGACGCGGTCGAGCGAGCCGTCGCTCTTGATGACCACCGTCAGCACCAGGCTGCCGTAATGCCGGCCCCTGGCGGCGGTCGGGTAGTTGAGGTTGCCGACGCGCTCGACTTTCAGGCGCCAATCCTCGACATACTGGGCGAAGCGGTATTCCTCGACGCGCGCGCCGATGAACTTCTTGCGCGGACGCTTGTTGTATTCCTCCAAGTTGCGGGCGATCTGGCCTTCCAGCCGGGCCAGATTCATCGCCGCGGCCGCCAGGTCGGTGCCCGACGGCGCCGCCGGCTTGGGGGGCGCCGGCGTCTCCTCGTGGCGGCGCGGGTCGCTGGCGATGGCCTTCTGGCTGTGCAGACGCGTCATCATCTGCTGCTGTTCGGCTTCCAGCTGGGCGATGCGCTGGCGCGCTTCGCGGACATCGTTGCCTTCGCGCACTTCCGGCGATACCGGCAGCGGCGTCTTGGCGCGGCGGTTGTCGTCGGTGTTGCCGCCGCCGTCCAGGTTGGCTTGCGCCTTGGCCTGCGCCTTGGCGGGCCGGTTCTTGGTCTTGGCATTGACCAGAATGACGTCGAGCGCTTGTTCCGTGGCCTTGTTCAGCGCCTCGGGCAGCTTGAAGTGGATGGACAGGAGGATTGCGTGCAGAACGAGCGATACGGCCACCGCGACCGTCAGGTTGCGTCGGTCCGGATCCAGTCGGTCGAGCGGAGGCGGCCAGGCCAAGGCAGGCATAGCCATCGATTTTACTCTGGTGCGTCGTCCTCGACGGCGTCGCCCAGGGTTTCGTCCGCGGCCTCGGCGGGCAGCACGTCGACAAATCGGGCGCGGCATTCGGCGTCGAGCAGGTCGATGCGCTCGATGGCCAGGGCGACGCGCGCGCCGCGGTCGAGCGCCGGCAGCGAGGGCACCTTCAGGACCAGCGGCAGAAGCTCCAGCCGGACCAGGCTCTCGCGCAGCACGCGTGCCGCCACGGCTGACGCTTGCTGCTGGCGCAACCAGCGCAGGCACCAGTAGTTCTCCATGCCGCGCTGGAAGTCGGCGTAGGCCGCGTAAGTCAGCTCGAAGTCGCGCAGGGCGGCGAGCAGCTCCGCCGACTTGGCGGTGTAGGGCGGCGTCACGCCGCGCAGATGGGCGATCAGCTGCCACTGGTTGACCAGGTCGACGTAGCGGCGCAGCGGCGACGACGCCCAGGCGTAGCACTCGACGCCCAGGCCCTCGTGCGGTGCGGCGGCCGTGGTCATGCGCACCTTGCCGACCGTCTGGGCGCGGTAGAGCGCGGCGACCTTGGCGTCGCGCAGCATGGCGCCCCAGGTCGAGTTTGCGACGATCATGAATTCGGCGACCAGCGTGTCGAGCGGCGAGCCGCGCGGCCGTTCCTCGATGGCGACGATGCCCGGGCCGTCTTCGCCTGTCGCGTTCCAGTCGACGACGAAGTTGTAGTCCTTGCGCTGCGGGCCGTTCTGCGATTGCCCTCGGCCGGCCTCCAGCACCGTCGCCAGTTCCCAGAGCCGCTTCAGCTCAGTCGCGAAAGGGAAATCGGCGAGGCCGGCCGCGAGGGTGGCGTCGTTGAACAGCGGTTCGACGTCGTGGTGGCGCAGGTTGGCCACCACCGGCACCCGCTCCAGCTTCGTCTCGTGGCCGCGCACGGCAAGATCGGCGGCGACGTCGAGGTAGAGCGATACGGCCGGCACCGTCTTGCCGGCGCCGAGCGTGAAGCGTTCGACCACGGCGTCGGGCAGCATGGTGATCTTGCGGCCGGGCATATAGACGGTGGAGAGACGGCTGCGCGCGATTCGGCCAAGATCGGAATCGGGCGCAATCCCGAGGCCCGGCGCGGCGATGTGGATGCCGATCCGCATGCCGCCGTCCGGCAAGGCGACGAGCGAGAAGGCGTCGTCGATCTCCGTGGTATGCGCGTCGTCGATCGAGAAGGCGCGCACTTCGGCGACCGGCAGATCGCCGGATTCGGCCGGGTCGGCACAGGACGGAAAGCCGGTGCCGCCCTGCGTTGCGGGAAAGTATTCGAACAGGAAGCGCCCGAGATGATATTCGTGCGTGTCGGCCAGCGCGCCGCAGGCTTGCAGCAGGCGGGCTGGCGACAGCCCGGTATCGGCGCAGGCGGCTTCCAGCGCCTTGGTCTCAAGCTTGTTGCGATCGGGCTTGTAGAGGAGCTCGGCCAGCAGGGGCACGAACTCGCCGGGCAGCGTGCCGGCCTTGAGTTCGCCGGCCATGCGCTCGATGGCCAGCGCCTGCTGGCGCTTCTTTTCCTGCCCGGCCAGCGCCGCCTGGAGAATCTCGGGCGGCGCCTTGCGGAAGCGCCCCTTGCCTTTCCGGTGGAAATACATCGGCGCCGAATGCAGGCGCAGCAGCAGCGCGGCGGCCTCGACGGCGGAAGGCTTGTGGCCCGCGTACTCCGCGGCGAACGCCTCGAAGCCGAACTCGGCATCGGGGCACATCTCCCACAGGAAGTCGATGTCGATATCGGCCGCGTCGCGCTCGGCATCGTCCAGCAGTTCGGCCGGCGCGGGCGCCTCGAAGCGCAGCAGCACATGGGCGGCCTTGACCTTGCTGCGCTTGCCCGAGGCGAGCTCCACTTGCAGCGAGGTGGTGTTGTCGGCCAGCACGGTGCCGGCCTTGAAGGCACCGTCTTCTTCGAACAGGACGTTCATTG
>JAGVUA010000096.1 GCA_019136545.1 Betaproteobacteria bacterium
GCGCAGCGCCCGCGTGGCGCGCATCGACCAGGTGCGCGACGTGGCCGCGCTGCTGATCGACGGCGAGCCGGGCCAGCCGGTGCGCGTGGCCCCCGCCCTGCCCCGCCAGGGCCAGGCCGTCGCCGCGATCGGCTCCCCGAAGGGCTTGGACTTCTCCATGAGCGCGGGCATCGTCAGCCGTTACGGCCAGGTCGGCGGCTTGATTGGCGCAGCGGGCATGTTGCAGATCGACGCGCCCATAGCGGGCGGCAACTCCGGCGGCGTTGTCGTCAATGGCCGGGGCGAAGCCGTGGGCCTTGTGAGCCACAGCGCCGGGCCATTCACCCAGGCGGTGCCCATCGGCCGCGCCCTGGCCGTGGCGGGCTTGTAGAGGCCCACCAGGAACAGCAAGGGCGGCCGTGTGGCCGCCCTTTTCGCTTCCGGGCCTGCATCGTCAGAAACGGCGATGAGATCCACCTGCAGCACCGTCAGAAATGGCGAGGCGAGATCCACCGCGGCGGCCGTCATCGCCGGATGTGGCGATGCTGGCCAGCCCTACCCTTCCAGGCCGTGCATGGCCCTGGCCCGCGCCGCGACTTCGCGGGCGTGCTCGACATAGGCCGGATCGCCGGCGGCCTCGGCTTCGGCCAGGAAGGCGCTGATCGCCTCGGCCGTGGTCAGCGCCTCGGCAGGGTCGAAGGGCGTCAGCGGTTCGCGGCCAACGGCCGGCGCATCCACCCATTCGCGTTCCTCGGGCGGCTGCGGCTGCGAATAGTCGGAAGCGGCCAGCAGCTCGGCCATCGTGGGGCGCGTGGCGCTGTCGTCGCCGGCGTTCAGATCGGCCAGCAGCTCATCGACCGAGCCAACCCGCGACACGCGGCCGGCGCGGCTATCTGCAATTGCTTCCTCGGTTTCCTTCTTGCCCATGTTCTTGCCCTTCTCGGATGCGAGCCGCCAGCGCGGCGAGGCGCTGCGGGTCGCGCGTTTCGCACTCCCAGACTACCAAGGCCGTCCAGCCAGCGGCGGCCAGTTCGACCAGGTGGCGGGCGTCGCGCGCCACGTTTCCATCCAGCTTCCGGTTCCAGTAGTCCGGGCGGGATTTCGGCCTGGCGGCTGCCTCGCAGCCGGGATGCTGATGCCAGAAACACCCATGCACGAACAGCGCAACGCGCCGGCTTGGAAACACCAGGTCAGGAACGCCGGGAAGGCGCCGATCATGGAGCCGGTAGCGCAGGCCGGCGGCGTGGAGGAAGCGCCGCACGATCATTTCCGGCCCGGTGTCGCGGGAACGCACAGCCCGCATGGTGCGGCTGCGCTGTTCCGGCGTCTCGCTCATTGGCGAAATTCGATTTTCAGGCTCGGGTCGGTTTCGACTTCTTCCACGATCTCGTTATAGCGCGTCACCACGTCGCCGACCGCGACGCGCCGGCCTTCGGCCGCGAACTTGCCCAGCTCGTAGAGGTTCAGGGCTACGAACTGTTCAACCTCGAAAACGTCGATGCGTTCGCCGAGGCCGGCGTTCTCGGCCAGCCCTTCGGCGACCGTCAGCCCCCGCGCAGTCGTGACGATGATCGGCCGGTGGCCGTCGTCGATGTTGTCGCGGCAACGGCCAATGACCGCTTCGCCAGGCGCCGTGGTGACGTGGATAGCCACATCGCCAATGAAGAAATCGCCGTTGCGGCCTGATTGCGCGTCGGACGTTGAAAAGCTGTTGTGCTCGAAGTTGCCAGCGCCCAGGGCGCAATCGAGCTTGGCCCCGACCAGGTGTTGCAGCACCGCGCCGGCATACTGCATCCCCGGCGTGTTGCGCTGCCGTTCTTCGGCTTGGGCGATCACATCGCGCACCAGCGTTCGCAAGCTGCGCGAGGCATCCAGGCGAATCTTGAACGGCTTGGCCGAAAAGAACTCATGCACGCGCTCAATCCAGAACGCTTCCACGGCATCGAGATCGACCGCGCCGCCGGCGGCCTGGCCGTTGAGGAAAGCCACATACTCGCGCATGTTGCTGATGCTGCCGCGACTGGTGCGCCCGCCTTCAGCGGCTAAAACGCGGGCGATGCCGTGACGGTTCAGAACCGCTTGCACCGCGCCTTTGCCCAGGCCGAGAACCTGGCCGCCGGCGTCGGTCAGCAGCTTGTCGGGATCGAGCGGCAAGCCCATCTTGCGCGCGTGCTGGGTGATGACCAGCGCCACGCACAGCGGGCCTTTGCGGCTGAATTTCCGTTCTTTGTTGAAGTCCCGCAGGGCCGTTGCCAAATCCGCCATTACGCCGCCTTCCTCTCGACCGCAGAGGCGGCCGCCAACAGCGGTTCCAGGACGTGTTCAGCCAGGAAGCGCACGACCGGCACGGCCACGCCGTCGCCGGCCAGGTGATAGGCGTCGTTGTAGTTCTTGGGCAGCGCGTAGGCGTCCGGCAGGCCCATCAGGCGCGCCGCTTCACGCGGCGACAGCAGGCGCGAACGGACGCGCTTGCCCTCGATCACCATGATGGTTTGACGGCTTGAACCGCCAACGGGCGTGCGCAGGCAGCCGGCCACGTCATCGAAGCGGATTTCGGCGCGCTGCACCTTTTCGCCGTTCGGGCCATCGGCGCGGGTGCGCTTGTAGATCGTGCCAACCACTCGGCCGCCGGCCTTCTTGGCCGCCGCGACTTTCGCTAGGTTGTGCGGGTTCATCATGCCCAGCAGCTTCTTGGTTTCGGCGGCCGTGTGCCAGGCGACGCCGTGCGGCTCATCTTCCACCAGGTCGGCAAAGATCGACGTGCGCGCCGGAGGTGCCGGCAGGCGCCACCACATCCAGGAGCTTTGCGAACGCTTCGAGAGCTTGCCGTATGCCTCGACCAGCGCGGACGGATGCCATTCCCCTTCCGGGCCATCGGCGATCAGGGCGCGAGGAACCGGCGAGGACTTGCGCACGCCGATGATGAACAGACGGGGCCGCGACTGCGGGACGAAATGCACCGCGTTGATGATGACTGCGCCGAAGCGATAGCCCCCGCCGGCGAGCGCTGCGCAAATGGCGGCGAAGTCCTTGCCGTCGTGCGAGCTGAGGGCGCCAAAGACGTTTTCGAGCACGACCAGGCGCGGCGCCCGGTCTTCCTCGCCCAGCGCCTTGACGAGCTTCCAGAACGGCCAGAACGTGCCGGAACGTTCGCCCTTGAGGCCGGCGCCAGCGCCGGCCAGGGAAAGGTCTTGGCAAGGGAACGAGGCCCAAGCCAGGTCAGCCGCGCCCGGCAGATCGGCCGTGGTCAGTGCGGCCACGTCGCCGACGCGCAGATGATCGGCGCCCCAGTTCGCGGCGTAGCTGGCCGCCTTCTTCGGGTCGAAGTCATTGGCGAGCAGGCATTGCCAGTCGTCACCCAAGCCGGCGCGGGCCATGCCGCCGCCGGCGAAGAACTCATAGAAGCTCGCCATTTACGCCCCCTCCCCTGCGCTGGTTGATTGGCCCGCCGCTCCGTTGCGCGCCAGCTTTTCTTGCACGGCTTCCGTGATCCACGTATTGCGCGAGACGTTGCCAGCGCGGCGCGAGCATTCCGCGTCGATGGCTTCGACCATCTCGGCAGGCAGGCGCACCGTGAAGCGCTCCAGGCGAGCGCGCGAATCTTTGTGAGCGGCTTTCGTTGTCATGGGCGCCAGTATGGCGCCACTTTGGTGCATTGTCCAGGCGACTAGGCGGCGGCGCATTGGGGCCGGTGGAGCGCGCCGGGCGCATATAGGTTGTGCTTTCATAAATGAGCGTACCCGGTTAGTGTCGTTTTCAGAAGACGGCTGCGCCAAATGTCAGAAGCCGAATGCACTACAGCAGCAAAGGGGGTTGAACCCATCAGGGAGTGACGGGCGGCAGGCGGCCATATGCGGCCGGTCATCAATCGATCCGGATAGCGGTCATTGCGGCGGGAGGATATGCTAAACGCCTGTGTCCGGAGTCGATCAGACCACACACCATGCGGGCTGCTGCTTTACCTGCGTTGTTATCTTGCATTGCGCGATATTTCTTCTTCTAAACAGGAGGTTGCAGAACATGTTATCCGGCATCCCAATGTTATGCGGCAGAACTGTCGCCCTAAAACAAAGTTATGCTGTGACCCGGGTTGTTGGCGAAGCGAACGTATGGCGATTAAAGTAATAAACGCAAAGGTAAAATAATGACGTGGAGAACGACCAGAACACTTTTACAGCCTCAAAATCTGGACTTCAATGAGTTTGAGATTCTTACTTCCGTAATTGAGGGCGCCCGAATTGTCGGCATTGGCGAGGGCGCTCATTTTGTCGCGGAGTTTTCACTGGCTAGAGCAAGTCTTATCCGCTATTTGGTCGAAAGGCATGATTTTAATGCGATTGGTTTGGAATGTGGGGCGATTCAGGCATCCCGGTTATCTGAATGGCTCAACTCAACAGCCGGTGCTCATGAACTTGAGCGATTTTCGGATACCCTGACCTTTTCTGTGTATGGCTCAGTGCTGATCTGGCTGAAATCATATCTCCGCGAATCAGGAAGAAAACTGCAGTTAGTCGGAATCGACTTACCCAACACCCTGAACCCAAGGGACGACCTAGCGCAATTGGCCGAAATTATCCAGCTCATCGATCACCTCATGAAACCGCACGTTGATATGCTGACTCACTTGTTGGCGTCCATTGATGGCCAGTCGGCGGTTATTTCATCGGCAAAATGGGGGGAGCTAGAAACGGCTCGGCAGGAGAAAGCTATCTCAGGGGTAACCAGATTGAAGCTCCGCTTGGCGTCGCTTGCCCCTGTACTGAAAAAACACGTCAACAGCGATTTGTTCCGAAAAGCCTCTGATCGAATAGAATCGATAGAGTATACGTTGGAAACCTTGCGTATAATGAAAACTTTCTTCGATGGTACCTCTCTTGAGGGAGATACTTCCGTACGTGACTCGTATATGGCGGGCGTAGTAGATGGAATGGTTCGAGCGAATCCGGATGTGAAGATAATTCTGCTGGCGCACAACAATCATTTACAAAAAACCCCAGTCTCCTTTTCAGGCGAGCTTACGGCTGTTCCCATGGGGCAGCACCTCGCAGAGAGGGTGAATTACCGTGCGATTGCATTCACCCATCTTGGACCCACCGTGCCGGAAATGCATTTCCCATCGCCCGACAGTCCTCTTGGATTCTCTGTTGTGACCACGCCTGCCGATGCAATCCGTGAGGATAGTATGGAACAGTATGTCATCGACGCCTGTGGTACGGAGAATTCATGTCTGACATTGACAGATGCCCCCATGGAAGCAAAGCGAATGCGGTCTCAAAGCGCCTCTGTAAAAACGAAATTGAGCGAGGCATTTGATGCCATCGTCTGTGTTCCAAGCGCCGGCAAGGACAGCCTAGTTGCCCTATAGGAAACCGGAAATGAAAATGAGGGAGCATAACCTGCGAATCCACCGGACGGTTTTCAACCGCCGGTGATCAGCGCGTTAGGCATCACAAAGTACAGCATCGTGACCAACAGCAACGATTCCGTCACACTGCGCCTCATGACTGAGCATGACCTTGCGATGCTCTATGAGTGGCTAAATCGATCTCATATCGTCGAGTGGTGGGGCGGAGAAGAAGCACGCCCGACACTTGCTGACGTACAGGAACAGTACTTGCCAAGCGTTTTAGCGCAAGAGTCCGTCACTCCATACATTGCAATGCTGAATGGAGAGCCGATTGGGTATGCCCAGTCGTACGTTGCTCTTGGAAGCGGGGACGGATGGTGGGAAGAAGAAACCGATCCAGGAGTACGCGGAATAGACCAGTCACTGGCGAATGCATCACAACTGGGCAAAGGCTTGGGAACCAAGCTGGTTCGAGCTCTGGTTGAGTTGCTGTTCAATGATCCCGAGGTCACCAAGATCCAAACGGACCCGTCGCCGAGCAACTTGCGAGCGATCCGATGCTACGAGAAAGCGGGGTTTGAGAGGCAAGGTACCGTAACCACCCCAGATGGTCCAGCCGTGTACATGGTTCAAACACGCCAGGCATTCGAGCGAACACGCAGTGATGCCTAACCCTTCTCTAAGGACTTCCCTGTCAAGCACCGTTTTTCCATGACCGGCCGCCAGGCCGGTTTTCCTTTCCTGCCTACCTGCGTTTCCCTTCCTGGCGCTGCACGCGCGCGACGGATCGGACAGACAGACTGCCTCTCTCTAATCGGCCTTGATCGGGTCTCGCCCGGGGCCATGCGACTAACCGCACCAGCAGGCCTTGATCCTACGTCGGCGGGATCGGGGGGTGGGGATCAGCCGCCCTCCTTCTTGATCCGCCATTGGGTTAGCCAGGTTCCCTGCTGGTCGGTCTGACCTGTTCGTCTATCGCTGATGTGCAGTTGCCATTGCTCGGTTGCTCAGGCCCGTTGCCAGGCCTGCGCGTTGTATACCTCGCCTTTCGCCAGCACTGCCCACAGCTGCCGGGCGTGCTTGTTGGCGATGGCGATGAGTGTCTTGTGGTAGCCGATCCGCCCGTTGAGCGCGACGATCCACTGCTGCAGACGCGTCAGCTGGTCGGGCGACTCCCGCCGCTGTTTTCGGAGCGTCGCGGCCAGTACGCTGCGGGCGCCCTGCACGAGCAGGGTGCGCAAGTAGTCGTCGCCGCGCCGTGTGATGCGCCCGAGCTTCGTCTTGCCGCCGCTGCCCGACTGGCTGGGGGTGAGGCCGAGCCAGGCGGCAAACTGACGCCCGTTCTTGAACATCGACGCGTCGCCCACGCTGGCGGTCACCGCGTCGGCGGTGATGAGCCCGACGCCGGGCAGATCCCGCGCCCGCTTCGCGAGGGGATCGTCCGCCTGCTGGGCCGTGATCTGCCGGTCGCATTCGCCGATCCGGGTGTCCAGCGCCTCGAGCTGGTCGCGCACGCTCTGGATTACGCCACGCAGCGCGGGCGACAGGGCGGTGTCGAACTCCCGCTCGGCCAGCAGCGTGCGCAGGTGCTTGGGGCCGGGATCGACGATGAGCCCGAATTCGGCGAGCAGCCCGCGGACGCGGTTAAAGAGCGCGGTGCGTTCCTCCACCCAGCCGATCCGCAAGCTGTGCCAGGCCAGGCGCTGCTGCTGGGCTTCGGTCTTGACCGGGACGAAGCGCATGCCGGGCGAGCGCAGCGCGATCAGGATCGCTTCGGCATCGGCCCGGTCGTTCTTGACCGACTGGCGCTTGCGGTAAGGCCGGACGAACTCGGCGGCCATCAGCCGCGGCGCCAGCCCCAGACGCTGTGCCGTGCGGCCCCAGTGATGGGCGCTGCCGCAGGCCTCCATGCCGATCACCGTGCCCGCCGGCAGCGTGCCGAGCCAGGTGAGAAAGCCCGTCCGATTGAACTCGCGCCGCTCCACGATCCGCCCGGCGCAATCGGCCACGCAGGCCACGAAGATGTTCTTTGCCAGATCCACACCAACCGTCGTAGCATCCATTTCGACTTCCCTCCTCGCCGTTTCAGATTGAGTTTCAGCAATTCAATCTTGGCACTTGGATGCCGGGTGGCAAGCCCACCGGGCGGGTGGGGGAAGTCCCTTTGTAGTCCATCGAGGGGGACGTCCAAGGGCTGGCGCCCTTGGCCGCCCCTCATGTCAAACGTTAGATGCCAGATTTGGCGTTGCGTATGCTCACAGAAAATCGACAGCCGCAAGACTGTTTTTGGCAACTCATAGCCACCACTATTTATCCTTCATACCGTAGAGGAGATTGCACGTGAAGAACTGGCTCTTTCTGGCTATTGCAATATTTGGTGAGGTCGTCGCAACTTCCGCACTGAAGTCCAGCCATGGATTCACCAAGTTAGTTCCTTCTGTTGTAGTTGTGGCTGGCTACGGGCTTGCGTTCTATTTCCTCTCTCTCGCAATCAAGTCCATCCCGGTCGGCATTGCTTATGCTGTTTGGGCTGGCCTCGGCATCGTACTTGTGGCAGCTATCGCTTGGATCTTCCATGGCCAGAAACTAGACTTGTGGGCGTTCGTTGGCATGGGACTTATCGTTAGTGGCGTCGCCGTTCTAAATCTGCTATCCAAGGTCAGCGCACATTGATCGGGCTGGCATCTAACAATTCATTCAAGCCGACGCCGCTTCGCGGCGCGGCTTAATTCAGGTGTTGAACGACAGCTTCCCTCAAAGCTGAACGGCTGCATCGGGTCGACACCGGCAATCGGATCGTTGCCGCACTGAACAGCCTCGTTCCAGGTCGCCGCTACTATGCGGCTGAACCTCGGGAGAGCAGCTTTACGCCGTCTGGTCGCAGCTCTCCCTTGGGTGACACATGCCGGTAGAGCGTCTGCCGGGTAATCCCCAGTTCTTCGCAGAGATCGCCCACCTTGGTTTCCGGTTGCCCCATGCTGGCCATCGCCAGGCGTAGCTTGGCGGCGGTCATCTTGAAGGGGCGCCCCCCTTTCCTGCCGCGAGCG
>JAGVUA010000005.1 GCA_019136545.1 Betaproteobacteria bacterium
CCCGGGCGGGGCGTCATGATTTCGCCCAAGCTCGAGGCGGACATGGAGTTCATGCAGGGATGCGAGCAATTGATCCTGCGGGTCGACGCCTCCAGCCTCGAACGATTCGTTGGGCGCCAGTCTTCGCGCACGCCCAACCGGCCGCTCGAATTTGCGCCCAGCGTGGACCTGACGGGCAAGGCGGGACTGCGCGTATTGGCGCTGCTGGAATATCTGGCCACGGTCATTCATGAGCATAACGACGGCGAGTATCCCGAAATCGTCCGTCAGGGCATCTCCTCCCTGGCGCTCGGCACGCTGGTGAGTTCGCTCGATCACAACTACCGGGAAATCCTGCAGAAAGATGTCGAGGCGCAGAAACCGCACCACGTCAAGCGCGCCCTGCGGTTCATGGAAGAATCGGTGCGTAGCTCGATCACCCCCGAGGATATCGCGCACGCCATCAACGTCAGTCCGCGCACCTTGTTCGGCAGCTTCAAGCAATACCTGAACACCACGCCGATGCGCCACTTGAAGAACCTGCGTCTGGATCGGGCGCGCGAGCATCTGCTCAAGGCCGATCCGCAGGCCGACTCGGTGACGGCGGTGGCGATCGAATACCGCTTCGAGCATTTCGGTCATTTCTCCGCCGCCTACAAGGAGCGCCATGGCGAACTGCCCAGCGACACGCTAGGCCGGCGTAGCGATCTCGGCCAATCTCATGGTAAGGTCCATGTCCCCAACTCAACCCAGAAAGGATCCAGACAATGAGTAGCTCTTTGCGCCTCGCCCAACTGTTCGCCGTCGCAGTGATTGTCAGCGCCGCCGCCTGCGCCCCCAAACCCGACCCCGCCGCCGAAGCTGCCGCCAAGGCGAAAGCGGCCATGCAGCAGGCCGGCGAGGCGGCCGTGCAGGCGGCCGAGAAAACGGGCGAGGCAGCCAAGGCCGTCGCCGAAGCCGCCAAGGAAACGGGCAAGGAAGCCTATACCGCTACCAAGGACGCAGCGAAGGAGGTGGGTAGCGCCACGGTGCAGGCAGCCAAGGAGGTCGGCTCGGCGACCGCCGATGCCGCCAAGGACGTTGCCGGCGTCGCCAAGGAAGCCGCGCAGAATATCGGCGAAGCCACCAAGGACGCCGTCAAGAAGTAAGCTTGAAAGTCAGCGGCGGTGGCACGCCGATCCGGCATGCCGCCCCGCTATTTGTCTTCGCTTGGGCTCACTCGATGATGCCGCCGCCCAGGCAGACCAGCGACTCGTAGACCACCACCGACTGCCCAGGCGTCACCGCCCACTGCGGCGCGGCGAAGGCGATCGCGCAGCGGTCCGCGTCCACGCTTTCCACCCCGCAAGCGGCATCGGGCTGCCGGTAGCGCGTCTTAGCCGCGTATACCCAGTGCGTATGCGGTTTCTCGCCCGACACCCATGACAATTGACCGGCCGTCAGGCGCTCGCGCATCAAGGCCGGATGCGCGTGGCCCTGAACGACGTAGAGCACGTTCTTCGCCATGTCCTTGCCAGCGACGAACCACGGTTCCTCCGGCGCGCCCTTGACGCCGCCGATGCCCAAGCCTTCGCGCTGGCCGAGCGTGTAGTACATCAGGCCTTCGTGCCGGCCGACGACGCGATCCGAGTCGAGCGCGCGGATCTCGCCCGGCTGCTTGGGAATGTAGCGGGCCAGGAACTCGCGGAACGGCCGCTCGCCGATGAAGCAGATGCCGGTCGAGTCCTTCTTGGCGTGGTTGGGCAGGCCGGCTTCTTCGGCGATCCGGCGCACCTCGCGCTTGTAGAGGTGGCCGACCGGAAACAGCGTCTTCGACAGCTGCGCCTGGTTCAGGCGGTAGAGGAAATAGCTCTGGTCCTTGGTGCCGTCCTCAGCTTTCATCAACTGGAACTTGCCGAGAAATTCGCGCACTTGTGCATAGTGGCCGGTGGCGATCCTGTCGGCGCCGAGCGTCAACGCATGGTCGAGAAAAGCCTTGAACTTGATCTCGGAGTTGCACAACACGTCGGGGTTGGGCGTGCGGCCAGCCTGGTATTCGCGCAGGAAATCGGCGAACACGCGTTCCTTGTACTCGGCGGAGAAGTTCGCGACTTCGAGGTCGATGCCGATCACGTCGGCCGCCGCCGCCGCGTCGATCAGGTCCTGGCGCGACGAGCAGTATTCCTCCGTGTCGTCGTCTTCCCAGTTCTTCATGAACAGGCCGGTGACCTCGTGGCCGGCGCGCTTGAGCAGCAAGGCGGCGACGGAGGAATCGACGCCCCCCGACATGCCGACGATAACTTTAGCCATAGTGACGAATCAACTCCAAGGGATAGCGCCGGCCGGCGAGAAAATCCTGCACGCACTGCCAGACCAGCGGGCTGCGATGCCTGACTTTCGACGCCTCGATTTCTGCCGGCGTCATCCAGACGGCGCGCAGGATGCCGGCATCGAGCGCGCGGCCGGCAATCTCCTCGCCCAGCTCGCCGGCGAAGGCGAAGCGCAGGTAGGTAATGCCGCCCTCGTCCGTCCCCTCATTTGCACTCCTGGGCCGGGGCCATTGATAAA
Source organism: Betaproteobacteria bacterium (assembly GCA_019136545.1). Classification (GTDB taxonomy): domain Bacteria; phylum Pseudomonadota; class Gammaproteobacteria; order Burkholderiales; family Rhodocyclaceae; genus Fen-999. The sequence continues at coordinate 2,527 of JAGVUA010000005.1, forward strand.
CGCCGACCAGCGCCGTCGGCCGGAAACGCCAGGCCGTTTCCTCCAGGGCCTCGCGCGCACAGGCCTCGACGAGCGATTCGCCGGAATCGAGATGGCCGGCGGGCTGATTGAAGCGTAAACCGCCCTCGGTCTCTTCTTCGATCAGCAGAAAGCATCCCGCCCGCTCGATCACGGCGGCGACGGTGACGTTGGGCTTCCAGGCTCGATCGTTCATGGCCCGATTTTACCGGGCCAATTCCGATAAAATCTGCATTTTGCGACAGCCCTCCCTGGAGACTCCGATCATGTCCATGGCCGACCGCGACGGCTTCATCTGGTACGACGGCAAACTCGTGCCCTGGCGCGATGCCACCACCCACGTGCTGACTCACTCCCTGCACTACGGCCTCGCCGTCTTCGAAGGCGTGCGCGCCTACAAGACCGTCGACGGCACGGCCATCTTCCGGCTCAAGGAACACACCGACCGCCTGTTCAATTCCGCGCACATCTACCGCATGCCCATGCCCTGGGACCGCGCCACCTTGATGGAAGCGCAGCGGGAGGTCGTGCGCGCCAACCATCTGGAATCCTGCTACCTGCGGCCGATCGCTTTCTACGGCTCGGAAAAGATGGGCGTCTCGCCCCGGGGCGCCAAGACCCACGTCGCCATCGCCGCCTGGCCCTGGGGCGCCTACCTCGGCGAGGAAGGCATGACCCTGGGCATCCGCGTCAAGACCTCCAGCTACACGCGCCACCACGTGAACGTCTCGATGTGCCGCGCCAAGTATTCCGGCACCTATGCCAACTCGATCCTGGCCAACACGGAAGCCGTCGAGCACGGCTACGACGAGGCGCTGCTGCTCGATGTCGATGGCTTCGTCGCCGAAGGTGCCGGCGAGAACCTGTTCGTCGTCAAGGACGGCCAGATCTACGAACCCGAAATCGCCTCGGCGCTGATCGGCATTACCCGCGCCTCGGTGCACGCACTGGCCAAGGATCTCGGCTATACGGTCGTCGCCAAGCGGCTGACGCGCGACGATCTCTACATCGCCGACGAAGCCTTCTTCACCGGCACCGCCGCCGAAGTGACGCCGATCCGCGAACTCGACGGCCGCCAGATCGGCGAAGGACGGCGCGGCCCGATCACCACGAAAATCCAGAGCCTCTTTTTCGACGTGGTCAACGGCAAAGTGCCGGCCCATGCCGACTGGCTCACCAAGGTCTGAGGACAGCACGATGGCCGAAATCAACGAAACCGTCCGCGAAGTCGCCGTCACCGCCCACGACCTGCCGCTGGCCTGCCCGCGGCCCGGCGCACCGCTGTGGGCGCGGCATCCGCGCGTTTTTCTCGACGTATTGAAGAGCGGCGAAGCAGCATGCCCCTATTGCGGCACCCGGTACCGCTTCACCGGCGAAAAGCCGAAGGGGCATCACTGAACATCGGCAAGAAACACCAAGGGCCGCCCCGCGTGTTTCCCGGCCCCCCGGAGAAAAAACCGAGCGAAGCGCGCTCGTCGGGGGGCATCCTGATCGTCGCACCGTCCTGGATCGGCGATACCCTCATGATGCAGCCGCTGCTGATGCGGCTGAAGGCGCGCGAACCGGACGCCGCAATCCACGTGCTCGCGCCGGCCTGGAGCGCGCCGCTGCTGGCGCGCATGCCGGAAGTCGCGGCCGTCATCGAAAACCCCTTCGCGCATGGCCAGTTCGACTGGGCGGGGCGGAAGGCGTTGGGGAAGCGTCTCGCCTCGGCTGACTTTCATCAGGCCTATGTGCTGCCGAACTCGTGGAAGTCGGCGCTGGTGCCTTTTTTCGCGAAGATCCCTAAGCGCACCGGTTACACCGGCGAAGCGCGCTATCTGCTGCTCAACGATCGCCACCGGCTCGACGAAGCAGCGCTGCCGCGCCTGGTGGACCGCTACGCGGCGCTGGCGGGGCCACTCGATGGCGCCACGCCGAACCCGCGCCTCACCTCGACGCCCGAACAGCAGCGCGCCGTCCGCGCTGCGCTCGGCCTGTCGGTCGACGCGGCGCCGATCGTCTTCTGCCCCGGCGCCGAATACGGCCCCGCCAAGCGCTGGCCGGCGCGGCACTTCGCCGAGCTCGCGCGCAAAGTCAGCCGCCGTGGTACGCCGAGCACGCCGGTCTGGGCCATCGGCTCGGCCAAGGACGCGAACATCGGCGCCGAGATCGAGCGGCTGTCGGACGGCGCGGCCCAAAATCTCTGTGGCCGCACCGATCTCGAACAAGCCATCGACCTGATCGCCGGCGCGCGCGCCGTGGTCAGCAACGATTCCGGCCTGATGCACGTCGCCGCCGCGCTGGATCGGCCGCTGGCGGCAATTTACGGCTCTTCCAGTCCCGGCTACACACCGCCGCTGTCGCCGCGTGCGACAATAATCTCGCTCGGACTCGCGTGCAGCCCGTGCTTCAAGCGCGAATGCCCGCTGGGGCACCTGAACTGCCTGAACCAACTGCAACCGGAACACGTGCTGGCCATGTTGGACCATGCCTGACAAACCGATATACCCGACTCCGCAGGATGCGGAAGCCGCTTTCTACGATGCCATCGAGCACGGCAACCTCGACCAGTTGATGCAGGTCTGGGCCGAGGACGAGGAAATCGTCTGCGTCCACCCCGGCGGCCCGCGCCTGACCGGCTACGCGATGATCCGCGACGTCTGGCAGCGCATTTTCGAAGGCGGCGTCAAGTTCCGCATCCGGCTGGCGGACGGCACCGCCACGCAAACGCCGTTCAGCGCCGTGCATACCGTCATCGAACACGTCTCGGTGCGCGACGATGCGTCGCAGCGCGCGCCGGTCGTCGCCACCAACGTCTTCATCCGCGGCGCGCTCGGCTGGCGACTGGTGCTGCATCATGCTTCGCCGGTACCGCCGGAAACGGTCGCCGAAGCACCCAAGACATTGCATTAGACGGTCCATTCTTTTTCGGAGTCTCGCCATGCCCCCCATCGCTCCCGAAATCTTCAAGGCTTACGACATCCGCGGCATCGTCGATCAATCGCTCACCGTCGCCGCGGTGCGCGCCATCGGCCAGGCCATCGGCTCCGAGGCGCGCGACCGCGGCGTCAAGACCATTGCCGTCGGTCGCGACGGCCGCCTGTCCGGCCCGGCGCTGGCGGGCGCGCTCGCCGAGGGCATCAACGCCGCCGGCGTCGATGTCGTCGATATCGGCTGCGTGCCGACGCCGGTCACCTACTTCGCCGCCTTCGAGCTCGGCACCGAGAGCTGCGTTTCCGTCACCGGCAGCCACAACCCGCCCGACTACAACGGCCTCAAGATGGTGCTCGGCGGCCAGACGCTGTTCGGTCCGCTGATCCAGGACCTGAGAAAACGCATCGACGAGGGCCGCCTGCACACCGGCGCCGGCAAGCTGCGCCGCGCCGACGTGCGCGCAGCGTACCTGCAGCGCATCGTCGAGGACGTGAAGCTGGCACGGCCGATGAAGATCGTCGTCGATTGCGGCAACGGTGTCGCCGGCGGCTTCGCGCCCGAGCTGTTCCGGCGCATGGGCTGCGAGGTGATTGAACTCTTTTGCGAGGTCGACGGCAACTTTCCGAATCACCATCCCGATCCCTCCAAGCCCGAGAATCTCCGGGACCTCATCCGCGCGCTCAAGGAAACCGACGCCGAACTGGGCCTGGCCTTCGACGGCGACGGCGACCGCCTCGGCGTCGTCACCAAGGACGGCGAGATCATCTATCCCGACCGTCAGCTGATGCTGTTCGCCGCCGACGTGCTGACGCGCAATCCCGGCGCGCAGATCATCTTCGACGTCAAGTGCTCGCGCTGGGTGGCCGAATCGGTGCGCCACCAGGGCGGCAAGCCGCTGATGTGGAACACCGGCCACGCCTTCATCAAGGCCAAGCTCAAGGAAACCGGCGCGCCGCTGGCCGGCGAGATGAGCGGTCACGTCTTCTTCAAGGAGCGCTGGTACGGCTTCGACGACGGCATGTATGCCGGCGCCCGCCTGCTGGAAATCATCTCGCGCTGGCCGGATGCCAACTGGCCGCTCAAGCACCTGCCCAACGCCATCTCGACGCCCGAGCTCAACATCAAGATGCGGGAAGGCGAGCCGCACGCCCTGATCGCCAAACTGCAGAAGGAAGGCCAGTTTCCCGGCGCCCGCGAACTGATCACCATCGACGGTGTGCGCGCCGAGTACGCCGACGGCTTCGGCCTGGCGCGCGCGTCCAACACCACGCCCGTCGTCGTGCTGCGTTTCGAGGCCGACAGCCAGGCGGCGCTGGAACGCATCCAGGAAGCTTTCAAGACGGCCTTGCTCGGCGTCTGGCCGGGACTGACTTTCAGCTTCGACGCCGGTCATTGAAGCGCGGCCATTGAAGCACGATCCGCCGTCAGCACGCCCATGAGGCGGCGGGCAGCGGATCCAGCCGCTTGTCGCTAAGGCGGCCCGGCCGCGATCACGGCCGCCGCCGAGGTTCAGCAAACCCCTTACAGCTTGTGCGCCACCCAGTCGCGGACCGACGCCAAGGCGGCGGCCAGATTCTCGGGCTGCGTGCCGCCGGCCTGCGCCATGTCGGGCCGGCCGCCGCCCTTGCCGCCGACCTGTTGCGCGACCATGTTCACCAGCTCGCCGGCCTTGACCCTGGAAGTCAGCCCCGACGTCACGCCGGCGATCAGGCTGACCCGCTTTTGCGTGCCATCGTCGGCGACGCTGGCCAGCACGATGGCGGCGGATGACAGCTTGTCCTTGAGCTTGTCCAGCGTTTCGCGCAGCGCTTTCGCATCGGCGCCCTCGATCTGGGCGGCAAGCACCTTGATCCCCTGGACGTCGACCGCCTGAGCGGCCAGGTCGTCGCCCTGCGTGGCGGCGAACTTCGCCATGAGTTGCGCCTTGTCCTTGCGCTCGGCACGCAGCTGTTCCTGCAACTGGCGCACTTTCTGGACCATCAGGTCGCCCGACGCCGACTGGAAGCCGAGCTCGAACGCCACTTCGTCCATCTCGGTTTCCAGCGCCTGCACATAATTCAGCGCATTGTCGCCGGTGACGGCCTCGACGCGGCGCACACCGGCCGCGACGCCCGCTTCGGCGGTGATCTTGAAGAAGCCGATGTCGCCGGTGCGCGCGACGTGCGTGCCGCCGCAGAGCTCCTTCGACGAACCGATGGTCAGCACGCGCACTTCATCGCCGTACTTCTCGCCGAACAGCATCATGGCGCCGCTCTTCTGCGCCGCCTCGATCGGCATGACGCGCGCCTCGGTGGCCGCATTGACGACGATTTCCTGGTTCACCAGGGCTTCGACGCGGCGGATTTCCTCGGCCGTCATCGGCTGGGTGTGCGCGAAATCGAAGCGCGTCTTGTCCGGATCGACTTGCGAGCCCTTTTGCTGCACGTGGCCGCCCAGCACCTCGCGCAAGGCCTTGTGCATCAGGTGCGTCGCCGAGTGGTTGCGCATGGTGCGCGCACGCGCGGGCATATCGACTTTCGCCGTCACGCCATCGCCGACTTTCAGGGTGCCGGTCTTGAGCACGCCGTGATGGCCGAACACGGCCGCCTGAATCTTCTGCGTGTCCTCGACGGCGAAGATGCCGCCAGCGCCGCGCAACTCGCCGCGGTCGCCGACCTGGCCGCCGGACTCGGCGTAGAACGGCGTATCGTCGAGGACGACGACGCCGAGGTCGCCCTCGTTGAGCTGCGGCACTGGCACGCCATCCTTGTAGAGCGCCAGCACCTTGCCCTTGAACTCGAGCGTGTCGTAGCCGTGGAAGGTCGTCGCCGGGCCGGCATACTCGAGCGCCGCCGCCATCTTGAACTTGCCGGCCGCGCGCGCCTGTTCCTTCTGGCGTGCCATGGCGGCATCGAAGGCGGCGACATCGACCGTAACGCCGCGCTCCCGGCAGATGTCGGCAGTGAGGTCGAGCGGGAAGCCGAAGGTGTCGTGCAGCTTGAAGGCAGTCTCGCCGTTGAACACCTTTGCACCGGTCTTGGCCATTTCCGCCAGCTCGGCTTCGAGGATGGCCATGCCGTGCTCGATGGTGGCGAAGAAGCGGTCTTCCTCCTGCTTGAGGATGTCCATGACCCGCTTCTCGCTGGCGGCGAGTTCCGGATAGGCGGCGCCCATTTCGGCGACCAGATCGGGCACCATGCGGTGGAAGAAGGCGGCGCGGGCGCCGAGCTTCCAGCCGTGGCGGATGGCGCGGCGGATGATGCGCCGGAGCACGTAGCCGCGTCCTTCGTTGCCGGGAATGACGCCGTCGGCGAGCAGGAAGGCACAGGCGCGGATGTGGTCGGCGAGCACCTTGAGCGAGGGCGAAGCCATGTCGGCGCTCGAGGTTTCGCGCGCCGCGGCCCGGATCAAGTTCTGGAACAGATCGATCTCGTAATTGCTGTGCACGTGTTGCAGCACGGCGGCGACGCGCTCCAGGCCCATGCCGGTGTCGACCGAGGGCTTGGGCAGCGGATGCATCACGCCCGCCTCGTCCCGATTGAACTGCATGAACACGTTGTTCCAAATCTCGATGTAGCGGTCGCCGTCCTCGTCCTTCGAGCCGGGCGGACCGCCGGGAATCTCGGGGCCGTGGTCGTAGAAGATCTCCGAGCAGGGGCCGCAGGGGCCGGTGTCGCCCATCATCCAGAAGTTGTCCGAAGCGTAGCGCGCGCCCTTGTTGTCGCCGATGCGAATGCAGCGCTCGGCCGGCACGCCGATCTCCTTGGTCCAGATGTCGTAGGCCTCGTCGTCCTCGGCATAAACCGTGGTCCACAACTTGTCGGCCGGCAGCTTGAAGACGACGGTCAGCAGTTCCCAGGCGTAGTGGATGGCGTCGCGCTTGAAGTAATCGCCGAAGCTGAAGTTGCCCAGCATTTCGAAGAAAGTGTGGTGGCGCGCCGTGTAGCCGACGTTCTCGAGATCATTGTGCTTGCCGCCGGCGCGCACGCATTTTTGGGAAGTCGTCGCGCGCTGGTAGGGGCGCTTGTCGAAACCGAGGAAGACGTCCTTGAACTGGTTCATGCCGGCATTGGTGAACAGCAGCGTCGGATCGTCGTGCGGCACCAGCGAGCTGGAGGCGACGATCTGGTGGCCTTTGGCGGCGAAGAAGTCGAGGAAGGCCTGGCGAATCTCGGAGCTTTTCATGGCAAGTGCGGAATCTGCGTAATGCGCTGATTTTACGCGAAGGCCCATGAAAAAAGGCCCGCTGCGCGGGCCTTTCGGGGGTCGGAGGGCCGAAGTGATCAACCTGAGCGGCGGCTTCAGCGGGCGACTTGGCGGTCGTGCTTCTGGCGGTAGATGCGCTTGCTCTGGACGTCCTGCGCTTGATGGATACGGGCGCGCTCTTGCCGGGTGACGACGCCGTCGGCCTTGGCGCGCGTTTCCATGTTCTGCACGTGCTGCTGGCCCGCCTCGAGACGGCGCGTTTCGCGCGGCGTCAGTTCGCCGGAGGCAACGCCCTGTTCGATGCGGCGTTCCTGGTTGACCTGGCGCTGATCGATGACCGGCGTGCCGGTCTGGGCGAAGGCGGGAACGGTAATGGCGGCGGCAAGCAAGGCTGCGAGCATCTTGGTCTTCATGTTTTCCTCTCCTGTGTTTGGCATGGGATATCCCATGGACGTCATTAAGGCAGGCACTTGTAAGGACGCAATGGCCAATTTGCAAGCAATTATTGCAGCGCTTACATCTCGTCGGCCGCGAACAGATCGGGACGATCCGTGAACACGGCCGCGACGCCGGCCGCGTAGAGCGCCTGCGCCCTGTCCCGTTCATTCACCGTGTAACAGGCGACGGTCAGGCCCGCCGCGCGCAACGCCGCCAGGCCGCGGGCATCGAGCCGCCCGGCGTCGAGATGCACGGCCACGGCGGCCGTCGCCGCGACGCGTTCGCGCCAGTCGCCGGGCAGCGCTTCGAACAACAGCGCATAGGCGTGCCGCGACGCCTGACTTTGCGCGGCGAGCAAGGCGTCCAGTGAGAACGACGAGATCACGCCGCGGCCGTGCCACGCCCGCGCCAGCATGCCGCCAACCACCGCGCCAAGCTCGGCATCGTCGCCGCCGGCCACGGCTTTCAATTCGATGTTGGCCCACAGGTCGAACCGCGCACAACATGCCAGCGCTTCGGCCAGCGTCGGCACCGGTTCGTCGCCGAGCCGGCAGCGGCGCAACTGGGCCAAAGTCAGTCGCGATACTTCGCCGTGACCGTCGGTGCTGCGGTCGACCGTGTCGTCGTGCATCAGCACCGGCACGCCGTCTGCCGACAGCATGGTGTCGAACTCGACGCCCCGGCAGCCGAGGCGCGCCGCGGCGGCAAGGCCGGCCAGGCTGTTTTCGGCCGCCAGCGTCCCGCCACAGCGATGCGCGATGACGCGCGGATAGCTCACGGCGGCGTATTGGCCCGCTGCATGGCGGTGTCGAGCGCCTCCTTGGCCGGCTTGACGTTCTTCCAGACGAAATCGACTTCCTCGCCGAGAATCGCGTGCAGCCGGCCGCGGCTGTCGCCGGGAGACAGGCGCGACTTGTCCTGCTTGGGCATGGTCAACCGCCGCCGGGCGGCAGCGACGATGGCCGGCGACACGCCCGCCGCCGCCATCTCGTCGAGCGCCGCCGCCGTCATCGGCAGGAAGCCGGTGGCGCGCACCCATTGACGCTGCACGTCCGGCCGCATCAGGAAGGCGATGAACCGTGCCACCACGGCGTACTCGTCCTTCTTCTTGCCCGGCAAAATCCATAATGCGGCGCCGTCGGGCAGCAGGTTGGCGGGACGAACGCCGAACACGTCCTCGTAGTAAGGCAGCTCGGCGACACCGACCGGAAACGTCCGGCTGCGCCGCAACTCGCCATATAGCCCCGATTCGCCCGTCAGCATCGCGCATTCACCGGAGACGAACTTGGCGTCGCCCTCGCGGCCGGGGCCGAAATAGTGAAAGTAGGAGCTCTTGTGCCAACTGGTGAGCAAGGCGAGATGTTTCACATGCACCAGATTGTTGAGCGCGAAGCGATCGCCATGGCTGCCCTTGGCGATCACCGGCTCGCCATGCTGGGAAGACAGATTCTCCAGGTGCACCCAAGAGAAACGCGACGTCGTCAGGGGGCATTTGTAGCCGGCGTCGAACAGCTTGCCGGCCACCTGCTGGGTCTCCCACCAGGTCTTCGGCGGCGACTCGGGATCGAGCCCCGCTTTGGCGAAAGCCTCCTTGTTGTAGAACAGCACCGGCAGCACCATCGCCAGCGGCAGGGCCTGCGGCCTGCCGCGGAAGTCGTCGACGGCGGCGGCGATCTGCGGCAGCAGGCGGCCGCTGTCGAAGGATTGGCCGCCCGTCTTCATGACGTCGGCGAGCGGGAGGAAACGCGGCCGCGAGCCGAAGAACAACCGCGCATCCTCGTCGTCGAGCAGCGCGATGTGCGGCAGGCGGTGGTTGTCGGCGATGCCGGAGACATCCTCGAGCACTACCCGGGCCTTGCCTTTCTGCTCATCGTTGAAGCGCAGCACCAGCGTCGCCAGGGCATCGAGCGCGGCGCCGCCTTGGGCATGACGCAACGCCACCTCCTGACCGAAAGCCGTCGTCGCCGTTGCGACCGCCAAGGAAATCGATACCCGCCAAACCACACCAAGCAACCGACGCATGCGCCACCTCTGCAACCATTCGATGACCGGTTAGTGTAACCGGCCGCGATTGCCACGCGTAGTTGTCGCCAAGACGACACCACAATTGCCGTAGAATCGACGGCATCCGGCCCAATGCTCGCGACAGGGAATGCCGAATCCATGAACCGCCGCGCCTCTCACTGTGTCATCGTCGCCTTGCTCGCGCTTCCGCTCGGAGGCTGTGAGTTGCTCGGCATGGAAGACCCGGCGAAGATCGCCGCCATCAAGGAAGCGGAGGGCAAGGCCGTCGGCGGCGCCTGCCGTCATTCCGGGCGAGCGCTCGAGGATTGTTACGTCATGAATCCCAAGGCGCTGAAGGCGGCGATCTACGCCGGCTGGCGCGACATGGACGCCTACATGCGGGACAACAACATCCAGGCCGTGGTGCCGGATCTGGTCGACGCACCGGCCGGCGCCAAGGCGCCCGAGCCGGTTCCGGAAGCGCCCGCCAGCGACAAGAAAGCCGCGGCGGCACCGCGCCGCGCCGGCTGATTTCCCGGCCGGGGCCGGTTCCGGTAGAATTCGGCACGCGCCCTGCCGGTTGGCGCGTCATCCAGGCAGTTTCTGTTCCCATCCCCACACCAATCGCCTGAACCGGTACCCGAACCATCATTGATGGCGGGCAGGCCGCTTCGGGAGATTCAATGAAGTTCACTGACCTCGGGCTCCTGCCCGAAATTCTCAAGGCCGTCGAAGACGCCGGCTACACGGAACCCACGCCCATCCAGCAGCAGGCCATCCCGGTCGTGCTGGCGGGACGCGATGTCATGGGCGGCGCCCAGACCGGCACCGGCAAGACCGCCGGCTTCACGCTGCCCATGCTGCACCGGATCGCCCGCCACGCCAACACCAGTCCGTCGCCAGCGCGCCATCCGGTACGCTGCCTGATCCTGACGCCGACGCGCGAACTGGCCATGCAGGTGCACGAAAGCGTCGTCACCTACGGCAAGCACCTGCCGCTGCGCTCGGTGTGCGTCTATGGCGGCGTGGACATCAAGCCGCAAACGGCCGAGCTGCGCGAGGGCCGCGAGATCGTCGTCGCCACGCCGGGCCGGCTGCTCGACCACGTGCAACAGAAGAGCGCCACCTTCAACCAGGTCGAATTCGTCATCCTCGACGAAGCCGATCGCATGCTCGACATGGGCTTCATCCCCGACATCCGACGCATCCTGGCCATGCTGCCGAAGGAACGGCAAAGCCTGTTGTTCTCGGCGACATTCTCCGACGAGATCAAGAAGCTCGCCGACACCATGCTGAAGAGCCCCCAGCTGATCGAGGTGGCGCGCCGCAACACCGTTTCCGAAACCATCACCCACCGCATGTACGCGGTCGATGCCGACCGCAAGCGCCATCTCTTGCTGCACATGCTCAACGACAAGCCGGACATGCAGGCGCTGGTCTTCGTCGGCACCAAGTTCGGCACCGCCCGCTTGGCCACCTGGCTGGAGCGCCAGGGCGTCAACGCCGTCGCCATCCACGGCGACAAGAGCCAGCAGCAGCGCACCGAGGCGCTGGAAGCGTTCAAATCCGGCACGGCGCGCGTCATGGTCGCCACCGACGTCGCCGCGCGCGGACTCGACATCGACGACCTGCCGCACGTCATCAACTACGAGCTGCCGCACGTCGCCGAAGACTACGTGCACCGCATCGGCCGCACCGGCCGCGCCGGCAAGCTGGGCGATGCCACCTCGCTGGTCGCGCCGGAAGAAAAGCCGCGCCTCAACGACATCGAGCGTCTCATCAAACTCAAGATCGAGCAGCTGCCCCTGCCCGAGTTTTCCACCAGCGCCCTCGTCGAAAGCGATCGCCGCAGCCGCGGCGGCGGCCACGGCCACCCGCATCGCGAGCGCGAACGCCACGGCCCCAAGACCTCGGTGCAACTGCCGCGTTCCGCGAGCCATCTGCCCCGGCCCTCGATGGTGGCCGCCGACGGCTTCGATTTCGGCAAACCTTACGAGCCCAAGACCGGGGCGAACGTCAGCGCCGGCGACACGCCGGCCCGGCCGGTCGACGGGCCGCCGCCCAGGCGCCCGCTGCGGCCGGTCGCCGCCCTGCTCGGCGGCATGGGCAAGAAGTAGCGGCGCACGCTCATTGGCGGCCTAGTACTTCACATATCGACTTCACTCAGGCGACCGGCATAGCGAGTCGAGACGCACTGGGCATCGCGATCGCTGTGATGGACCGGCGTATGCCGATCCGACTGGCGCGCGGATAAGACTCGGTCCCCAAAACCTTTCCGACGTTCGTCGATGCCCCCCCCCGCGGTTTGCAGCGACGGTCGAGCTCCGCCTGGACAAAAAGACGCTCACCAGCCGCGAAATCCCGTTGATCCTCTTCAGTTCGCGGCTTTCGCGCTCCGGTGTTTGGATGCGGGGCGGTTTCCGCTGTGTCATGTCATCACGCGGCCCGGTATCCCGCCGGTGTCACCTGACCCAGTTCAGCATGTGCGCGACGGCGGGCAGGGCCAGCCGGCTCGCATAGCATGAGCCGATGCACATTGCATTTCCATATGGCATGATTTATTATGCCCATAAAGTACTGCATTGACATGAAGCATGCCTACCGCCTGCCACTCTAAACAAGGCGCACAAATGAACAACGAGACTTGCAGGGCTTTCGGTAGTCGCGCCCCACCTTAGTGCGCAGAACGCCATAGCGGAAACACGGGCGGAGACCTTGGTCTTTAGCGCCACTACCGATATCCACGCCTAATCTTGGCGAATTGTGGGGTTCAGGAAGCGCGCTTCCCATTGCGCGAAAGGCAACCGCACGACCACGAGGAACCGCCACGCAAGGCTTGGATTGATTCACTCCTTTTTCTGATCTTGGGGGGCCATTTTTATGTATTTTTCATCCATTGTGCGTATCGCGGGAGTGTGCTCGATATTGGTGTTGCTCACCGGGCCAGCTTCGGCTGCGCTGTACGAACCCAATCCAGCGAACTTCGGTACGCTGCAGACGAGCCCCAGCGATTGCGACGACTGCTTCAGCGGACCCATCGCATTCGGTAGCGGGCAGACCATTGCCTTCTTCGGCAACACTTACTCCAGCCTGTACATCGGCTCGAATGGATACGTCACTTTTGGTAGCGCGCAGACCTCGTACTCCCCCATACCGCTCAATCACCAGAGCTTGGCGCCAATGATCGCCGCAGCGTTCACCGACCTGGATTCGCGCGCTGACGCCTTGTCCGAGGTGTATGTCAACACCGGCACCCCCGGGCAGCTGGTCGCCACTTGGGCCAATATGGGGCACTACCATACCAACTATGGGGTACGCAGCACGTTTCAGATCGTCGTCCGATCGAGTCAGTTCGTCATCCCCCCCGGACAGGGACAAATCGGCTTCTGCTACGGCGCCGTTACTGACGGGTCAGGCGCTAGCGCTGGATTCGGGGACGGACTCAGTGCAGTTAACACCGGTGAAGTAGCATTCCATTTTGGATCCCTTTCTGAGCTCAACAACAACGATTGTCGTTGGTACACCCTGGGAACCGGCGGTGTACCGATCACGCCTAGCCAGGCAACGAGCATCCCCACCCTGTCTCCGCTGGGAACCGCATTGCTGGCCCTGCTCCTCGCCGGTGCCATGGCCGCCGTTCGACGACGCCAGCATTAAGCTTCTTCTGCCCCAAATTTTTCAACATTCGGCGCCCGGCGTATTGCGTAATCCAGGCCTGCTTGCAATTCGCTTCAGCCGATCAGGATCGCCCGGAAATCGTTGACGTTGGTGCGCGTCGGGCCGGTGACGACGGCATCGCCCAAGGCCGCGAAGAAGCCGTGGCCGTCGTTGTTCGCCAGACTGGCCGGCGCGGCGATGCCCAGCGCCGCCGCCCGCGCCAGCGTGTCCGGGGTGATGATGGCGCCGGCAGTTTCCTCGAGCCCGTCGATGCCGTCGGTATCGCCGGCCAATGCGTAAACGCCCGGCTCGCCATCGAGCGCCAAGGCCAGCGCCAGCAGGAATTCGACGTTGCGCCCGCCGCGCCCGGTGCCGCGCACGGTGACGGTGGTTTCGCCGCCTGACAGCAGCAGGCAGGGCTTGGCGAAAGGCTGGCCATGGCGCGCCACGTGCCGGACGATGCCGGCCATGGCCTTGCCGACTTCGCGCGCTTCGCCCTCGATGGCATCGCCGAGAATGTAGGCGGGGATGCCGGCCTGACGAGCGATGTCGGCCGCCGCCGCCAGCGCCCTGCGCGGCGTCGCGACGAGGCGCAGTTCACTGCCCGCCAGCCGGGGATCGCCCGGCTTCGGGCTTTCGCCCGCCCCCGACGCCAACCGTTCGCGCACGGCCGCCGGCGGGACAATGCGATAGCGGTCCAGTATCGCCAGCGCATCGGCGCAAGTGGTCGGGTCGGCCACGGTCGGTCCGGAAGCGATATCCACCGGATGGTCGCCGGGCACGTCCGAAATCGCCAGCGTCAGCACGCGCGCGGGATGGCACAGCGCCGCCAGCCGGCCTCCCTTGACGGCGGACAGGTGGCGGCGAACGCAGTTCATTTCGGCGATCGAGGCGCCGCTGGCCAGCAGGGCGCGATGCACCGCCCGCTTGTCTTCGAGCGCAATGCCCGGCAAGGGCAAAGTCAGCAGCGACGACCCGCCGCCGGAAACGAGGCAGAGCACGCAATCGTCCGGACCCAGCCCCGTCACCTGCGCCAGCAGGCGCCGGGTCGCCGCCAGGCCGGCGGCATCGGGAACGGGATGAGCTGCCTCGACGATCTCGATGCGCCGGCAGGGCACGGCATGGCCATAGCGGGTGATGACCAAGCCGCTCAGCGACCCTTGCCAGTGGTCTTCGACTGCGCGCGCCATGGCCGCCGAGGCCTTGCCGGCGCCGATGACGATCAGCCGGCCTTTCGGCGCAAACGGCAGGACGGCCGCCAAGTGCGGCGGCAGGCAGGTTTCCGGCTGGGCCGAGGCAATCCCGGCCGCGAACAGCCGCCGCAGGAAGGCGACGATCTCGGTGGGGCTGACCGGCCTGTCGAGGCGCGGCGCGCTCACGTCGAACGCGCCGCCTGATCAGGCGCGCAGCGCGGCGAGCACCTCGTCGAGCATCTTCTTGGCGTCGCCGAACAGCATCCGGTTGTTCTCCTTGTAGAACAGCGGGTTGTCGACGCCGGCGTAGCCGGAGGCCATCGAACGCTTCATGACGATCGAGGTCTTCGCCTTCCAGACTTGCAGCACCGGCATACCGGCGATCGGGCTGGCCGGATCGTCCTCCGCCGAAGGATTGACGATGTCGTTGGCGCCGATGACCATGGAAACGTCGGTATCCGGGAAGTCCTCGTTGATCTCGTCCATTTCCAGCACGATGTCGTAGGGCACCTTGGCCTCCGCCAGCAGCACGTTCATGTGGCCGGGCATGCGGCCCGCCACCGGGTGGATACCGAAGCGGACATTGACGCCCTTCTCGCGCAGGAGCTTGGTGATCTCGAACACGGTATGCTGCGCCTGCGCCACCGCCATGCCGTAGCCCGGCACGATGATGACGTTCTTGGCCTCGCGCAGCAGTTCGGCGGTCTCGACGGCGCTCACCGCCACCACCTCGCCGGCCGGCTGGCTGCCGCCGGCCGCTGCCGCCGGCGCACCGCCGCCGGTGCCGAAGCCGCCGGCGATGACGCTGATGAAGTTGCGGTTCATCGCCCGGCACATGATGTACGAGAGGATGGCGCCGGAGGAGCCGACCAGCGCGCCCACGACGATCAGCAGGTCGTTGGAGAGCATGAAGCCGGTGGCCGCCGCCGCCCAGCCCGAATACGAGTTCAGCATCGACACCACCACCGGCATGTCGGCGCCGCCGATGGCCATCACCATGTGGATGCCGAACAGCAGCGCGATCGCGGTCATCACGATCAGCGGCGTCATGCCGTCGCCGATGCTGTGGGCGTTGAGGAACTCGCGGCCGAACCAGATCACCACCAGCAGCCCGAGCAGGTTGAGCCAGTGGCGCCCGGGCAGCAGCATGGGCTTGCCGCCGATCTTGCCCGACAGCTTGCCGAAGGCGATGATCGAGCCGGAGAAGGTGACGGCGCCGATCAGGATGCCGATGTAGATTTCGACTTCGTGGATCGACTTCTCTGCGGCGGTCTGGAACACGGTCGAGGTATCGATGTAGCTGGCGAATCCGACCAGGCAGGCGGCCAGGCCGACCAGGCTGTGCATCAGCGCGACCAGCTCGGGCATTTGCGTCATCTGCACCGTGCGCGCGGCATACAGACCGATGGCGCCGCCGACTACCATGGCGCCGACGATCCAGGGAATGCCGGCCATGGTGACGCGCGGCCCGAGCACGGTGGCGAGCACGGCGATGGTCATGCCGATGATGCCGTAGAGGTTGCCGCGGCGCGAAGTCTCCGGATTGGAAAGACCGCCCAGGCTGAGAATGAACAGAATGGTGGCGCCGATATACGAGACGGTGGCGAGACTTGGGGACATGGTTCTAACCTCTTACTTGCGGAACATCGCCAGCATGCGGCGGGTGACGGCGAAGCCGCCGAACATGTTGATGGCGGTCAGCGCCAGCGCGACCACCGCCAGACCGAGAATCCAACTCGACGGCCGCCCCTCGGCGATGCCCTCCAGCGGCGGCGCCACCTGAATCAGCGCGCCGATGGCGATGATGCTGGAAATGGCGTTGGTCACGCTCATCAACGGCGTATGCAGCGACGGCGTGACGTTCCACACCACCATGTAGCCGACGAAGCAGGCCAGCACGAACACGGTGAAGTGCGACAGGAAGGAAACGGGGGCGAAGGCGCCGATCAGCCAGAACAGTGCCGCGCCCACGCCGAACATGATCGCCAGGGTACCGGCGGCCATCGGTTCGCCGGCACCGTGGCCGTGACCCGATTTCTTTTCCGCGACGGGGGCGGCCGGCTTGGCCGCCTGAGGCGCGGCGGCCGCTTTCAGCGGCGGGGGCGGCCAGGTGACCTCGCCGTCCTTGATGACGGTCAGGCCACGGATCGCCTCGTCTTCCATGTTGACGTTGATGATGCCGTCCTTGGTCTTGCACAGTTCCTCGGCCAGACGCAGCAGGTTGTTGGCATAAAGCGTGGATGACTGCTTGGCCAGGCGGCTGGGCAGGTCGGTGTAGCCGATGATGGTGACGCCGTGCTTCACGACCGCCTTGCCGGGCTCGGTCAGTTCGCAGTTGCCGCCCTGCTCGCCCGCCATGTCGACGATGACGCTGCCCGGCTTCATGCTCTTCACCATGTCGGCGGTGATCAGCCTGGGGGCGGGCTTGCCGGGGATCAGGGCGGTGGTGATGATGATGTCCACCTCCCGGGCCTGCTTGGCATACATCTCGCGCTGGGCTTGTTGGAAGCCTTCGCTCATCACTTTGGCATAGCCGCCGCCGCCCGAGCCTTCTTCCTCATAGTCGACCTTGACGAACTCGCCGCCCAGCGAGACGACCTGATCGGCGACTTCGGCACGCGTGTCGTTGGCGCGGACGATGGCGCCCAGATTGGCGGCGGCGCCGATCGCGGCCAGCCCCGCCACGCCAGCGCCGGCGATAAACACCTTGGCCGGCGGGATCTTGCCCGCCGCGGTCACCTGGCCGTTGAAGAAGCGGCCGAAGGCGTTGGCGGCTTCGATGACGGCACGATAACCGCTGACGCCGGCCATGGAAGTCAGCGCATCCATTTTCTGCGCGCGGCTCAATGTGCGCGGCAGCGAATCGATGGCCAGCACGGTCACTTTCTTCGCGGCGAGCTGCTGCATCAATTCCGCGTTCTGCGCCGGCCAGATGAAACTGATCAGCGTGCTGCCGGCCTTCATCAGCTCGACTTCGGCGGCGCTGGGCGCGCGCACCTTGAACACGATGTCGGACTGCGCCCACAACGATGCGGCATCGCCCACCACGGTAGCGCCGGCGGCACGGTAAGTGTCGTCGCTGAAGTTGGCGGCATCGCCAGCGCCGCTTTCGATGGCGACGGCGAAACCGAGCTTGATGAGTTTCTCGACGACGTCGGGAATCGTTGCGACACGCTTCTCGTCGGGAAATACTTCGCGTGGAACACCTATGGTCAGCGGCATGAGAACCTCGGGAGGAGTATCGTTATGGTATTGGTGCGCGACGGTGACGACGGACCATTCGAAGAATGCCGCCCACCTCGCGACGGCAGGCTGGATAATACTTAGATTTCCTTGATTTTCGAAGAGCGCATGGGTCAAAAAAAGCGTCGTTCAAGCAAGATCGGGCTGCCGCCGGGCGCACTTGTGCACATGGGTGAACAGCGGCTTGACCATCCGCGCATCGAACTGATCGAGTATGGTCCGGACAACGTCCGCGAGGCCCGGCTCGATACGCTTGCCGCGGATCGCGGCACCGCTCCGCCGCCGGTCACCTGGCTCAACGTGCACGGCCTGCACGAACCCGAACTGCTCGCGGAGATCGGTCGCCGATTCAAGCTGCACCCGCTGGTGCTGGAAGACATCCTCAATACCGATCAGCGGCCGAAGGTCGAGGACTACGGCGACTATCTGTTCCTCGTCGCCCATTTCTTCAGCTACGACGCGGCCACCATGACGTTGTCGTCCGATCAGGTCAGCATGGTGATCGGCAGCAACTTCGTGCTGACTTTCCAGGAGCGCCCCACCGGCAACTTCAATCCCATTCGCGAGCGGATACGCCAGGATCGCGCGCAAATGCGCCGGCAGGGCGCCGACTATCTCGCCTATTGTTTGCTCGACACCATCGTCGACCGCTACTTCGCGGTGCTCGAGGCGATCGGCGAGCGCGCCGAGGAACTCGAGGAACTGCTGCTCGACAAGGCCGGCCGCCATGTCCTGGAAAACCTGCACCATCTCAAGCGCGAAGCCTTGGCCTTGCGCCGGGCCGTGTGGCCGCTGCGCGAAGTCATCAATGCCCTGACGCGCGAACATGTCTTCTTCAAGCCGGAAACGCAGCCCTACCTGCGGGACATCTACGACCACACGGTGCACGTCATCGAATCGCTGGAAGCGATCCGCGACCTGATCGCCGGACTGCTCGACATCTATCTGTCGACCGTCAGCAATCGCGTCAACCAGGAGGTGCGCGTCCTGACCGTCATCGCGCTGATCTTCCTGCCCTCGACGCTGCTGGCCGGCATCTTCGGCATGAACTTCAAGAGCATGCCGCTGATCGACAACCCCAGCGGCTTCGTTGTCGTCATCGGCCTCATGCTCGGCGTCGCCACGACGCTCGGCATCATCTTCTGGCGCCGCAAGTGGCTAGGGTAGCAGGCGTTTCACAGGTCCGAAAAAGGCGAAGCGGACGGCTATACTTCCATCGCATCCGCATCGTCGTCGTTTCATCACAGGAGGAGCCATGTTTCCAGGTCGCGGTTACAACGAACTGAAAGTCGGCGACAAATTCGAATCGTCGATGACCATGACAGAAACCCATATCGTGCTGGGCGCCGGCCTGTTCGGCGACTTCAACCCTCTACACGTCAACGAAACCTGGTCGAAGCAGGGCAAGTTCGGCGGGCGCATCGGCCACGGCTACCTGACCAGCAACGTCATGGCCGCGCAGATGGGCATGATCCTGCACGGCACCGCCATCGCCTACGTCGAGCACGCCATCCGCTTCACGGCGCCGGTCAAGGCCGGCGACACGCTCACCACCACCTGGACGGTCACCCTCCGCGAGGACAAGCCCAAGCACAACGGCGGCATGGTGTCGTTCTCGGGCGTTTGCGTCAATCAGGACGGCGCCAAGGTGGCCGATGCCGACTGCAAGCTGCTGGTGAAGAACAACGGCTGACCGTCACGGCCCGGGCTGCGCGCCGAGACGCTCGTCGAGCAGCTCGATCCAGTGGCGCACCGGCGTGGCGCTGCCTTCCCGCAAGTGGAGGATGCAGCCGATGTTGGCGCTGGCGATGACGTCGGGCGCACCCGCCGTCAGCGCCTTCTGCTTGTTCTCCCTGAGCCGGCCGGCGATCGCCGGCTGCAGAATCGAGTAGGTGCCCGCCGAGCCGCAGCACAGATGGCCGTCGGCCACCGGGACCGGCACCAGGCCGGCCGCTTGCAGCAAGCCCTCGACGACGCCGCGAATCTTCTGGCCATGCTGCAGCGTGCAGGGCGAATGGCAAGCCACCCGCCGCGCCAAAGTCAGCCGTGGCAAGGCGCCGAGCAGCGCCGCCAGCGGCTCGCGCTCGGCCGCCACCACTTCCGAGACATCGCGGGTCAGCGCCGCGACGCGCGCCGCCTTGTCCGCGTAGCGCGCATCCTCGCCCAGCAGGTGGCCATAGTCCTTGACCTGCACGCCGCAGCCGGAGGCGGTCATGACGATCGCCTCGCAACCTGCTTCGATCTCGGGCCACCAGGCGTCGATGTTGCGGCGGGCGTCGTCGCGCGCACCCGCCGCATCCCCCAGGTGAAAACGCACCGCGCCACAGCAGCCGGCCGCATGGCTGCCGTGGCGCGCCTCGACCAGGCTGATGCCCAGCCGATCGAGTACGCGCGCCGTCGCCGCGTTGATGCCCGGCAGCATCGAAGGCTGGGCGCAGCCGGCCAGCACCAGCATGCGCCGGGCATGGCCGGCGCGCGGCCAGACCCCCGCGCGGGTGGCCGGCGGGACCTTGGCCTTGAGCGGCGCCGGCAGCAGCGGCCTGAATGCCTGGCCAAGCCGCATGGCCGGGCCGAACAGCGCAGGCCTCGGCAGCAGTTGCTTCAGGGCCGCGCGCAGCGCGCCGTCGAGGCCGCGGCGCGGCAGCCGCGCTTCCAGCATCTCGCGGCCGATGTCGAGCAGGCGGCCGTATTGCACGCCCGACGGGCAGGTCGTTTCGCAGGAGCGGCAGGTCAGGCAGCGATCGAGATGCAGGCGGGTCCGTTCGGTGGCCTCGGCCCCCTCGAGCATCTGCTTGATCAAGTAGATGCGGCCGCGCGGCCCGTCCAGTTCGTCGCCGAGCAACTGGTAGGTCGGGCAGGTGGCCGTGCAGAAGCCGCAATGCACGCATTTGCGCAGGATGGCCTCGGCTTCCCGACCGGCGGCGGTGTCGCGGACGAAATCGGCGAGATGGGTTTCCATCGCAGCTACACCCGGCGCAGGCGCTCGCCTGCCGCCGCCAGCGTCTCTTCGTTCTTGGCGAAGCAGAAACGCACGACGCGATCGTCGCGGCGGTCGGCGCTGAACACCGAGACCGGAATCGCCGCAACGCCATGCGCGATGGTCAGCCAGCGGCAGAATTCGGTATCGGCCATGTCGTTGATCCGGTCGTACATCGCCAGTTGGAAGTAGGTGCCGGCGCTGGGCAGCGGCCGCAAGCGCGAGCCGGCCAGTTGCGCGCGGAAGAAATCGCGCTTGCGCCGATAGAAGTCCGCAAGCTCGGTGGCGAATGCCGGTTGCGCCGTCATGAAATCGGCGATGGCCAGTTGGCTCGGATGATGCACCGTGAACACCACGAACTGGTGCGCCTTGCGGAACTCGGCCATGAGTTCGCGCGGCGCCAGGCAATAGGCGATTTTCCAGCCGGTGCAATGGTAGGTCTTGCCGAAGCTGGAGACGACGAAGCTGCGCTCGCGCAGTTCGGCATGGCGGATGACGCTCTCGTGACGGCCGCCGTCGAACACCATGTGCTCATAGACCTCGTCGGCGACGACGACGATATCGGTGCCGCGCGTGACCGCCGCCAGTTCCGTCAAATCGTGCGCCGACCAGACCGTCGCGGTGGGATTGTGCGGCGTGTTGATGATGATCATGCGCGTACGCGGGCCGATCAGCGCGCGCACCTCGTCCCAGTCGGGGCGGTAGTCCGGATGGCGCAGCCGCGCCTCGCGCACGCGGCCGCCGGCCAGCACCACCGAAGGTCCGTAGGAATCGTACACCGGCGCGAAGACGATCACCTCGTCGCCGGGCCGCACGCAAGCGGCGATAGCCGTGAACAGGGCCTGCGTGGCGCCCGCGGTCACGGTCACTTCCTGCTCGACGTCGTAGCGCGCGCCGTACAGGCGCTCGACCTTGGCGGCGATGGCCTCGCGCAGCGCCGGCGCGCCGGCCATCGGCGCGTACTGGTTGGCCCCGGCCGCCATGTGATGGTTCAGTCGCTCGGTCAGCAGCGGTGGCGGCGAGAAATCCGGGAACCCCTGGGAAAGATTGATGGCGCCATGATCGTTGGCCAGGCGCGACATGACGGTGAAGATGGTGGTACCGACGTCCGGCAAACGCGAAGGCACATGGGGCGTCATGACCCGGCTCCATCGACATGCCGTTGCAGCCAATACTCCAGCAGCGCCAGGTGCCAGACCTTGGCGCCCTGCAGCCGGGTGGCGTGGTCCATCGGCGCGGCGAGCAAGGTCTCGACCATGCCGCGCCGGAAGAGTCGGCGGTGGCGGCACGCCTCGCTGTCGAGCACGCCGCGCATGAAGTCGAGGAACTCGCCCTGCGGATACTTGAAGGCCGGCACCGGAAAGTAGCCCTTGGGCCGGTCGATGACGCTGTCGGGAATCAGGCCGCGGGCGATGGCCTTGAGCGGCCACTTGCCGCCTTCCCTGAGCTTCAGTTCCGGCGGCATGCTCATCGCCAGTTCGACCAGTTCGTGGTCGAGGAAGGGCACGCGCGCCTCCAGGCCCCAGGCCATGGTCATGTTGTCCACGCGCTTGACCGGATCGTCCACGATCAGCGTGGTCGCGTCGAAGCGCAGCACCTGGTCGAGGAAGCTGTCGGCATCGGCTTCCGCGAGCCGCGCGGCGACCAGTTGGGAGGTGACGTCGTCGACCGCGTAGGCATCGTCCACCGTCGCCAGATATTCGGCGTGGTCGCGGTCGAAGTAGTGGCGGGCGAACTTCTCCAGCGGCGTGCCCGGCTCCGCGTCCATCTTCGGATACCAGAAGTAGCCGCCGAACACTTCGTCGGCGCCCTGCCCGCTCATCACCACTTTCACCGAGCGCGCGACGCGCTGCGCGAGCAGGTAGAAGGCGGCGACGTCCTGGCTGACCATCGGCTCGGACATCTGGTCGACCACTTCGGGCAGCGCCGCCAGCACTTCGGCGTCGGGGATCATGTATTTGCGGTGCCGCGTGCGGAAGTGGTTCGCCACCGCGTCCGAGTAGATGAACTCGTTACCGGATTCATCGCCTTTGTCGCCGAAGCCGATCGAGAAGGTCTGCACGTCGCGGTGGCCGAGCTCGTACAGCAAGCCGACCAGCAGGCTGGAATCGAGACCGCCGGAAAGCAGCACGCCGACCGGCACGTCGGCCGCCGTCTGCTGCCGCTCCACCGCCGCCAGCAGCGCGGCGCGCACGCGCGCGATCCACGCCGACTCGCCGAGCGGCAGCGCCGGACGCTGCGCCTTCAGGCGCCAGTAGGGCCGGGTTGCCACCTCGCCGTCGGCGTCGACGGTCATCACGCAGCCGGGCGCGAGCTTCCGCACGCCCTTGAGGATCGTGCGCGGCGCCGGCACCACGGCGTGCAGCGTCAGGTGATGATGCAGCGCCACCGGATCGAGCGATTTGTCGACACCACCCGCCGCCAGCAGCGCCGGCAGCGTCGAGGCAAAGCGAAAGCGGCCGGCGTCCTGCGCGAAATACAGCGGCTTGATGCCGGCGCGGTCGCGGCCGAGGAACAGCGTGCGGTCGGCCTCGCTCCAGACCGCGAAGGCGAACATGCCGTTGAAGCGCGCGACGCAGTCCTCGCCCCAGGCGTGATAGGCCTTGAGGATGACTTCCGAATCGCCTTCGGAGAAGAAGCGGTAGCCGAGCGCCGCCAGTTCGCGGCGCAGCTCGCGGTAGTTGTAGAGGGTGCCGTTGAAGACCAGCGACAGGCCGAGCGCCTTGTCCACCATCGGCTGGTCGGAATGCGCCGAGAGGTCGATGATGGCCAGGCGGCGATGGCCGAAGGCGAGCGGGCCGTCGGTGTAGACGCCTTCGTGGTCCGGCCCGCGCCGGGCCAGGCGCGTCATCATGCGCTGCAGGCCGCCGAGATCGGGATGCCCGCCGTCGAAGCGCAATTCGCCGCAAATGCCGCACATGTCAGCTGCTCCGAAAGTCAGTCGTGGCGGGACGCCGCGCGCAGCCCGGCGCGGCGCCATGGACACCGCGCATGATGCCGACTACTATGATGCCGACGGGAATGCCATGTGGATGGAGAGACACGATGGGCGCGAGATCGGATCGGAAAGCGTAATGGTATCCCAGCAGCCAGGCCGAATCTGAAAGGAAACTCATGGATATCGAACGGTTCATGCAAGGCTATCAGGCGGCATGGCAATGCCGGGACGAGGCGATGTTCGTCGCCTTGTTCGCGGCCGACGGCGAATACCACAACACGCCGTTCGCGGTACAGCGCGGCCCGGCGCAGCTCGCCGAATACTGGCGGCGCGTCAAGCTGCAGGAAGACGTGCGCGTCGAATACCAAGTGCTGTCCTCGTCCGCAACCGGCGGCATCGCTCACTGGCGCACCACCTACCAGGTCGCCTCGGAAGAGCTGTTCCAGATCTGGGCCAAGTCGACCGGCACGGGGCTGCCGGCCCGCCAGCCGGGCGATCCTTTGCCGCGCATGATCCTCGACGGCATGCTCAAGGCCGAATTCGACGGCAAGGCCTGCAAGCGTTGCGACATCTGGTGGCACAGCATGCCCGCAGCGTCCTAGCGGATACCTCGGATCGCCGCGAACGAGGCGGCGGGCGGTTGGACCGCCGGGCCGCCGCGCCGGCTAGCGGATCCCCAGCAGTTCCACCTCGAACACCAGCGTCGCATTCGGCGGAATGACGCCGCCGGCGCCGCGCGCGCCATAGCCCAGTTGCGGCGGAATGGTCAGCTTGCGCACGCCGCCGATCTTCATGCCCTGCACGCCTTCGTCCCAGCCGGCAATCACGTGGCGCGCGGCCAGCGGAAACTCGAACGGCTCGTTGCGGTCCTTGCTCGAATCGAACTTGCGGCCATCGGTCAGCCAGCCGGTGTAATGAACGGACACGGTCTGGCCGGCGCGCGCCTCGTCGCCGGCGCCTACGTTCAGGTCTTCGATGATCAGGCCGCTATCGGTAGTCATGGCGGGCATGGGATTTCCTTTCATGTTGAGAGGTCAGGGTAAAGGCGGCCGGGATTGAACACGCCCCGTGGATCGAAAGCGGCCTTGAGCCGCCGGTGGATTTGCATGAGCGGCGCCGGCAGCGGCTGAAAAACGCCGGCGGATTTGTCGCCGCCGCGAAACGATGTCGCATGGCCGCCGGCGCGGCTTGCGGCCTGCCGCGCGGCGGCGGCATCACCGCGCCACCAGCGCTGGCTGCCGCCCCATTCGATGAGCTGGGCGCCCGGCAGGTCCAGCGGCGGCGCCACCGACGGTAGCGCAAGACGTTGCAAGATTTCGCCGCCGGCGAAAAAATCCAGCCGCTGCTGGCGCAGCGCCTCCCAGAACGCGGCACCCTCATCGACAAGGTCGCCGCCGAGCTTGCGGCAGGCTGCCGCCACCGCCGCGCGCGCGCCCGACAGGCGCACGGTCAACACGCCGTCCTGCCAGCAAGTCGCGGAGATCGGCAAGGGCTGGCCGGCCCAGGCGTTCATCGCCTCGATGGCCTGCGCCTGCGGCAGGTCGAAGCGCAGGGTCGCCTCGGCCACGGGTCGCGGCAGCACTTTCAGCGAGACCTCGAGGATGAGACCGAGCGTGCCGAGGCTGCCCGCCATCAGGCGCGAGACATCGTAGCCGGCGACGTTCTTCATCACCTGGCCGCCGAAAGTCAGCCGCCGCGCCACGCCGTCGAGCAGCTGTACGCCGAGCACGAAATCGCGCACGGCGCCGACCGCGGCGCGGCGCGGGCCGGACAAACCGGCGGCAACGACGCCGCCCACGGTGGCCAATGAGGCCCCAGCGCCAAAATGCGGCGGCTCGAACGGCAGACACTGCCCCTGGGCGGCGAGCGCCGCCTCGATCTCGGCGAGCGGCGTGCCGCAGCGCGCGGTGATCACCAGTTCGGTCGGCTCGTAGGCGACGATGCCGCGATGCTCGCGGGTATCGAGCACTTCGCCGACCAGGGCCCCGCCGTAGAAATCCTTGCTGCCGCCGCCGCGGAGGCGCAGCGCTCGTTCGCCACCGTCGGCGGCGCGGATGCGTTCGGCGAATTGCGCGGCGGCATCCATCAGAAACGCTCGATGTCGGGAAACTTGAGTTCGCCGGCATGCACGTGCATGCGGCCGAACTCGGCGCAGCGATGCAGGCTGGGCACCGCCTTGCCGGGATTGAGCAGGCCGGCCGGGTCGAAAGCGGCCTTGACGCGATGGAAGGTGGAGAGTTCCTCGCCGTCGAATTGCACGCACATGCCGCCGAGCTTCTCGGCACCCACGCCGTGCTCGCCGGTGACCGTGCCGCCGAGCTTGACCGACAGCGCGAGAATGTCGGCGCCAAAGGCCTCGGTGCGTTCGAGTTCGCCCGGCACGTTGGCGTCGTAGAGGATGAGCGGATGCAGGTTGCCGTCGCCGGCGTGGAAGACGTTGATGCAGCGCAGGCCGTACTTCTTTTCCATGCCGGCGATGGCGCGCAGCATGTCGCCCAGCCGCTTCCTCGGAATCGTGCCGTCCATACAGTAGTAGTCGGCCGAAATGCGCCCGGCGGCAGGGAAGGCCGCCTTGCGCCCGGCCCAGAACTTGAGTCGCTCCGCCTCGTCCGCCGACACGCGGATGCCGGTGGCGCCGCAGCCTTCCAGCACGGCGCGCATGCGGCCGATTTCCTCCTCGACCTCCTCGGGCGTGCCGTCGGATTCGCACAGCAGGATCGCTTCGGCATCCAGATCGTAGCCGGCATTGACGAAAGGCTCGACCGCCGCCGTCGCCGGCTTGTCCATCATTTCCAGCCCGGCGGGAATGATGCCGGCGGCGATGATCGCAGCGACCGCGTCGCCGGCCTTGGTCACGTCGTCGAACGAGGCCATGACGACCCGTGCCGTCTCGGGCTTGGGCACCAGCTTCACCGTCACTTCGGTGACCACCGCCAGCAGGCCCTCGGAGCCGATCATCAGCGCCAGCAGGTCGTAGCCAGGCACATCGAGCGCCTGCGAACCCAGTTCGACGATCTCCCCTTCGACGGTCACGCCGCGCACGCGCAGCACGTTGTGCACCGTCAGGCCGTACTTGAGACAGTGCACGCCGCCGGCGTTCTCGGCGACGTTGCCGCCGATGCTGCAGGCGATCTGCGAACTCGGGTCGGGCGCGTAGTAGAGGCCGTGCGGCGCCGCCGCCTCGGAGATGGCGAGATTGCGCACCCCGGGCTCGACCACGGCGACGCGCGCGACGGGATCGAGGTGCAGGATGCGCTTCATCTTCGCCAGGCTGAGCACGATGCCCTGGCCGTGCGGCAGCGCGCCGCCCGACAGGCCGGTGCCCGCGCCGCGCGCGACCACGGGCGCGCCCAGCCGGTGGCAGATTCCGAGCACCGCCGCCACCTGGCCTTCGTTTTCGGCGAGCACTACCGCCAGCGGCACTTGGCGGAAGGCCGACAGGCCGTCGCATTCGTAGGGCTTCAGGTCCTCGCCGTCGACGAGCAGGTTGGCCGGCGGCACGACGGCGGCCAGCGCGGCCAGCAGCCCTGGGCGATCGACGTCGCCGAAATCCTGGTCGCGCTCGGCGCCGTGCCGGCGATGCGATGTGGCGTTCATGGCGGGATTCTACAAGGCGACCGGGGCGGGATCGCCAGCCAGCCCGGCCACCGCGTCCTCGTCGAGCGACATCAGCCGCCGCGCGGCGGCCAGCCAGTGCTCGGCGCCGGCCGCGACGGCGGCGCGCAACGGCGCCTCGCCTGCGCCGACGTCTGCGTAGGCCACCGCCAGGCGCGGAAACAATTCCCGACGCAGGCCATCGAAGTTGGCGAACCAGAAATGCAGCGAAGCGTCGTCCGCTTGCGCCAGCAGCGCCGGCAAGGTCGTCAGGCAATCGGCGAGATTGTCGCGCACGGCGCGCGCCACCAGTTCGGCACGCTTGGTCGCAAAACCGGTGATCATCCGCTCCCAGGCCGGCCCCAGCAGGCGCCCCGCCGCGTGCTCGCCGCGCTCGTGCAGGATGACGGTTCCGGTTTCGCGCTCGGTCATGCGCGCCAGCGCGCCGGCGGGATCGCGACCGTGGCCGTAGGCGGCCAGGGCGCGCGCCAAGGCGCCCTGCGGACGCTTGACGTTCCAGGCGTCGATTTTTTCCCACAACCATTGGCGCAGAGCCTCGCGGCGCACGACGACCGTGCCGCCCTGCAAGGCGGCGGGAATCGCCGTCAGGTCGCGCGCGTACTCGCAGCCGCAGACCAGCACGGTCAGGTCGTCCTCGCGCGCCGCGCGCTCCAGCCGGGCGAGGAAGAAATGCGGCTTGCCGAAACGGCCGATGCCGGCGCCATAGATCAGACCGGCCGGCAGCAGGCGTTCGTTGATCGCACCGGCGGCGAACGGCTCGTGCAGCGCACCGGCCAGCGGCAACGGCTGGAACTGGTCGTCGGCCAGCGACTCCCAAAGCGCCTCGCGCTCGGCGATCCAGCGGCCCACCGCCTCGCGCGGCAGGGACGCCCCCGGCGGCAAGTCGTGCTCCCAGCGGTAGAACTCGCGCATCTCCAGCAGATAGGCGCACAGCGTCATGTCGCGCGCGTGGCGGGCATCGGCGATGTGGCAATTGCGCTGCACGGCCTCGAGCAGCGGCGCCATGCCGGCGATCACGGCCGACGCCGCCGCGGTTCGAAGGCGGCGACCCCCTGGATGATGTCCGAGTAGGGCAGCGCCTCGAGGCCGCCATGGCGTTCGCGTGCCAGCAGCACCAGCCGGTGTACGTCGGGCGCCGGCGCGTCGGCATCGAGCGCCTGCCGCAGGCCCGACAGGCCGCCGCACTGGATCTTCATCACCATGGCATGCGGCAGGACGCGCCGGGTGCTGGCGAGGCGCAGCGCGAAGGCTGACTTTTCGCGCAGCAGGCCGGCCAGCTGGCCGCATTCGGCGCGCGCCACCGGCGACGTGCAGGCAATGGTCTCGCGCTCGGCCAGCGCGCGGTGGCTGGCCAGTTGGCAGACGGCGCAACGCGCCAGCAGCGCCTTCTCAAAAACGCACGGCAGGCGATTGATCTCGCCGCGGGCGGAACGATAGGCGGCTTCGTCCATCGGCTACCAGTCGTCGCCGGTCAGCGGCTCGCCTTCGCGCACCTGGTTGAGCAGATCCTCGGCTTGCAGCTCGTTTTCGGCGAAGATCACCTTCACTAGCGTGCCGGCCGCCAGGTCGGGCGCTTGGCGCAGGCGCTTGGCCTCGGCGGAGGCATGCTTGAAAAAGCCGAATTCGGTGATTTTTTCCAGTTGCTTGACCGGTCCGGCCTGGGTGACGCGATAAAGGTAGTAAGGCATGCTGTCTCCACTCGAAGAACTTCAATCGACGTAGCGTTTGGTTTCCTTGCGGCGGCCGGGCCGGCTCTTCTGGATGACCACGCCCCGCACGCAGCCGAGGTCGCCGATCACGGCAGCGGGATAGGCCGGATTGAGGGGCCGCAATTCCCAGCGGTCGCCCGCCCTGGCCAGCTGGCGAAAAATCCATTCGTCGCCGAGCCACGCCAGCACGTAGGCGCCGTCGGTGGCGAGCCCCGCCGGCTCGATGATGATGATCTCGCCCTCGCGGAACTCCGGTGCCATGCTGTCGCCGAGCACCATCAGCGCGAAAGCCTCCGCGCCCTCGCACGCGTCGGCGGCCGTTGCGGCCGGGACGATGGGAATGACAGGCTTCGACGTCATGGCGGCCACCCTTGCCGCCCGGGCCGCAGCCGTGAAACCGACGAATTGAGGCAGTTTTCCATTCTTGATTCAAGACAAGAAAGTTTGATTTCCATCGTATGCCGCTTGACTCCGGCATCTAGCTTTCGTACTATTACTTCCGTAATACAGATTGACTCGGGGGGCTGCCTCGGACCGGCGTGTCGGGAACTGTGCCCGACGATACGACCGGATCGCCGCAGCCCCCCCACTTTTTTCTCGCCGGGGTGGCATCACAGGACGGCCGCGACCACGCGGCCGGATGGCACGCCGGCCGCCAGCAGCATGCGCTGCGCCGCCTCGGCGAAGGCATGGCCGCCCGCAATGTAGATGCCGGCGTCGGCCGTGGCCTGTCCGGCGGCCATCAAGGCCGCGGCCGCCTGCCTGCCGGCATCGGCGCCATCGGTGGCATCGAGCGCGCGATAGCTGAAGTGGTCGAGCGCTTCGGCCCATGCCCGGCACTGGTTGGCGAGATACTGGCCGCCCGGCCGCGTTGCCGCCCAGTAAACCGCGATCTCGGGAAAGCCGTCGAGCGACAAGGCATGCTCGACCAGGCTTCGCACCGGCGCGAAGCCCGCATCGCAGCAGAGGAAAGCCAGCGGCAAGCCGCGCTCGGGGCGCAGCACGAAATCGCCGAACGGCCCCCAGACATTGACCGGATCGCCGGGGTGAACGGCACCGGCGAACAGGCGGGCGGCGAAGCCGTCGCCGCTCTCGGCATCGGCGCGGGTGATATGGAACAGCAGGTTGCGATCGTCGCAAGGACAGGAAGCGACCGGATAGTCGCCGCGAAAATCGATGCCGCCGCCGGCGTAGCCAAGCGTGACGTTCTGGCCGGCGAGGAAGCGCAGCCGGTTGGAGCGCGGCGTCTGCAAATGCAGCAACATGGTCTCGGCATCGAGCGCCGCGGCACTGCGAACCCGCGCGACGATCTGCTGCTCCGGAATGTCGGCGGGCGACTGCGCCTCGACCATCTCGATCACCAGGTCGCTCACCGCCGTGTGCGCGCAGAGCAGGCGGTAGTTCTGCGCCCGCTCGGCCTCGGACAGCGGATAGTCGGTATTGCGGATCTGGCGCGTCTCGCCGGCGACCACGCGCGCCTTGCACAAGCCGCAATTGCCGTTGCCGCAGCCATAGGCGGGCGCCAGGCCGGCATGCAGGGCCGCTTCGAGAATGGTCTCGGAACCTTCGACGAAGAACTCGTGGCCCGAAGGCCGGAGGGTCACCTGGGCCGTCATCACGCGCAACATGTCATCCATCACCGCCACCGTGTCCAAAGTTTCCTGGCTGCCCAGCACCGCGGCCAGGCCGTCATCGAGCATGCCGCCGAGTTCGCGCAGCGGCGCGGCCAGCCCGGCCGGCGCGGCGCGCGCCCGGCCATCGATCTTTTCGCGCAAGGCCACCACCAAGTCGTGGTAGCGCGCCAAGTGGCGGCGCAGGCTGTCGAGCTCCTGCCCCTGGGCGAACAGGCGCTGCGCCAGCACTTCCTGCGAGGGCAGCAGGCGCTCGCGCATGCGCCGGCTGAACGCCTGCTCCTTGATCTGGGCGACGCGCTCGAACGCACCGCTTTCCTCGAGGCGCAGCGCCGGATAGACGCGCTGCAGATCGGCGCCGTCGACCAGGCCGTCGTAGGCCGCCAGTTCGCCGTCGCGGATTTTTTTCTGCAAGTCGCCGCGCGTGACGCCGATCAATTGCGCCGCCCGCGACAAGCTCAGCAATTGCGCCATCGCCCCTCCTCGGCTTTCCGGGCTTCCACGCGGAGAGGATACCGCGCTTTTCACCAAGCCAAAATCAATGGCCTAATCGGGGTCTTGCCCCGGCTTATCGCCGGGCATGCCTTATAGTGCGGCCCGGCGCGCCCCGTGTCCGGCCAGGCCGGCGGCCAAGCTCGCCTATCCTCAATATCCTCATTTTCGGCGAAGCACCTTCATGGCGGCGTTATCGCACCTGACAGTCCTCGATCTCTCGCGCGTGCTGGCCGGTCCCTGGGCCAGCCAGATGCTGGCCGACCTCGGCGCCGAAGTGATCAAGATCGAACGGCCCGGCAAGGATGGCAAGGGTGGCGACGACACCCGCCACTGGGGACCGCCCTGGCTGAAGGACGACCAGGGCCGGGAAACCAGCGAAGCCGCCTACTACCTGTGCGCCAACCGCAACAAGCGCTCCGTCACCGTCGATTTCACGCGCGCCGAAGGCCAGGCCATCGTCCGCCGGCTGGCCGCCGGGGCCGATATCGTCATCGAGAACTTCAAGGTCGGCGGCCTGGCGTCCTACGGACTCGACTATGCGAGCCTGAGCGCGCTCAATCCCCGCCTGATCTACTGCTCGATCACCGGCTTCGGCCAGGACGGACCCTACGCCGCGCGCGCCGGCTACGACTTCCTGATCCAGGGCATGGGCGGGCTGATGAGCGTCACCGGCCGCGCCGACGGCGAGTCCGGCGCCGGGCCGCAGAAAGTCGGCGTCGCCCTCACCGACATCCTGACCGGCTTGCACGCCGCCGTCGGCATCCTCGCCGCGCTCGCCCACCGCGAGCGCACCGGCGAAGGCCAGCACATCGACGTCGCCCTGCTCGACGTGCAGGTCGCCTGCCTCGCCAACCAGGCGCTCAACTACCTGGCGTCGGGCACGCCGCCGCGGCGCATGGGCAACGCCCATCCCAACATCGTGCCCTACCAGGATTTTCCGACCGCCGATGGCGACATGATTCTCGCCGTCGGCAACGACGCGCAGTTCGCCCGTTTCTGCGCCATCGCCGGCCATCCCGAATGGGCCGTCGACGCGCGCTTCGCCACCAACGCCGCGCGCGTCAACCATAGAGCCGAACTGATCCCGCTGCTGCGCCAGGCGACGGTCATGAAAACCACGGCCGCCTGGATCGAGGCGCTGGAAGCCGCTGCCGTGCCCTGCGGGCCGATCAACGACCTGGCCGGCGTGTTCGCCGACCCACAAGTGCGGCATCGCGGCATGCGCATCGACCTGCCGCACCCGCTGGCCGGCAGCGCGCCGCAAGTGGCCAACCCGCTGCGGCTGTCGGCAACGCCGGTCGAATACCGCAACGCGCCCCCGCTGCTGGGCCAGGACACCGAGGCCGTGCTGCGCGAACTCGGCCACGACGACGCGGCCATCGCCGCGCTGCGCGCCGCGGGCGTGATCTGACGTTCGCGTAGCACGTGCTGCTGGGCGGCGCGGAACAGGCCTTTTCTATCTACTACTCATGTCATATTGACATGGCATGACCGGCCGAATATCTTGCCGGCATTCATCAGACTCGCGACCACGTGGGCAGAAGTTCCTCCCGAGAGATTCCAATTCCGGCATCGGTAGGCCGATGGCGATGTTTGATCTGGAGAACGGCGCGATGAATCTGGCGGCAAGCAGCAAGCGAATGAAAGTCAGCCGTGGTGGGACGCCGGTAAATGGGACGTTGAGGGCGATGGCGTGAAATTGATAGCGGAAATTGTGATCTCGTCCGGCCTATTACCTTAGTGAAAGCGAAAGGAGAGCAGGACCATGGATATTGATGTTCGAGCGCCTATCGGCATCGTGATGCGAGAGGCTTTTAACCGAATTGATGGTAGGGCGATGTACCTATCACTGCTTATTCTCGCGGTAGGGCTTGTTTTCTTCTTAGGAAGAAATTTGATTGTTGGGGATTTTTCCTTTGGTGCATGGATGGTTGTGTGGGCATCATTTTTAGCGATCCCGGTGGAGGTGATTTTGTACTTTTACCTTGGGACTTTTTCTAAGAAAGGCAGTCATGCCAGTCGCTTATTTAGCGCACTCTGCTTATTGTTTCTTCCGTTTTACCTCTACTTGACAATTCTCTGATCATAAGGATTGGACATGACTTTTCTTTCGAATGTCGCGGATGCTGTGGGTAAGATAGATGGCCTCAATAGTGTCGCAAACACGATACGGGATGTGGCCGACGCTCGCAACAACTACGAACTGGTAGCGGCCTACGGCAAGCTTGCAGCCGAACTATCAACTGGAATGCTCGCCAATGCAGCTCTGCGAACTGCATTTTCATCTCTCCGTTTAGGGTTGGCTATTTCGGGGCAGATATGGAAATGGGAGGCTTTGAGCAGTCTGGCTGGGGTTGGGACTGGTATGGGTGTTGGAGCACTTATCGATTGGGTCAACGACCAACATCCAGGCAGCATACTCTACGACTACATCCATCCAGAAGAAAACGACCTCTACCTCCGCGCCCGCAACTTCATCCGCCGCGATCCCCTGGCCATCGATCTGGACGGTGACGGCATTGAAACGGTCGGGGTTGATGCGGGAGTTCTCTTCGACCACGACGCCGACGCCATCAAGACCGGCACCGGCTGGCTCAAGGCCGACGATGCCTTCGTCGTTCTCGATCGCGACGGCAACGGCACCATCGACTCCGGTCGTGAGTTGTTCGGCGTCGATACCGTCGTCGGCACCGAACTGCTCACCGGCCGCGCGATCTATGCCGTCGATGCCTTCGATGCTCTCAAGAGCATCGACAGCAACGGCGACAATCTTTTCAACAGCGCCGATGCCCAGTACGGCAACCT
>JAGVUA010000119.1:0-5515 GCA_019136545.1 Betaproteobacteria bacterium
CAGCGCGGTCTACCCATCGCTCCACCCGCCGTCTGGCGTGCGACGTGGTGACACTATCTGAGCCAACCTGCCAGCCACGAGCCCTCAACTGGCCCTCAGTCGGACGAAGAGGTGGGCATTGGGCGAGCCATCGCCTACCGAAACTGCCTTCACTTCCAGGTAGGGTTGCGCCTTTACTAACTCCCCAAGCTTCTTGTAGCCGAAGTTACGCGCATCGAAGGACGGCGCGTTCTTGAGGATGAGGCTGCCCACGATGGCCAGGAGTGCCCACCCATCCTCTTGTGCAGCATCGAGGATTGCAGCCGAAAGTAGGGCCGGCAGGTTAGTCCCGGATGGGTCTTCGACCGGAGCAGGGAGGGATGACTTACGCAGGATCTCAGTGAAGATGAACCTATCGCAGGCGGCGACAAAGGGCTTGGGAGTCTTCTGCTCACCGAATCCGTAGACGGACAGGCCTGATTCCCGGATTCGCGTGGCAAGACGGGTGAAGTCGCTGTCGGAAGAGACCAGGCAGAAGCCGTCGACCTTGCCGCCATGCAGCAGGTCCATGGCGTCGATGATCAGGGCTGAATCCGTGGCGTTCTTGCCTGTGGTGTAGCGAAACTGCTGAATCGGCTGAATGGCGTGAACGTGCAGAGCCTCCTTCCAGCCTGCTAGGTTGGGCGTGGTCCAGTCACCGTAGGCTCGCTTTACGGTAGCCGTCCCATACCGAGCTACTTCAGCCAGAAGCTCCGCGATAACAGTAGGCTGAGCATTGTCAGAGTCAATCAGGACTGCGAGGTTGTCAGTACCGGAAGAGGGCATAACACGTCTACCTATGGGCTGATCTCATGACGACGTATTGTACCCATCGACTTGCCCGCCACCCACGCTACCCCTAAGTTAGCCGTAACTCCGTAACGACCCAGTCTGTCGAGAATTCCTGCGCTACGGCAGGTGACGGTAAGGTCGTCCAGACGTAACGGAGGCGGCACATAGAAGCCGAGATTGCCGGGCCTTGTGTCGGCGTGACGGCAGGCAGTCGGAGGAGCCCCGTGCCGGGCAGTTGAGTTATTACGACTCCGCCTACCGTCGTCGCCACCAGAAAACCCGTCATGGCCCATTGGACTTGATCTTGGCCAAGCCCGAAATGCCTGGTCAGCGCCGGGACGGCAACATTGAAGCTGGAGGCGCATAAGACTCCGGCAACCGTTCCCAGGCCGAGAATGAACAGCACCATCCATTTGTATTTCGTCCCGTATCGCTGGGAGAGACTGTCAAAACTGGCAGCCGGACGCAATAGAGCCATCGGTTTGTACCGAGGAAGAAAGGGGGGCTACTCGATGCCGGTCCCGTGCTCGGCCGGCGCAGAGTGCTTTGCCTGCTTCCCCGGCGAGACTGGTATGGACGGCGTTCCGACCAGCCGCGATACGTCGCAGCAGCTCGGCATGTGCGAAAAGTCCTCTGTCACCGGGAATGTGCGATGGCTATCGAAAGCCCGAGCATGCCAGGCCGCCTTACCAGTAATTCTCGAAGGCAAAGTTTCCGGGGCTCTTGCCGCGGTCCGGTCGCAGGCCGCGCGCGGACAGCACATCGCGCAGATCGTCGAGCATCTGCGGGTTGCCACAGACAAGAATGCGTGCGCGTTCCGGATCGAGCCTTAGGCCGATATGGTCTTCCAGCAGGCCTTCGGCGATGAGCGTGGTCAGGCGGCGATCGAGTGTCCCCGGCACACGCTCGCGCGTGACCACCGGAACAAAGCGCAGCTTGTGCCCATCCGACGCAAAAAGCTCATGGCTGGCCAAAGCGGTAATTTCATCGCGATAGGCCAGGTCGCGCATCTCGCGGACGCTGTAGGCGAGCACGATGTTGTCGTACTGCTGCCAGACCTGCGGATCATGCAGGATGGAGAGGAAGGGCGCTACGCCGGTACCGCTGGCGAGCAGCCACAAGTCCTGACCGCCGACGAAGCGTCCCGTGGTGAGATAGCCGTAGGCTCGCTTCTCCAGATGAAGGGTATCGCCGGCGCCGAGCTTTGCCAGCCGGGTGGTGAATGCGCCATCCGGAACGACGATCGAGAAGAACTCGAGGTGCTCGTCGTGGCTGGCCGAAACCATGGAGTAGGCCCGCCAGATGATGCCGCCGCTGGCGCTGGCGATGCCCAGCCGAGCGAACTGGCCAGGTTCGAAGCGGAAAGCCGCCGGGCGCGTGAGGCGGAAGGAGAACAGCCGCTCGGTCCACGATCGCGTATTGATGATGCGCTCTGCGGTCGCCTTCTCGCTTACGGCTGAGATCGGCCCGCGTCTGAATTGTGGTGTTGCGGGTGGCACGAGAGGCTATTTCCAATGCGACAAGGTCGACTTTGATACTAACCCAGCGGCTGCCATTGCGGGTGGTCGAAGTAGCGGCCGTAGTTGTTTACGGCATGAACGGCCTGACGCGCCGCAGCAGCAGGCTTGCCTGGCGCTTTACCTCGCATGACGGCGGCAGCATTGAGCAGATCGGCCACTACGAGATGTAGCATTGCATCGGCTTTGGGTTCAAGTTTGCACTGCGCGACGATGTTGCCGACTTCGCTATCCACCTTTGCGCCCAAGGTCTCGTAATCTTTTGCGGCAAGCCGGCCTTTGCGAATGGCTATCAGATATTCGGCGAAGGTGCTGCGCAACGTTTCCATCCCCTGACGCAGCGGCGCGTCGGTCGGCCATTTTGCGCCGCGATCGAGTTGAAGTTTTGCGGGGGCGTGAGCTTGATGGCGGTCATGTGGATGATCGGCTGCATGGAGCGATCCGCCGAGGGCGGCAAGCACTGCGACCACTAAGCTGATGAGGATACGAGAGGATGATTTCATATTGACCTTTTATATTGTTGGGTGTCTGGGAAGTAAATCTCTTATAACCGCCGACTGAGACTGATGCGCTTGCCGATGGTTCCCCCGCTCGATGTGGGCTCCGGATTCCTCGCAAAGGCGCCGCAAATGTCAGCTATGCTTTCATACCGTCGAGTTCGCGGGTTCCGTGTGGCTATTTGATTAGGGTCGGTATCGTGGCAATCGAAAATATAGAGGCAGTCGCCAGCGTGTCCCATGTTGTACAGCTTGCCGTGGCCCCCGTGTTTCTGCTCACGGGGGTTGGAGCCATTTTGTCCGTGCTGGTCAATCGTCTCGGGCGAGTGGTCGACCGCTTCAGACAGCTTGAAACGTATCAGATATCCGGCAAGAGAATCGAACACGCCGTCGAAGTCGAAATGAAGGCCCTGTCGAAACGGGCCAGATTGATTCATTGGGCAATCGGTCTATGCACCAGTAGCGCTTTATTCGTTTGTTTTGTGATTGCGGCATTGTTCCTCAGTTCGATTCTGCAGGTAAGTCCTTCTACAGCGGTTTCCTTGCTCTTTGTCCTGGCGATGGCCTCTCTCGTGCTCGGGTTAGTGTGCTTTTTACGCGAGATCGCCATTGCCAGAAGCAGTATTCATCTGACGCCTCGCTGACTATTGCGGATTGCAGATCTGCGGTCGATTATTTCGGCCAAAGAATCATCTGCGTGCAGCGGAACAGCGCCAGCTTGCGGCCGCTGGCCTCGTCCGTCACCACGGCATCCCACACCTGCGTCGTTCGACCGAGATGCTGGGCGGTCGCGATACATGCCACTGAGCCGTCCGTTACCGTGCCTAGGTAGTTGCTTTTCAACTCGAGGGCATGCGGCTCGTCACGCGCTCGGATTGCAGCTCGGTGATCCGGATGCCAAGATAGCCTGGCAAGTATTCCTTGCCCCGTTCGTTCAGAGCTTCGAGGCTGAGGTCTGTTCTGAGTTTGCTCATGCGATTGTCGGTACGTGGTGATTGAATGATTTTTCTTCGTTGCGTGACTGGATGCGCCAGCTTTCGCTCCGGTCGGATATCTCCAGCAGGCTTAGCATGAGGCTTGCTCCGAAAGGCAATATGGATGCCGACGCGCAGTGCAACGGTCGGGTTCGCCCTTAACAGCCGATGAATTCACCGCCGTTGGTATCGAGAATGGCACCGGTGATCGCGCTGGCATAGTCGGATATCAGGAACATGGCGGCGCGAGCGCATTCGTCATCGGTGACGATGCGGCCCAAGGCGATGTTGGCGGCAATCGGTTTGATGATTTCCGCCTCGGGAACATTGCGTGCCGCCGATGCGCTCTTGACATAGCTTTGCACCGGAGCGCCCCACATCCATCCAGGATGAATGCTATTGACGCGAATGTTGTGGCACCCCAATTCCTTGGCCAGATACTTGGCAGCCACCATCAACGCGCCTTTCGACGCAGCGTAGCCGGCCTCGCTCGGAAAAGGCTTGCGCGTGGCCATGGTATTGACCATGGTGATGGCGCCACCGCCGGTCTTTTTCATCGCCTTGACCGTTTCCTGGGTCATGGTCATGGTGCCGATGACGTTGGTGTCGAAGCATTTGCGCCAGTCGTCGAGGTCCGCGGTTTCGATGCTTTCGAAATTGCCATGGTAGAAGGCGCTATTGACCAAGCCGTCAATACGGCCAAAATGCGCTTCGGTTGCCATCACCAGTTGCCGGCATTGATCGCGGTCGGTGATGTCGGTCGGTTGCTTCAATATCCGGCAGTCCGGCGCGACTTCCTTCATGTGCCGTTCGGCGTTCTCAAGGCCCGCGGCCGAGCGAGCGGCAATGGCGACATGGGCGCCTTCGCGGGCTGCCTCGACGGCAAGCTTGACGCCGAGGCCCGGGCCGATGCCCGAGATGATGACAACCTTGTTCTTCAGCAGCATGGGCGCGCTCTCCTTAACGGGCGATGATTGGTCTCCGAGCGGAAGACTAGCGCGCCCACATGGATGGTGCAAGCCATGGCTTGCCTGACGGCTTTCGAGGGGCATATCTGGTATAGTATTAGCGTTATCTGTATGTCATCGAATCGAGAATAGTTGAGCTAGAGGAGGCTAATAAATGGTTCGTGTACTGAAAAAGTGGTCTGTGCTTGCCGTCGCCGGTACGGCGCTGGTGGGCTGCTCGAACATGCAAATGGGCTCGGAGCAGGCGAAGACCGTTGCCACGGGATCCGCCGCCGGTTCCGCTACGGACAACGTCAATTCACAACTCGAGAAGTGCTCGGCATCGCTGGGCACGTTGGCAATCGCCGAGGATACGCAGGCGTCCTGGTACAGCATTCTCTCGGGACAGATGAAACTCGGCTCCACGGTGCCGGTGCTGAAGTTGATCATCCAGCAATCGAACTGTTTCGTGGTCGTCGAGCGCGGCAAGGCCATGGGTAACATCATGGGCGAGCGCGCCTTGGCCGAGTCGGGCGAAATGCGACAGGGCTCGCGCTTCCAGAAGGGGCAGATGGTCGCCGCCGATTACACGATGAGCCCGTCGGTGACGTTCAGCAACCAGAACGCCGGTGGACTGGGCGGGGCGCTTGGCGGCCGAATTGGCGGTGTCGGCGCCTTGTTGGGGGGCAGCTTGAACTACAAAGAAGCCAGCACCGTGCTGACGCTGATCGACAACCGTTCGAGCGTTCAACTCGCTGCAGCCGAAGGCA
>JAGVUA010000119.1:5523-41826 GCA_019136545.1 Betaproteobacteria bacterium
CGAAGGCAGCGCAAGAAACATGGACCTTGGCGCCGTTGGCGGCATTATCGGCAGCGCGGCCGGCGGTGGCTTGGGCGGCTATTCCAACACCGCGGAAGGCAAAGTGATCGTGGCCGCGTTCACGGATGCCTACAACAACATGGTGAAG
Organism: Betaproteobacteria bacterium; assembly: GCA_019136545.1. Lineage (GTDB taxonomy): Bacteria > Pseudomonadota > Gammaproteobacteria > Burkholderiales > Rhodocyclaceae > Fen-999. Next base: position 5,672 of record JAGVUA010000119.1, read on the forward strand.
GCCGTGCGCAACTACAAAGCCCAGGAAGTCAAAGGCGGGCTGGGCACCGGCGGCCAATTGGGCGTCCAGGGGGGAAGTACGCCGGCAAGCCAGGAAGCCGGCAAGTCGACCGATACGAAGAGCACGACATCTTCCTCGACGACCAAGAAGACAACCAAGAAAAAGTAATCCATACCTGAGGACGACATGACGTTCGGCGTGACCGGACGCCATGATCGCCCTGTTGTCCCCCATTTTTTTGAGTCCTCTTGACGGGAGTTGACTTGTATTATTACCCGACTAATATTGTCGGAAATAATGCGAACCCCCAACCCCATCGAGAGGACGACAAAATGATTCACGTGAATGGCAGAGAGATTACGACCGACGCCGAGGGTTACCTGGCAAATCTGGATGATTGGTCGGAAGACGTCGCAGAATATCTGTCCAGGCAGGACAGTCTCGAGTTGACCGAGCGCCACTGGCGGCTGCTCAACTGGATACGCAAGTATTACCAGGAAAACGGTACGGCGCCCAATCTGCGGGTGATGACGAAGACCATCGGCGACGATCTGGGCGAGGAATGGGCCGACAAGAAATTCCTTTTCGACCTGTTTCCGTATGGGCCTGCCAAGCAGGCCGCGCGCTATGCCGGGATGCCAAAGCCGACGGGTTGCGTCTGATCCTCGCTGTCCGCCGGGCATGGCCGACATGGACGCGACGCTGCGTTATTGCTTGCGTTGCAGGCGGCGAGCTGCAACCGCGCGTTGCAGTTTCCGGAAATGCTCCTCCATGCCCTGTTGGCGGAAAATCTCGAGCATGGCTTGAAAAGCACGACGAGCTTCCGCTCCGCCCAACAAGCGTTCGGCGAGACGGTCGGCCAGTTCGCGATCCGCGTAGTGCAAAGCAACTCGGATGGCGTCAAGCAAGGCTTCCGCACCCAATTCGATACGGCCGAGTTCGGCGCGGATGCGCTCGAAGCGCTTCTCGCCGGCTTCCTTATCCAACAGCATCGCTTCCAGGCAGTCGATGTTGAGGCGTTCCTCGTGGGAAAGCTGTGCGCGTTCTTCGGTGGCGAGCTCGGCCAGCTTGGTTCGCGCCAGCTCGCGATCGCCTCCGGCAAGCGCGGTGCGTACCAGTTCAATGCGATCCGCGATAGGAATTCCGCCAATTCGGTCGTTGGCGATCACCTCTTCGATCAGTCGTTGCGCGGTGGCGAAGTCGCCGTTCAGCTTTGCCACGGACGAGAGCCTGCGCTTGCGCGTCCAGTTGCGAGGCGTGCGCACGGCAACGTCCTGAAGGACTTGCTGGGCGCGTTCGAATTGCCCCAGATCGCAACAGATTTCCGCCTTCAAGTCATATGCATCGAAGTAATTCGGCGCCACGGCCAATACGCCGTCCACGACGTTGCCGGCCTCCTCGAAGCGGTTGAGCCGACGCAAGGCGCGTGCTTGGCCGGCAAGCGCCCAGGGAAGGGGGTGAATGGCGATGATCTCGCCGTAGCGCTCGAGGGCGTCCTCGATGCGATCCGCCTTGAGCAGAGTTTCGGCCCGGGCGCGCAGTATGTCGAAGCGGTAAGGCTTGCTTTCGCCGCTCGCCGAAAGGGCGTCGAGCTCCTTGAGCGCGTCGTCGAGGGCGCCGTTGCGCTTATGGTCGTAATAATGCCGAAAAAATATTTTCTTGCGGATCAGCCGGTCCATGCGCGTCCGCAGCATCTCGGGAGAGAAGGGCTTGATGATGTAGTCGTCCGGCGCCAGTTCTACGGCTGCCACCACTTGTTCGTAGCTGCGTTCGGCGGTTACCATCAAAAAGGCCACATTGTCGGGAAGGCGATCCGAGCGGCGCAACTCCTCGAGCAGTTGCTGTCCCGTGCGGCCGCTGCCGAGGACATAGTCGCAGATGATGATGTCCGGAATTTCCGCGCGGATGCGATGATGCGCTTCGACAAAATTCTGGGCCTGATCGACCGAGAATCCGCCCATCGACTGGATGCATATTTTCAACGTCTGGCGAGACGCCTCCTGATCGTCGATGACCAGATAGCGCAGCTCCTTGTACGGCGCGCCGGACACGCTCGTGCCGCCGGTAGCCAAGGGCTCCGAGAACAGCGAGGCCAGGCGCTCGGATTGAAGCATTCAGGGGAGCCGCAACTCAAAGCGGGCGCCGCCAAGCCGAGCGTCCTTGTCGAGCCGCAGTTCGCCATTCGTGTCCTGGCGCCGATGCAGGCGCGCAACGCGGTGTGCGATGAACAGGCCGACGCCGGAGCGCGTACCATCCGCGTGCGATGGGAAGTGGTCGGGAAATCCCGGACCGTCGTCGGCGACGCTGAGCAATAGCCGACCGCCAGTTTCGCCGATGCGCAGCTCAATCTGCCGCCGTGCATGGCGCAAGGCGTTTTGCAGGGCATTGACGAGGCAATCGGCAATCAGTTCCCGATCGAAGACCCAAAAGTCCGGCCCCTGCCGATCTAGGGCAATCCGGATGGGCTGTTCGCCGCTTTCACGCACGCGGGCCATCACATCGTCGAGGAAGCCGGCAAGCTCCACCGGCATCATCGATACGGGATTCTCGTGTCGGGCGAGCCTATAGGCGGACAGGAGTTTCGACAGGCGCCCGGCGCTTGTCGAAATCGCCCGCTCGGTTTCGGCGAGTGCCGGAATCGCATCGGCCGCGTGTTCGTCCTGGATCGCCTGTTTCGCGACATGCACACGGGCGAGCGCGTCGAACATGCTGTTTTTTACATCGTGGATGCCCGACGCAATCACGTCGATGACATGAGGGGTGTCTAGGTGCATGGTGAGCCAATGCTATCTTCTTCATTCGTCTCTTGCCAGCACGATATGCGGACAGCCGAACACGGTCTTGCGACGTGTCGGCACTCAGCGCGGAGTCGTGTGGGCGACGGTTTCGGCGTTGATGTCGCGGCCGCTGCGCTGGAAGAAACAGGTGGCCATGCTGGAGGCTGCACAGGCTGCCCAGAAGCCGAAAAAGCCGATGGAGTAGGTTGCCAGCCGCGAAAAACTCACGGGTTGCCCAAAGAGGTAGAGTTCCTGCGGATCGATGATCGTGAAAAACACAATTTCGGCGACGCCGGCCATCAGGAACGATGGCCAGAGGATGTAGTACAGCTTGCCCATCGATGGTCTCCTCCGCATGACTTTTCGTTTCGTGAGGCCATCATAAGAGAATTTTGATCTGCGTCAATGTTTTCGTGCGGAGGATCGCAGTGGCTTGACTGACTTGGTTCCGCGTTGCGACGGCTTGGGCTCGGTCGGCTGCCAAGTCGGCACGAGGTGCTTTTTGCCGTTGCCGATCAGGTCGGCGCGGCCCATGCGCTTGAGCGCTTCGCGCAGCAACGGCCAGTTTTCGGGGGCGTGGTAGCGCAGAAGGGCCTTGTGCAGCTTGCGCTGCCGGCCGCCGCGGGCCACGGCGACGTGGTCCGAACCGGGATCGCGTTTGAGCGGGTTCTTTTCCGTGTGCCACATGGCGGTGGCGATCGCCAGCGGCGTCGGCAGGAAAGTCTGCACCTGGTCGAGCCGAAAGCCGTTGCGCTTGAGCCAGAGCGCCAGTTCGAGCATGTCCTCGTCCGTCGTGCCCGGATGCGCGGCGATGAAGTAGGGGATCAGGTACTGCTCCTTGCCGGCCGCCTTCGAGGCGGTCTCGAAAAGGCGCTTGAACTTCTCGTAGGTCTCCATGCCCGGCTTCATCATCTTGGACAGCGGACCGGCTTCGGTGTGCTCGGGCGCGATCTTCAGGTAGCCGCCGACGTGGTGCGTCACCAGTTCCTTCACGTACTCGGGCGAGCGCACGGCGAGGTCGTAGCGCAGGCCGGAACCGATCAGCACTTTCTTCACGCCCGGCACCCGGCGCGCTTCGCGGTAGAGGTGGATCAGCGCCGAATGATCGGTGTTCATGTTCGGGCAGATGTCCGGATAGACGCAGGACAGCCGCCGGCAGGCGGCTTCGATCTTCGCGTCCTTGCAGGCCAGACGGTACATGTTGGCCGTCGGGCCGCCGAGGTCGGAGATGATGCCGGTGAAGCCGGGCGTCTTGTCGCGGATCGCCTCGATCTCGTGCAGGATCGAGGCTTCCGAGCGGCTCTGGATGATGCGGCCTTCGTGCTCGGTGATCGAACAAAAGGTGCAGCCGCCGAAGCAGCCGCGCATGATGTTGATCGAAAAGCGGATCATTTCCCAGGCGGGAATCTTCGCGTTGCCGTAGCTTGGATGCGGCGCGCGCGCGTAGGGCAGGCCGAAGACGTGATCCATCTCGGGCGTGGTGAGCGGCATCGGCGGCGGGTTGAGCCAAACGTCGCGGCTGCCATGCGCCTGGACGATACAGCGCGCGTTGCCGGGATTCGATTCAAGGTGGAAGGCGCGCGAGGCTTCGGCGTAGCGCGCCGGATCGTCCTTCACCTCCTCGTAGGCGGGCAGGCGAATCACGGCGTCCTCGCGGACGGCCGGCGTGTCGCCACGGCTGACTTTCCACGCCTCGGGTGTCCAGCCATGCGGCGCCATGAAGGCGGTACCGCGCAGGTCGCGGATGTCGCCGACCTTCTCGCCACGCGCCAGGCGATGCGTCAATTCCACGAGCGCCCGCTCGGCATTGCCGAACAGCAGCAGGTCGGCCTTCGAGTCGGGCAGGATGGAACGGCGCACCGTGTCCGACCAGTAGTCGTAATGGGCGATGCGGCGCAACGAGGCTTCGATGCCGCCGATGACGACGGGCACGCCCGGAAACGCCTCGCGGCAACGCTGCGCGTACACGACGGTGGCGCGATCGGGCCGGCGGTTCGCTTCGGCGTTCGGCGTGTAGGCGTCGTCGGAGCGGATCTTGCGGTCGGCCGTGTAGCGGTTGACCATCGAATCCATGTTGCCGGCGGTGACGCCGAAGAACAGGTTGGGCTTGCCCAACGCGCGGAAGGGTTCGGACGATTGCCAGTCGGGCTGGCTGACGATGCCGACGCGGAAGCCCTGCGCCTCCAGCAAGCGTCCGATCAGCGCCATGCCGAAGCTCGGGTGGTCGATGTAGGCATCGCCGGTGACGACGATGACATCGCAGGAGTCCCAGCCGAGCGCCTCCATCTCGGCGCGCGACATGGGCAGGAAGGGCGCGGTGCCGAAACGCTGCGCCCAGAACTTGCGGTAGGAAGTGAGAAGCTTGGCCGTCGTCACGCCGGCTTCCAGCGGCTGACGCTGGGCACGTGGCGGGCGAGGAAGTCCATCTGGTCGGCGAGGATGTGGCGGTTGCAGAGGATCAGGTACTCGGCCTTGTTGGGCACGTAGGGCGCGTAGAGCAGCTCCATGCCGGCCTGCTCGGGCGTGCGGCCGCTCTTCATCTGGTTGCAGCCCCGGCAGGCGGTGACGACGTTCATCCAGGTGTCGCGGCCGCCCTGGACGACCGGCAAGACATGGTCGCGCGTCAAGCGCTGCCCCGGCAGTTCGTCACCGCAGTAGGCGCAGACATGCCGGTCGCGGTGGAACAGCTCACGGTTGGAGAGCGGCGGCACCTTGTGCAGCGACTTGCCGGCCAGGGCCTTGCCCTTGATGGCGATGATGCTGTTGGCGGCGATCTCGGAACGCGAACCGGTGAGGCGGTTCATGCCGCCGTGGAAGACGAAGCTGTGTTCGCCAATGGTCCAGGCCACCAGATCCTTCGCGTAGTAGAAGCACGCGTGCTGCCAACTCACCCAGCGGTGAGGCGCGCCATGCTGGTCAAGCGTGAGAATCAGCGGATAGGAGCCCATACCTTAAAATCCACGAATCGCGACAATCTATCAGAGCATGGAATTTTTGCCTATGGCTACTTGGTCCGGTGCGCCGTTGTTCGGCTCCGACCTTGGCCGGGCGCTGGCGATATCGCTGCTTCTCCACTTGGCCTTGCTCTGGCCATCGGCTCCCGATGGACGCACCGCCGTCGCTGCGACCCCCTTGTCCGCAGTACTGCGCCCCAACGGTCAACCGGCGGGAAGCCCGGAGATCCCTGCCGTTCCCGAGCGAGCTTTGTCTCGGTTGATCGGCGCGCAAGAACGGGCTGGCCCAAGAAAGCTCGTCGCCGTCGAAGACGCGGAACCGCGTGCCGCCCAAGCTCCGGTGAGGGGCTCGAGCGTCGAATCGACACCGCGCGACGGGGTGGCGGACCGCTGGGAGACAAGCCTCGCACCAGCGCTTCCCGCAGCATTGCCGGCGGCGCCGGGACTGGATGCCGAGGGCTTGCGCGGTTTTCGTCTGGCGCTGGCGCGCGAGGCTCGCCGTTACAAGCACTACCCCGCCGAGGCCATCGAGACGGGCTGGCAAGGGACGGTCGAAGTCGAAGTGACGATCAGGGCTGGCGGGGTTGCCAAGGCTGCGCGCTTGGCTCGGACCAGCGGCCATGCCTTGCTCGATTCGGTTGCCGTGGACATGATCACGCGGGCGCTGGCAACGACGACAGTGCCCACCGTCCTGCGCGACCAGGATCTTCTGATGACGCTGCCGGTGATGTTCGAACTACCCCAGTGAAGTCGAGGGGGCGGCTGTCGCCTGCTCGGTTTCCTCGAACACCAGCTTGATCTTCTCGTCGGCATCGAGATCGATGGTGATGTGGCCACCATGCTGGAGGCGGCCAAACAGCAACTCGTCGGCGAGCGCGGCGCGAATGAAATCCTGGATCAGTCGCGCCATGGGCCGTGCGCCCATCAGCGGATCGAAGCCTTTCTCGGCCAGCCAGGCGCGCAGCGCATCGGTAAAGATCGCCTCGACTTTCTTCTCGTGCAACTGTCCCTCGAGTTGCATGAGGAACTTGTCGACCACGCGCAGAATGATCTCGGTATCGAGCGCCTTGAAGGAGATCATGCCGTCGAGCCGGTTGCGAAACTCCGGCGTAAACATGCGCTTGATCTCGGCCATCTCGTCGCCCGCTTCCTTGTTGCTGGTAAACCCGATGCTGGTCTTTTGCAGCGCCTCGGCGCCGGCATTGGTGGTCATGACAATCACCACATTGCGGAAATCCGCCTTGCGGCCGTTGTTGTCGGTCAGCGTCCCGTGGTCCATGACCTGCAGCAGGATGTTGTAGACATCCGGGTGGGCCTTCTCGATTTCATCCATCAGCAGCACCGCATGCGGCTTCTTGGTGACCGCCTCGGTCAGCTGGCCGCCCTGATCGAATCCGACGTAACCGGGCGGCGCGCCGATCAGGCGGCTGACCGCGTGCCGTTCCATGTATTCCGACATGTCGAATCGGATCAATTCGATGCCCATGCAATAGGCGAGCTGGCGCGCCACTTCCGTTTTGCCGACGCCCGTCGGACCCGAAAACAGGAAGCAGCCGATGGGCTTCTGCGGATTGCCGAGCCCCGAACGAGACATCTTGATCGCCTTGGCCAGCGCCTCGATGGCCTGGTCCTGGCCAAAGACCACGCTCTTCAAGTCGCGCTCGAGGTTGCGCAGTGCCGAGCGGTCGTCGGCCGATACGTGCTGGGGCGGGATGCGCGCGATTTTGGCGACGATCTCCTCGATCTCCTGCTTGCCGATCACCTTCTTCTGCTTCGACTTGGGCAGGATGCGCTGAGCGGCGCCCGCCTCGTCGATGACATCGATGGCCTTGTCCGGCAGGTGGCGGTCGGTGATGTACTTGGCCGACAGTTCGGCCGCATTGGTGATGGCGGCGGCCGAATACTTGACGCCGTGGTGTTCCTCGAAGCGACTCTTGAGCCCGCGCAGGATGGAAACGGTTTCGCCCACGGTCGGTTCATTGACGTCGATCTTCTGGAAACGCCGCGACAGCGCGTGGTCCTTCTCGAACACGCCGCGAAATTCGTTGTAGGTGGTGGCGCCGATGCACTTCAAGGCGCCCGATGACAAGGCCGGCTTGAGCAGGTTGGAGGCATCGAGCGTTCCACCGGAGGCGGCACCGGCGCCGATCAAGGTATGAATCTCGTCGATGAACAGGATGGCATCGGGATTGTCGGCCAGTTGCTTCAGGACGCCTTTCAGGCGCTGCTCGAAATCGCCGCGATACTTGGTGCCCGCCAGCAGCGCCCCCATGTCAAGGGCATATACCGTGGCATGGGCCAGGATTTCGGGCACCCTGCCATCGACGATGCGTTGCGCCAGACCTTCGGCGATGGCCGTCTTGCCGACACCGGCTTCGCCGACCAGCAGCGGATTGTTCTTGCGCCGCCGGCAGAGCGTCTGGATGACGCGCTCCAGCTCCTTTTCCCGGCCGACCAGCGGATCGATCTTGCCGACCAGCGCCGACTGATTGAGATTCTGGGTAAAGCTTTCCAGCGCGCCCGACTGCGCCTGGCTTTCCGGTTCCTGCTCGGTGGTCTCGTCTCCCTTCGATCCTGGCTGCGGCCCTTTGGTGATGCCGTGCGAAATGAAGTTGACGACGTCCAGGCGCGAGACATTCTGCTTTTGCAGAAAGAAAACCGCGTGGGAGTCCTTTTCGCCGAAAATCGCCACCAGAACGTTGGCGCCGGTGACTTCCTTCTTGCCCGATGACTGGACATGCAGGATGGCGCGCTGAATGACGCGCTGGAAGCCCAGCGTGGGTTGAGTGTCGATCTCTTCGGTACCCCCGACGGCCGGCGTGTGCTGGTCGATGAATGCGGTCAGTTCTCCCCGCAGTTCCTCGATGTTGGCGGCGCAGGCGCGGAGGACCTCGGCGGCCGACGGATTGTCCAGCAGGGCGAGCAGCAGGTGCTCGACCGTGATGAATTCGTGGCGCTTCTGCCGGGCCTCGACGAATGCCATGTGGAGGCTGACTTCAAGTTCTTGGGCGATCATTCAGTTTTCCTCCATTACGCATGCCAGTGGATGCTGGTTCCGACGAGCGAATGCGACGACTTGCTCGACTTTCGTTGCAGCGACGTCCCGCGGAAAAACGCCGCAAACGCCCTTGCCTTCGCGATGCACTTTCAACATGACCACCGTTGCCTGCTCACGGTTCATGGCAAAGAAATTCTCCAGTACGACAACCACGAAATCCATCGGTGTGAAATCGTCGTTCAACAGCATGACCTTGTAAAGTGGCGGCGGCTTGATCCTGGTCTTCCGTGGCTCCAGGACGACACTGCCTTCCCGTTGCGGTTTCCGAGCAGACATGATTTGATTCTAATGCCTATTCCCGAGCCTTCAACACGGATGGCAAGAGGGGAATAGCGGTGTGATCGCGCTGTATTTTCGACAGGCGCGCTGGATTCTCCGAATCGGGGGCGGGTCAGTCATGTTGTTGTGCAGCAAAGAATTTTCTTGACGCTCTGTCCGGAATTGCGTAAAAGGCAAAGCGTGTTTGGTTCGAGCCTCACCGCTGCGCTGTTTCAGGAACCGCCCCGCTGTCCTTCAGTATTCTGAGTCACCGCTTGGCTTCCTAGGCTGTAGAGACTTTGCAACGCAAACATGTTCTGGCGTGTTTTGCGCGCTGGTGTGTTTTCTGTCTATTGGGAAGAGGTTTATGGCAACTGGTACCGTCAAGTGGTTCAATGACTCGAAGGGTTACGGCTTCATTACTCCGGACGATGGCAGCGAGGATTTGTTCGCTCATTTCTCCGCGATTAGCATGGCCGGCTTCAAGACCCTGAAGGAAGGCGAGAAAGTTTCCTTCGATGTCGTGCAGGGCCCGAAGGGCAAGCAGGCGTCGAACATTCAGAAGGCCTAAGTCGCCTCCGGAATGCAAAAGGCCTGTCGGGGTGACCGGCAGGCCTTTTTTTCGTCCCTCGGGTACGGGTCGCTTTACATGCGATCGATCATCGCCTGGCCGAAAGCCGAGCACTTCACTTCGGTGGCGCCTTCCATCAGTCGGGCGAAGTCATAGGTCACCACCTTGTCGCCGATGGCGGTTTCCATCGACTTGATGATCAGATCCGCCGCCTCGCGCCAGCCCATGTGCCGCAGCATCATTTCGGCCGAGAGGATCAGCGAGCCGGGGTTCACGTAATCCTTGCCGGCGTATTTGGGCGCCGTGCCATGGGTGGCCTCGAAGCAGGCATAAAGATCGGAGATGTTCGCGCCGGGCGCGATGCCGATGCCGCCGACCTGCGCCGCGAGGGCGTCGGAGATGTAATCGCCGTTGAGATTGAGCGTGGCGATGACATCGTATTCGGCCGGACGCAACAGGATCTGCTGGAGGAAGGCGTCGGCGATGGCGTCCTTGACGACGATTTCGCGGCCGGTATCGGGATTCTTGAACGAGCACCACGGGCCGCCGTCGATCGGCTGCGCGCCGAATTCGCGCTGCGCCAGCGCGTAGCCCCAGTCGCGGAAAGCCCCTTCGGTGAACTTCATGATGTTGCCTTTGTGCACGAGGGTGACGCTCTTCCGGTCGTTGGCGATGGCGTACCGGATCGCCGCGCGAACCAGCCGTTCGGTCCCTTCGCGCGACACCGGCTTGATGCCAATGCCGGACGTTGCCGGAAAGCGGATCTTCTTGACGCCCATCTCGTCCTGCAGGAACTTGATGACCTTCTTGGCGTTATCCGTTTCGGCGGCCCACTCGATGCCCGCGTAAATATCTTCGGTATTCTCGCGGTAGATCACCATGTCGGTCTTCGATGGATCTTTCAGCGGTGACGGTACACCCTTGAAGTAGCGCACCGGCCGCACGCACTGGTAGAGGTCGAGCTCCTGGCGCAAGGCGACGTTGAGCGAACGAATGCCGCCGCCCACCGGCGTGGTCATCGGTCCCTTGATCGACACCGAGTATTCCTTCAGCAGCGCCAGCGTTTCCTCCGGCAGCCAGATGTCCGGGCCATAAACCCGGGTGGACTTCTCGCCGGCGAATACCTCCATCCAGACAATCTGCTTCTTGCCGCCGTATGCCTTCGCCACCGCCGCATCGACCACCTTCTGCATCACCGGGGTAATGTCTATGCCGATGCCGTCGCCTTCGATGAAGGGAATGACGGGATTGTCCGGTACCGGCTTGCCGGGGACGATCTTCTGGCCTTGCGCAGGAATCTTGATCCGGGAAACGCTCATGCTTCCTCCTCGTGTTTCTTGGTTGTCAGTGGATATCGGCCGGAAAGGGCAGCGAATGGCGGCACTCCGGCTGACCGTCGATTATCCAACAACGCTGGACGTATGCAAAATAATCAGGCGGCGAGGTTATCGCCGCCTGCTCTCGGGAGGAAGGGGCCGGCTTAGCCTCGCGCGGCAGCCAGCGCGGCGTTGAAGGTCGGGCTGGGGCGCAGTACCGCCTTGGTCTTGGCCGGGTCGGCTTTGTAATAGCCGCCGATGTCTACGCGCTGGCCCTGAACTGCCTTGAACTCGGCGACGATTTTCTGTTCGTTGTCGGCCAGCGTTTTTGCCAGAGGGGCGAACTTGGCGGCGAGTTCCGCATCCTCGGTCTGCGCGGCCAGTTCCTGAGCCCAGTACATGGACAGGTAGAACTGGCTGCCGCGGTTGTCGAGTTCGCCGGTCTTGGGCGACGGCGACTTGCGGTTGTCGAGCAGCTTTCCAGTGGCGGCATCGAGGGTCTTGGCGAGCAGCAAGGCGCGTTTGTTGCCCTCCTTGAGGCCAAGATCCTCGAGAGACACCGCCAAGGCCAGAAACTCGCCGAGCGAATCCCAGCGCAGGTGGTTTTCCTCCACCAGCTGCTGCACGTGCTTGGGCGCCGAACCGCCGGCGCCGGTTTCATACATGCCGCCGCCGTTCATGAGCGGGACGATGGAAAGCATCTTGGCCGAGGTGCCCAGTTCCATGATCGGGAACAGGTCGGTCAGGTAATCGCGCAGGATGTTGCCGGTGGCGGAGATGGTATCGAGGCCGCGGTAAACGCGCTCCAGCGTGAAACGCATGGCCCGTACCTGCGACAGGTGCTGGATGCTGAGTCCGGTGGTGTCGTGGTCCTGCAGATAGCGGTCCACTTTCTTGATCAGCTCGGCTTCGTGAGGGCGGTAGGGGTCGAGCCAGAAAACCACCGGCGTGTTCGACTGGCGGGCGCGGGTGACGGCCAGCTTGACCCAGTCGCGGATCGGCGCATCCTTGACCTGGCACATGCGCCAGATGTCGCCTTCTTCGACGTTTTGCGACAGCAGCACTTCGCCGGTATCGAGGTCGACGATGTTCGCGACGCCGTCCTCGGCAATTTCAAAAGTCTTGTCGTGCGAGCCGTATTCTTCGGCCTGTTGCGCCATGAGGCCGACGTTGGGCACCGTGCCCATGGTCTTCGGATCGAAGTTGCCGTGCCATTTGCAGAAGTTGATCATCTCCTGGTAAATGCGGGCGAAGGTCGACTCCGGCATCACGGCCTTGCAGTCGTAAGGCTTGCCGTCGGCGCCCCACATCTTGCCGCCGCCGCGAATCATGGCCGGCATCGAGGCGTCGACGATGACGTCGTTGGGGGAATGGAAGTTGGTGATGCCCTTGGCCGAGTCCACCATGGCCAGCGGCGGGCGATGCTCCTGACAGGCGTGCAGGTCGCGGATGATTTCGTCGCGCTTGGATTCGGGCAGGGTCTGGATCTTCTCGTAGAGCACGGACATGCCGTTATTGACGTTGACGCCGAGCTCCTTGAACAGCTCGCCGTGCTTCTCGAAGGCTTCCTTGTAGAAGACCTTGACGCAGTGACCGAAGACGATGGGGTGGGAAACCTTCATCATGGTCGCCTTGACGTGCAGGGAGAACAGGATGCCGGCCTGGCGGCAGTCCTCGATCTCGCGCTCGTAGAACTCGCACAGCGCCTTCTTGCTCATGAACATGCTGTCGATGATCTCGCCATCCTGGAGGGCGACTTTCGGCTTCAGCACGATGGTCTTGCCGCTCTTGGTGACCAGTTCCATCTTGACGTTGCGCGCCTTGTCGAGCGTCATCGACTTCTCGCCGTGGTAGAAGTCGCCTTCGTGCATATGGGAGACGTGCGTCTTCGACCACTGCTTCCATTCGCCCATCGAATGGGGATTCTTGCGCGCATATTCCTTGACGGCCCGGGGGGCGCGGCGGTCGGAGTTGCCCTCGCGCAGCACCGGGTTGACGGCACTGCCGATGCACTTGGCGTAGCGCGCCTTGATCGCCTTTTCCTCCTCGGTCTTCGGGTCTTCCGGATAGTCGGGGATCTTGTATCCCTGCGACTGCAATTCACGCACGCAGGCGATCAGCTGCGCCACCGAGGCGCTGATGTTGGGCAGCTTGATGATGTTGGTTTCCGGCAGCAGGGTGCGGCGACCGAGGTCGCCCAGCACATCGGGCACTTTCTGCGCGTCGGTCAGGTAGTCGGAAAACTCGGCGAGCACGCGGGCCGAAACGGAAATATCCGCCTTTTCGATTTCGATGCCGGCAGGTGCCGTGAAGGTGCGGAGTATGGGCAGGAAAGCGCAGGTGGCCAGCAAGGGCGCTTCGTCGGTCAAGGTATAGATGATCTTTGATTTCGCAGTGCTCATGTGCAGTCCACTCTCGTCGTCGTTGATTGTGCGGTTCGCCCGATTTGCCTCTGCCCCGCATCGAACCTGGGTTCCATGCCGGGTCTTGCACGGACATTGGTGCGATAGGGATCAAACTCGCGAATGCCGTGATCAATTTTAATCGGAATGGTGATCTCGTGCCTCGAGTCGGTTCAAGCGGGCCGGGAGAGGGCGCGCTGCTAGAATTCGCCGTCCCGCCAGCGCTGACTTTCTCGTGATGAAGGATTCCGCCGTGCAAGATAAGCTGTCGCGCCAGATCGCCCAGGCGATGATCGACGGCTTCGACAAGCACTATCGCCTGTTTCGCGAGTGCTCCGCAAGCGCAAAGCGGCGTTTCGAAGAGGCCGACTGGGCCGGCGGCCAACAGGCCGTGCGCGACCGCATCCAGTTCTACGACGACCGTGTCAAGGAAACCCTGGAAACCCTGCATGCCACGTATCGCGCCGGCGAACTCGGCGACGAGGCCTGGCAGCGGGCCAAGCTTTTCTACATCCGGCTTCTGATCGACCACAAGCAGCCGGAACTGGCGGAAACGTTTTTTAACTCGGTGTTCTGCCGGGTGCAGCACCGGACCTATTTCCACAACGACTTCATTTTCTTTCGTCCCGCCATCTCCACCGAGTTCATCGAATCGGAGCCCCCGACCTATCGCTGCTACTACCCGGGCACCGCCGGTTTTCATGCCGCCGTGCGGCAGGTGTTTCTCGATTTTCACTGGGCGCGGCCGTTCGAGGATCTCGACCGCGACGTCGCGTTCGTTTTCAGAATGGCCAGGATGCAAATCGCCCCGGACGGCGTGCTGCCCATGGCGCAGGCCAACCTGCAGATACAGATTCTCAATTCCGCCTTCTACCGGAACAAGGGGGCGTATGTCATTGGCAAAATAGTCAATGGCACCGACGAGTATCCCTTCACCGTGCCGGTGCTGCACACGGAGGAAGGCAAGCTGTATCTCGATACCATCCTGCTCGATGTCTGGCGCATCGCCTCGCTGTTCTCGCTGTCGCGCGCCTACTTCATGGTCGACATGCCGGTGCCGTCCGCTTACGTGCAGTTCCTGAGCTCGCTGATGCCGGGCAAGCCCCGTTCCGAGCTCTACACCATGCTGGGCCTGGGCAAGCAAGGCAAGACCATGTTCTTTCGCGACCTCTTCCACCACCTGCATCACTCGCGCGACGAGTTCGTCGTCGCACCCGGCATACGCGGCATGGTCATGATGGTGTTCACCCTGCCGTCTTTTCCCTACGTGTTCAAGGTGATCAAGGATGTCTTCGGCGCCAGCAAGGAAGTCGACCACGCGACCGTGAAGCGCAAGTATCAACTGGTTCGCCAGGTCGATCGCGTCGGGCGCATGGCCGACACCCTCGAGTATTCCTACGCGGCCTTGCCCAAGGCGCGATTCTCGGCGGCGCTGCTCGAAGAACTCTATCAACAGGTGCCGTCGCAACTCGAAGAGGATGGCGAAGACCTGGTTATCAAGCATCTGTATATCGAACGGCGCATGGAGCCGCTCAATCTCTACCTGGACCGCGTCGACAAGGAAGGACGCGACGATCTCCTGGACCAGGTCGTGCTCGAGTATGGCAATGCCATCCGCCAGCTGGCCATCGCCAACATCTTTCCCGGCGACATGCTCTGGAAGAATTTTGGCGTGGCCCGGTTCGGGCGCGTCGTGTTCTATGACTACGACGAGATCGAGTACATGACCGATTGCAACTTCCGGCGGATACCGCCGGCGCCCAATCCGGAAATGGAGATGTCCGGCGAACCGTGGTACTCGGTCGGCCGCAACGATGTCTTCCCCGAGGAGTTCGCCAGCTTCCTCTTGACTTCGCCCAAGATTCGGCAGGCCTTCATGAAACATCACGCCGACCTGCTCGACGTGTCGTTCTGGCAGGAAGCGCAGCAGTCGATCAGGCGCGGCGAGGTGCGCGACTTCTTTCCCTATCCGGAAGCGTTCCGTTTCTGCAGCGCGTTCGGCGACGGTCGCTGACGATTCCGGCGATGCCGCGGCTGATCCTGTTGAACAAGCCTCATGGCGTCCTGACGCAGTTCACCTCGACCGACGGCAGGCTGACGCTCAAGGACTTCATCCCCCTGCCGGGCGTTTATGCCGCCGGCCGGCTCGATGCCGATAGCGAGGGCCTGGTGGTGCTGACCGACGACGGCGCCATGCAGGCGCGCATCAGCCACCCGCGCCACAAACTGACCAAGACCTATTGGGCGCAGGTCGAGGGCGTGCCGGACCCGGAAGCGATCGAGCGCTTGCAGCGCGGTGTGGACCTTGGCGATTTCGTCACGCGGCCTTGCCGGGCCAGGATGATCGACGAGCCGCCGGGGCTGTGGCCGCGGCATCCGCCGATTCGATATCGGCTCGACAAGCCGACCGCCTGGCTCGAACTCGCCTTGCAGGAAGGCAAGAATCGCCAGGTCCGGCGCATGACCGCCAAGGTCGGTTTTCCTACCCTGCGCTTGATCCGCTGGGCCGTCGGGCCGTGGACCCTGGCCGGGCTGGCGCCCGGGCAATGGCGCGAGGCCGATGCATCGGCGCTCAGCCGTGGCTGACTCTTGCGCTGATATGCGCCAGCGCCTCCTCGACCTGGTCGATCAGGATCAGGCATAGATCGCCCTCGCCGAGTTTGTCGAGGGCGGCGTCGATGGCCAGAAATTCGCCGTGGATTTCCGCGACGGCCTTGGTGCGCGAAGCTTTGACAAGGCCTTGGCGCAGCAGGCCGATGACCTCGCCGTCGGCCCGCCCGCGCTGGCAGGCATCCTGGTAAAGCACCACCTCGTCGAACGCGTTGCCGAGGATTTCGGTCTGCTGCCGGATATCCTCGTCGCGACGATCGCCGGCGCCGCTGATGACGACGACGCGGCGCTTGGCCGGCAGGCTTTCCACGGCCTGCACCAGCGCCTTGATGGCGTCCGGATTGTGGCCGTAGTCGGCGATGAGCGTGGCGCCGCGGTAATCGAACAAGTTGAAGCGACCGGGCGCCGACTGGGCATCGTTGATGAAACTGGCCAGGCCGGCATGGATGGTCGACCACTCCAGCCCCAGCGCCCAGGCGGCGGCGACCGCCGCCATCGCGTTTTCAACCTGGAAACCGATGCCGCCGTTGCGCGTGATCGGAATGCCGGAAAGCGCGATGCGATGCTCGAGCATGCCTTCGGCGGCGACGATGGCATCGCCGTCGCGGTAAACCACACGCTTGCCCTGGACGCGCTGGGCGGCGACGATGGGCTGGTGGCGGTCGTTGGCGAAGTAGGTGACCGAACCCGGACAGGCCTCGGCCATGCGGGCGACGTTGGGGTCGGCCGCGTTGAGCACGGCCATGCCCGCGGACGCGACGTTTTCGACGATGACCCGCTTGACCACCGCCAGGTCTTCGACCGTGTTGATGTAGCTCAGGCCCAGGTG
Source organism: Betaproteobacteria bacterium (assembly GCA_019136545.1). Classification (GTDB taxonomy): domain Bacteria; phylum Pseudomonadota; class Gammaproteobacteria; order Burkholderiales; family Rhodocyclaceae; genus Fen-999. Next base: position 22,447 of record JAGVUA010000119.1, read on the forward strand.
ATCGCCCATGCCGATATTGGTCACCACCGCCACGTCGCAGCGATCGAAGGCGAGGCCTTCGCGCAACACGCCGCCGCGCGCCGTTTCCAGCACGGCGGCGTCCACATCGGGGTGGGCCAGCACATTGCGCGCGCTTTTCGGCCCGCTGCAATCGCCGCTATCGATGCGCCGGCCCTCGATGTAGATGCCGTCGGTGCTGGTCATGCCGACGCGCAACCCGCGCTGGGCAAGAATGTTGGCGATCAGTCGCGCCGTCGTGGTCTTGCCGTTGGTGCCCGCCACGGCCACGATCGGGATGCGGGCGTTGTCGCCGGGTTCGAACATCATCGAGATGACGGCTTCGCCCACCGCCCGGCCCTTGCCGTACGAGGGGCTGAGATGCATGCGCAGACCGGGTGCGGCATTGACCTCGACGATGCCGCCGCCTTGGTCCTCGAGCGGCACCAGCACGCTGTCGCAGACGACGTCGATACCGCAAATGTCCAGTCCCACCATTTGCGCCGCGGCGACGGCGGCCGCCGCCAGGTCGGGGTGGACATCGTCGGTGACGTCGGTCGCCGTGCCGCCGGTGGAAAGATTGGCGTTGTTCCGCAGCACGACGCGCGCGCCGCGCGGCGGCACCGAATCGGCGTCGAAGCCCTGCTTGGCCAGTACGGCCAGCGCGATGTCGTCGAACCGGATCTTGGTGAGGGAGGTGGCGTGACCCGTGCCCCGGCGCGGATCGGCGTTGACCTGGTCGACCAACTGGCGCACGGAGTGGGTGCCGTCGCCGAACACCTGCGGTGGGTCCCGCCGGGCGGCGGCGATCAACCGATTGCCGACCACCAGCATGCGGTAGTCCTGTCCCGGCAGATAGCGCTCGACCAGCACCGCCGATCCGAACTCGGCCGCGACCGCATGGGCCGCCATGACCTGCTCGCGGGTTTCCATGTTCACCGCGACGCCTTTGCCCTGGTTGCCGTCCTGCGGCTTGACCACCACGGGCCCGCCGATTTCCTGCGCCGCGCGCCAGGCATCCTCGGCATCGCTCACCGGACGGCCGCGCGGTACGGCGACGCCGCCGGCGCACAGCAGCTTCTTGGTCAGTTCCTTGTCCTGGGCGATGGCTTCGGCGATCGCGCTGCTGCGGTCCGTCTCGGCGGCCTGGATGCGCCGTTGTTTGCTGCCCCAGCCGAACTGCACGAGGCTGCCGGACGTCAGCCGGCGATAGGGAATGCCGCGCGCCACCGCCGCCTGGACGATCGCGCCGGTGCTGGGGCCGAGGCGTTCGTCCTCGTCCAGTTCCCGCAAGCGATCGATGGCCGCCGCGGCGTCGAAGGGCAGGTCCTCCAGCGCGGCGCGGCAAAGCTGCTCGGCGAGTTCGAAGGCAAGACGGCCCACGGCCTCTTCGCTGTACTCGACGACCACCTGGTAGATGCCGGGCTCGACCGTAGCCGTGGTGCGGCCGAAAGTGACCGGACAGCCGGCCTGGGCCTGCAGACCCAGCGCCGCGAATTCCAGCGCATGCGCCATCGCCAGGTCCTCGGCGTGGCTGGTGGGCGCGAGAAATCCGATTTCAGGGAAGCGTGCGCGCAAACGGTCTTCGAACCCGGCGAGATTGCCGATGCGGCGCTCCGCCTCGGCGCAGGAGACGATGGCCTCGATGGCGGTATGCCGACTCCAAAGATTGGGGCCGCGCAAGGCCCGAATTCTCGATACTTCCATGAATGAGGGTCCGATCAGGTCTGGTGGGCCGGGCCAACGTCGTTGGCATGGCTGGTTTCGATACCGGCGCGAATCAGGTCGGGTGCGATGCCGAGCGCCCACGCGGCGCCGGCGGCGGCCAGGATGGCCGATCGCGGCCACGACTGGCCGTTCGTCGCCAACAGGGCTGCGGACGACGGCAGCGGAATCTCCTGCGCGCCGATGGCCAGCACCAGTCCGCCGTCGCGGATGAACACGGCTTTCCCGTCTGCCTTTCGATGGTCGACGATGCTCGGCAGCATCGCATCCTCGGCATAGAGAATCACTTCGCCGTCGCAGAGCGGCGCCAGCTCGACCACGCGGGCGTCGGCTGCGTTGAGGACTGCGGCGCCGTCGTTGCTGACCATGTCCACCGGGGTGCGCAGCACCGTCGCCATGTGCTCCGGCGTTTCAATGTAATGGTCGGCGACCTGGGCGGCCGGGTCGATGTCCGTCACTACCGCGACCGTGCAGCGATCGTAGGCGAGGCCTTCGGCGACGATGCTGCGCGCATCGGTTTCGATGATCGCGGTGTCGACGGCGCGGTTGATCAGCAATCGATGTCCGGCATGCCAGTGGACGCCGTCGGCCCGGTCGACGCGCCGCTGGCCGACAAAGCTGCCATCGCGGCATGCCACGCCGACATGCTTGCCGCTCAGCCGGACCAGTTCGGCGAGCAGCCGCGCGACGGCGGTCGTGCCATGGCAGCCGGTGATGCCGACGATCGGAATGCGGCCATCCTCGCCCGCCGGAAACAGGTGCCGGACGATGGCGGCGCCGACCGGCCGCGGCTTTCCTTCGGCGGGCTTGAGGTGCATGAGCAGCCCGGGTCCGGCGTTCACCTCGACGATGGCGCCGCGCTGGTCGGCCAGCGGACGGCCGATGTCTTCCGCCACCAGGTCGATGCCGGCGATATCGAGACCGACCACGCGGGCGGCCAGGGTGGCGGCGCGGGCGACTTCCGGATGAACTTCGTCGGTTTCGTCGTAGGCGAGATCGCCCTGTCGCTTGACCAGGATCTGCCGGCCCGCCGGCGGCACGGACGCCGCGTCGAGACCTTGGCGTTCGAGTTCCAGCAGGGCGATCGGCTCGTCGGCCAGGATCAAGGGCTCCAGGGGAAATTCCTCCTCCTCGCCGCAGCGCGGATCGCTGTTGATCTGGGTCTCGACCAATTGCGCGACGGTCGAGCGGCCGTCACCCACCACCGTCTGCGTCTTGCCGCGAATCGCCGCGACCACGCGGCCGCCGACCACCAGCAGGCGATGGGCGTTGCCGCGCACGAAGCGCTCGACCATCACGCCGCTGCCTTCGCCGAGGGCCGCCCCATAGGCCTTGTCCACCTCGGCGCGGGTGTTGAGATCGGTGAACACGCCGCGACCATGGTTGGCGTCGGTGGGTTTGACCACGACCGGCAAGCCGATCTCCTCGGCCGCCGCCCAGGCATCGTCGGCATCATCGACTTCGCGGCCCTCGGGAATGGGCACGCCGCAGGCGGCGAGCAGGCGCTTGGTCAGGTCCTTGTCGCTGGCGATGCTTTCGCCGATGGCGCTGGTGCTGTCCGTTTCGGCGGTCCAGATGCGCCGGCTGTAGGCGCCGTGGCCCAGTTGGACCAGATTGCCCTCGGTGAGCCGGATCGACGGAATGCCGCGTTCGGTGGCGGCGTCGACGATAGACGCCGTGCTCGGGCCCAGGCAATTCCGGTCGGCGAGGGCGCGGAGGCCGGCCAGGGTATGCGCCACGTCGAACGGCTGGTCCTCGATCGCCGCCAGGATCAGCTGCCGGGCCGCTTCCAGGCAGGCTCGCGTCACGCTTTCCTCGCGCGAGCGCACCACCACTTTGTAGATGCCGCGCTTCGAGGTGCTGCGCGCCTTGCCGAAGCTGGTGCGCTGGCCGATCAGGTTCTGCAGCTCGAGCGTGACGTGCTCGAGGATATGCGCGGCCCAGGTGCCTTCGTTCAGGCGCTGCAGGAAACCGCCGCGTTCGCCGATGCTGCACTTGTGCTCGATCAGCGAAGGCAGCCACGCCATCAACCGATCGACGAAGCCCGGCAGCGTGTTGGATGGAAAGTCCTCCAGGTCGCCAATGTCGACCCAGGCTTCCAGCGCCGGGCGGTAGGTCCAGATGTTCGGGCCGCGCAAGGGGGCGATGTGGAGAATTTCGATCTTCTTCATGTGCTTGTCAGTTTGCCCGGCGCCACGCCTTGTGATGGGTATGAGTGAAACGCAATCCTCGAAGAATAGTTTACCGGAGCGTTGGTCGGGCGGGGTGCGCCCGCCGCTATACTGCGGCCATGATACGGCCAGATTCATCCGGGCAACCCGTCCAGCGGGACATGGCACCGGCAGCACCGTCGGAGCCCTGGCGCACCGCCCTGGCTGACTTTCTTCTGCCGGACGAGCCGCCCGTCGCCTGGGTGGCCGTCGATCTCGACAGCCGGCTTCGCTTCGGACAAGGCGTGATCGTGGTCACCGATCGCCGGATCGCCTCGCGCGACGCGGTCGATGGCGAATGGCAGGCGTGGGATTTCCGGCCGGGCATGGCGCTGCAGAGCTTCGACCATGGCGGCGTCGGCACCCTCGAATTGCGCGACGGCGAACGGCGCCTGGCATGCTGGCGCTACACGCTGGCGCAGGACATCGCGGTCCATCGTCTCGCCGAGCAGTTCGCGCACCAGTTGGCAAGCGCGCTCACCGGCCGGCCGGTCGAATGCGAGACCGAATCCCTGTGTCCGCAATGCAAGGCGCCCCTGGCGCCGGGCGAAGAAGAATGCCCGATCTGCGCGCGCGAAATCCACACGCCGCCCTCGACCTGGACCCTGCTGCGTCTGTGGCGCTTCGCCAAGCCCTACCAGGGGCAGCTGCTCGCCGGTTTCCTGCTGACCCTGGCCGCCACCGCGGCGACGCTGGTGCCGCCCTATCTCACCATGCCGTTGATGGACGACATCCTCATCCCGTACCAGAACGGCAAGCCCATCGACGCCGGCCTGGTCACGCTCTACCTCGGCGGCCTGCTGGCCGCCGCGCTGCTGGCCTGGGGGCTGGGCTGGATCAAGACCTACATCCTGGCGCTGGTGTCCGAGCGCATCGGCCGCGACCTGCGCACCACCACCTTCGAGCACTTGCTGAACCTGTCGCTCGAGTACTTCGGCGGCAAGCGCACCGGCGATCTGATGGCGCGCATCGGTTCGGAAACCGACCGCATCAACGTCTTCATCTCGCTGCACCTGCTCGACTTCGCCACCGACGTGCTGATGATCGCCATGACGTCGGTGATCCTGTTTTCCATCAACCCCTGGCTGGCGCTGGTGACGCTGCTGCCGCTGCCGGTGATCGCCTGGCTGATCCACGTCGTGCGCTTCAAGCTGCGCACGGGCTTCGAGAAAGTCGATCGCGTCTGGGCCGAGGTGACCAACGTACTGGCCGACGTCATCCCCGGCATCCGCGTCGTCAAGGCCTTTGCGCAGGAGCGGCGCGAGGCCGAGCGCTTCCGCGAGGCCAACCGCCACAACCTCGCCATCAACGACCGCCTGAACAAGACCTGGTCGCTGTTTTCGCCGACGGTGTCGCTGCTGACCGAGATCGGCCTGTTGGTGGTCTGGGCCTTCGGCATCTGGCAAGTGGCGCACGACCAGATCACCGTCGGCGTGCTTTCGGCGTTCATCGCCTACATCAGCCGTTTCTACACGCGGCTGGAGTCGATGAGCCGCATCGTGTCGGTGACCCAGAAGGCGGCCGCCGGCGCCAAGCGCATTTTCGACATCCTCGACCACGTCTCGAGCGTGCCGGAGCCGGCCAACCCCGTCCATCTCGACAAGGTCAGCGGCCGCATCGAAGTGCGCGATGCCGGCTTCCGCTATGGCAACCGCGCCGTCATCCGCGGCGTGGCCATCGACATCGCACCGGGCGAGATGATCGGCCTGGTCGGCCACAGCGGTTCGGGCAAGAGCACCATGGTCAACCTGATCTGCCGTTTCTACGACGTCAGCGAAGGCTCGATCCGCCTCGACGGCGTGGATATCCGCTCGCTGCCGGTGGCGGAGTATCGTCGCCATATCGGCCTCGTCCTGCAGGAGCCGTTCCTGTTCTTCGGCACCATTGCCGAGAACATCGCCTACGGCAAGCCGGCGGCGACGCGCGACGAAATCATCGCCGCCGCCCGTGCCGCGCACGCCCACGAGTTCATCCTGCGCCTGCCGCACGGCTACGACTCGCTGGTCGGCGAACGCGGGCAGGGCTTGTCCGGCGGCGAGCGCCAGCGCATTTCCATCGCCCGCGCGTTGCTGATCGATCCGCGCATCCTGATTCTCGACGAAGCCACCTCGTCGGTCGATACCGAAACCGAGAAGGAAATCCAGAAGGCCCTGGACAACCTCGTGCGCGGCCGCACCACCATCGCCATCGCCCACCGCCTGTCGACGCTGCGCAAGGCCGACCGGCTGGTGGTCATGGATCGTGGCGTGGTGGTGGAAACCGGCAGCCATGAAGCCTTGATGGCGCGCGAGGGCCACTATTACCGGCTTTACCAGGCACAGGCGCGGAACGTCGACACTGAAATGGAAATCCGCGGCCTGGGCGCGGAGGAGAAACTGCATGTCGGCGCCTGATTTCACGCTGTCGCGCAATGCCTTCGGGCGGCTCGTCTATGCGGGGAGCGACGGCCGGACGGAGGAAGGCGTCATGCCGGTACGCGCCTTCCCGCTTTCGGCGCCGGACGAGCGCATCGCCATCGTCGGCGCGGACGGCCATGAACTGGCCTGGATCGACCGTCTGACCGATATCGCCGGCGACGCGCGCGCCCTGCTCGAGGAGGAATTGGCCAGGCGCGAGTTCATGCCGGAGATCCGGCGCATCCGCGGCGTGTCCAGTTTTGCGACGCCGAGTACCTGGCAGATCGAAACGGATCGCGGCGAGACGTCGATGGTGCTCAAGGGCGAGGAAGACATCCGGCGCCTGGGCAGGACGTCCCTGCTGATCGCCGATAGCAACGGCATCCATTTCCTGATTCGCGACCTGGCGGCGCTCGATCGCGCCAGCCGGAAACTGCTGGATCGCTTTCTGTAAACCGACGGAGCCCGACATGCGCTTCCCGATTGCCGCTGCCGCCACGCTCGGCGTGTTGCCATCACTGACTTTCGCTGCGCCGGAATTGCCGGTCATCGAACTGACGGCCGGCATGCATCGCATCGAGGCGGAAGTCGTGAATACCCAGGAAAGCCGCATGCGCGGCCTGATGATGCGCCAGTCGATGCCAACGCATCGCGGCATGCTGTTCGTTTTCGACGCCGACGCCCGCCATTGCATGTGGATGAAGAACACCCTGCTGCCGTTGGCCGTGGCGTTTCTCGACGGCCAGGGCCGCATCATCAACGTCGAGGAAATGCGGCCGCAGACCGAGGACAACCATTGCGCGGCCAAGCCGGCGCGTTACGCGCTCGAAATGAATGCGCAGTGGTTCAGCAAGCGCGGGCTCGGTGCCGGCATACCGCTGCTCGGCATCGAACGCGCGCCGCCGCCGCGCTGAGTCGGAAAAATGCCGGAGCGCCCAAGGGAGGCGAAAGAGAACGGCGGCGCTCCGGAGGCTGCTTGTCAGGCAAAGCTGTCAGACATCAGCGTGTTGAACCACTTGAGCATTTCCTCGTAGTTGTCCTTCGAGCGGCTGGCGGCCTCGGTCGCGGCGCCGCCCACCACCTTCATCGTGCCGGTGGCGGCATCGAATCCGAATACCGCGGTCAGCCAGGAAGCCGTGTCGGCCGTGATCGGCGAGTAGCACGACGAGTTCGTCACCGGCGATGGATCGGGATTCTTGCCGGCAAAAGCGCGCACCATGGCGTCGGCGCAAACCTTGGCCTCCTGGTTGGCGATGTGGCCGGCCTTCGGCTGTGTGGTGGCGGACGCATCGCCGATGACGTGCACACCGGCGATGTGGTTGGCCTCGTAGGTGAGCACGTTAACGCCGGTCCAGCGTCCGCCGACGTCGGCCAGTCCGTTGTCGGTGATCACCGCGCCGGCCCGCTGCGGCGGAATCACGTTGATGACGTTGGCGTCCACGCGCCCGAGGTTCGTGTAGACGCTCATCGAGCCGGTATCGACGTGGTCGATGACCGCGTTGGTGTAGTACTGGATGCCATGCAGTGCGAAGCCCTCCAGGAACGCGTTCGGCTCGGCCATGATCTTCGGATTGGCGTCCAGCACGATGACGCGCGCGCCGGGCTTGTTGCGCCTCAACCAGTCCGCCACCACGCAGGCGCGTTCGTACGGCCCCGGCGGGCAGCGATACGGCGCTGCCGGAATGCTCATGACGAACGCGCCATTGTTCGGCATGGCCGCGATCATGTTGCGCAAGGCGGTCGTTTGCTGGCCGGCCTTCCAGGCATGGGGCACCTTGGCCTGAGCCTCCGCGGTCTCCAGGCCCGGCACGGTCTCGAAGTCGATGCCGGGCGACAGCACCAGTTTGTCATAGGCGAGGAGGGTGCCGTCGGCAAGCGTGATTTTCCGGCCGACCGGGTCGATGGCGACCACGTTGCCCTGCATCATCCTGATGCCATATTTGTTGGCCAGATTGCCGTAGCCGTATTGCAGCGACTGAACCGTGCGCTGGCCGTTGAGGACCAGGTTGCTCATGATGTTGGACGTATAGACCGGCTCGCGCTCGACCAGCGTGACATCCACGCCGGTGCCGCCCCACATGCGCAAGTACTTGGCGACCGTGGCGCCGCCCATGCCGCCGCCGATGACGACGACTCTGCCCTTGACCCCGGCGATGGTAGGCACGACCGCGGCGGCAGCCGACGTGGTGCGACGCTTGTCGGCAGCGGCAAAACCGCTCCAGCCAGCCGCCGTCATGCCGACGCCCGCACTGCTCAACAGCTTGATGAAATCACGACGTTTGATCATCTCGCCTCTCCTTAGCGGGCCAGTTTGGCAAAGTAGTCGGCGATGAGCTTGATCTGCGCATCGGTATAGCCGCGGGCGTGGACATCCATCATCTCGGGCGGATTCTCCCGGCGCATCTCCTGTATCTCCTTGACGATTTCGCTGGAAGACATTCCGGCCAAACGCTCGAAGCCGCCGCTGCCGTTGGTGCCATGGCACTGGAAGCAGTTGGAGGCGAGCAGGCGGCCGGGAACCTCGACGGCCGAAGTGGTCTGCGCATGTGCCGCGGCGGGTGCCAAGGCCAGCGCGACGAGACTGCCTAATGTGCGATTCATGAGATCTCCTTATTGTTGCGTTTATGATTCACGATTCGCCGGAACCCCTCCCAGCTGCCCGCAGGCAGCCATTCCCCGCGATCGCCGATACCGCGGTTCGTTGGAACCGGACATGGCGCGGATCGCATTGTCGGGAACGCGGATTATTATTTGCACTGTCGCTGCTTCCCAACACATAAGCTTTCATTGCCGGGGTCGCCTACGATGGCTACTGTGAAACAGCTGTACCCGCGTTCCCTGTTGCGCCTGATTGTGCTGGGCAACGTGCTGGTGGCCTTGCCGCTGCTGGTCGCCATCGCCTATGTGTTCATCAACATGGATCGCGTCACGGCGCGCGGCGAAGCCCTCACGCGTCAGGCGGCGCTCGCGGCGCAGAACGGCTACGAGCTGCCGGAGGACCTGGTGCACATGGAGCGCCTGTTGCGCCAGTATGCGGTACTGAAGGAGCCTTCGCTGCTCGAGGACTACAACCAGGCGCGCCAGGATTGGATGAAGATTTGCCGTGCTTTCGCCGATTTGCCGCTGCTGGACGACTTGCGCGCCGAGGTGGTCGACATGCTGGCGTTCGAAGCCGCTGCCTTCGCCGACTTCCAGGAAGGCCGCAAGAGCGGCGCGGAACTGGAGATCGTGCTCAGCGACTTGAAATCGCGCATACCCAAACTGGTGGCCCGATCCAGCCAGATCGTCAGCCGCGAGGTCGAAACATTCCGCACCGATGCCGATGCGCTGCGCGGCCGCCTGTTGCTGGCCCTGGCCGTCGGCTTGACGATGATGGCGCTGTTCTTTCTGTTCAGCCGCCTGCTGCTGGCGCGCGTGCTGTGGGGCTTCGAGAGCGCGGTGCAAGCGCTGGGCGAAGGGAGGCTGGACAGGGAAATCGTGCTCAAGGGGCCGCGCGACATCCGCGAGATGGGCGAGCGGCTCGACTGGCTGCGAAGGCGTCTGCTCGAACTCGAGGAGCAGCGCATTCTGGTGTTGCGCCACGTCTCGCACGAATTGAAGACGCCGCTGGCGGCGTTGCGCGAGGGCGCCAGTCTGTTGACCGAAGGCGCCGTCGGCCCCTTGACGCCCGGCCAGGAAAAGATCGTCGGCATCGTCCGCGGCAATGCCTTGCGACTGCAGAACCTGATCGACAGCCTGCTCAAGCTTCAGCAGGCGGGGCACGCCGGCGAACGGATCAAGCCGGTGCGCCTGCGTCTCGACAAGCTGGTGCAGCAGATCGTCACTACGCACCAGCTCACGGCCCGGGGCAAGGAGCTGCATTTCTCCGGCTCGCTGAAGCCGCTGGTGGTGGTGGGCGGCAAGGAGGAGCTGACGACGGTGGTGGATAATCTCATCTCGAACGCCATCAAGTATTCGCCCGAGGGGGGCACGGTGGACATATCGTTGACGCGCGAAGAGGACAAGGTGACGCTGGACGTCGTTGATCAAGGCCCGGGAATACCGGAACCGGACCGGGAGCGCGTGTTCGAACCGTTCTATCGCGGCGAGCACGCCAAGGGCGTGGCCGGCGTCGGTCTCGGGCTGGCCATTGCCCGACAGTTCGCGGCAGCCAATCGCGGCGTGCTGGAGCTGCTGGCGTCCGCCAGCGGTTCGCATTTTCGGCTGACGCTGCCGGGTGGCGCGGCATGATGCGCGCATTCGCGATACTGCTGGGCCTGGCGCTCGCGGGCTGCGCTTCCGTCGAACCGGCGTCTGTTCCGGCGCCGCCGCCGGCCGTCGTCGGGTCCGGTCAGGGGCATGACGTCCGGGCGCCGGTGGTGGACCCGGCAAAGGACGAGGCCGTGATCCGGGAGCTGCGCCAGCAGGTCGACCGCCTGACGGCGCAATTGGCCGACGCCCAGCGCCGGCAGGCGAGTCTCAACGAGGACCATCGGCGCAGCGAGGCGGCCCTGCGCGAAAGCCAGCGCAAGGTCGACGAACTGCAACAGAAGCTGGATGCGCTGCTGGCCATCGACCGCGATACCCGTCGTCGGCCCAAGACATCGGCCAAGTGACATGACACGCGCCCGCGTTCTCGTTGTCGACGACGATCCCGACCTGCTGCACCTGATCGGCTTGCGGCTGTCCTCGGCCGGTTATGCCGTCAGCCAGGCGGCCTCGGGCGAGGAAGCGCTGCGCCAGTTCCACGCCGAGCAGCCCCAGGCGGTCATCACCGACCTGCGTATGGACGGCATGGACGGCCACGCCTTGTTTGCGCGCCTGCATGAAGCCGCGCCGAGCATGCCGGTGATCATCCTCACCGCCCACGGCACGATTCCCGACGCGGTGGCCGCGACGCAGCGCGGCGCCTTCGGCTTTCTTACCAAGCCGTTCGATGGCCAGGAACTGCTCGAGCGGGTGGGCGCTGCCGTGGCGGTTTCGCCGCCGGTGCGCGCGACCAGCGACGACGGGCAGTGGCGCCAGGCCATCGTGTCGCGCAGCGTGGTCATGGACGAGTTGTTGCGCCAGGCGCGGCGCGCCGCCGACGAAAGCGGCCCGCTCCTGATCGTCGGGCCGGTCGGTGCGGGCAAGGCCACGCTGGCGCGCGCGATTCACGATGCCGGGCCGCGCCGGCAGGAGTCCTTCGTCGCGCTGGCCTGCGACAGCCTGGCCGAGGCGGATCTGGAGAAGCAACTCACGGGCGGCGAGGCCTTGCGCGCCGCCGAAGGCGGCACGCTGTTCATCGACAAGGTGGAGCGTCTTGGCGCAGTCGCCCAAGCCCGGCTGCTGGCGCTGGTGCATGTCGCCACGACGCTGTTCGGGCGGGGCAAAGGCAGCCTGCCCGATCTCCGGGTGATCGCCACCAGCGCCGCGCCGCTGGAAAAACTGGCCCGCGAAGGAGGATTCCGTCCCGATCTCTACTACGCGCTGGCGGCGTCCACCCTGAAAGTGCCCGCCCTCACCGAGCGCGCCGAGGACATTCCCTTGCTGGTGGCGCATTTCGTCGATCGCCACGGGGGCGACCGGCGCCTGTCGCCCGAGGCGCAGACGGCCTTGCTCGAGGCTTCCTGGCCCGGCAACGTCGGACAGTTGCGCAGCGTGGTCGAGCAGGCGCTCAACCAGTCGGTGACGCCGCTGGTACCGGCCTCACTCGTGCAGAAGGTGCTGCAGGAGGGCGCGGAACAGGGGTTCACCGCCTTCGACGAGGCGCGGCGCGGTTTCGAGCGCGATTACCTGATCCGCCTGCTCGAAGCCACGCGCGGCAACGTCGCCAAGGCCGCGCGCGTCGCCCAGCGCAATCGCACCGAGTTCTACAAACTGCTGGCGCGGCACGATATCGATCCGGCCGCGTTCAAGTAGCCCCCGCTCAGACTTCGAGGTTGTCGATCAGCCGCGTGCTGCCCAGGCGCGCGGCGGCCAGCACGACCAAAGGGGCGTCGCTGTCCGCCGGGGGCTGCAGGTCGCGCCGGGAGCGGATGGCCACGTAGTCGGGCGCCCAGCCGGCGCTGGACAGTTCCGCCATGGCGTTGCCTTCCAGCGTGGCGAGATCGCGCCGGCCGGTGCGCAGCGCTTCGGCAATGCGGGTCAGCAGGCGGTACAGCCGAGGCGCCTGCGCGCGTTCGGCGGTGCTGAGATAGCCGTTGCGCGACGACAAGGCCAGGCCATCGGCGGCGCGGACGGTTTCGCCGCCGACGATCTCGATCGGCAGGTTGAGGTCGTCGACCATGTTGCGGATCACCATCAGCTGCTGGTAGTCCTTCTTGCCGAACAGGGCGACTTGCGGCTGGGCGATCTGGAACAGCTTCATGACCACGGTGGCGACGCCCTTGAAGTGGCCGGGGCGGAATTCGCCGTCGAGCGTGCCGTCGAGTTCGGCCGGCGGCACCACGTGAAAGCCCTGCGGGCGCGGGTACATCTCCGCCTCGGTCGGCGCGAACAGATGATCGACGCCGGCGGCGACCAGCTTCTCGCAGTCGGCCTGGAAGGTGCGCGGGTACTTCTCGAAATCCTCGCCGGGCCTGAACTGCAAGCGATTGACGAAGATGGTGGCGACCACGGTGTCGGCGTAGCCGCGCGCCTGCGTCATCAGCGCGATGTGGCCCTCGTGCAGGTTGCCCATGGTCGGCACCAGCGCGATCGCCGGCGTGCCGCCACGGCTGACTTTCAGCGCGGCGCGCAGACCGGCGATGGTGTCGTGGATCAGCATCAGTAGCAATGCTCCGGCGCGGGGAAGGCGCCGTTCTTGACGGCTTCGACGTAATTCTTCACGGCGCCCTCGATGCTCTGCGCCTCGGCCATGAAGTCCTTGACGAAGCGGCCCTTCTTGCCGGGGTAGAGGCCGAGCATGTCGTAGATCACCAGCACCTGGCCGTCGCACTCGGGTCCGGCGCCGATGCCGATGGTGGCGCAGACCTTGAGCATTCTTGAAATTTCGCCGGCCAGCGCCGAAGGCACCATCTCCAGCACCATCAGCGCCGCGCCGGCTTGTTCGAGGGCGACGGCGTCGTTCTTCATGCGCGCCGCGCCCGCCTCGTCGCGGCCCTGGACGCGATAGCCGCCCAGCGCATGCACCGACTGCGGCGTCAGGCCGATGTGGGCGCAGACCGGCACGCCGCGCTCGACCATGAAATGCACCGTGTCGGCCATCACCGCACCGCCTTCCAGCTTGACCATCTCGGCCCCGGCGGCGAGCAGCCTGCCGGCGTTGCGGATCGCCTGCTCCTTCGATTCGTGGTAGGCGCCGAACGGCAGGTCGGCGACCACCATCGGCCGCAAGGCCTGGTGGGCGACGCATTCGGTGTGATAGACCATGTGCTCCATGGTCACCGGCAGCGTCGAAGTCTTGCCCTGGATGACATTGCCGAGCGAATCGCCGATCAGAATCACGTCCACGCCGCAGCGGTCCTCGAGCGCGGCGAAGCTGGCATCGTAACCGGTGAGCATGACGATCTTTTCGCCCTCGCGCTTCATGCGCGCGAGCTCGGGCAGGGTGATGGGCTTGCTGCTGGCCAGATAAGTCATGACGGTGCTCCGGGAGCGACAGGAAGACTCACTATACCGCGGCCTTGGCCGGCTCAGGCGCGCGCCAGCGGCTGGATGCGCTGCCCGGCGCAGGCAGCGAGCAGGTCGGCGACGCGGCCGTGGCCGGGAACGACGAGCTCAGGCGCGATTTCGGCCAGCGGCGCCAGCACGAAGGCGCGTTCGTGCATGCGCGGGTGCGGCAGCGTCAGCGCCGGGTCGTCCTGCACCGTGTCGCCGTGCAGCAGCAGATCGAGGTCGAGCGTGCGCGGCGCGTTCTTCACGCTGTCCGGTTCACGAATGCGGCCGAAACGCGCTTCGAGCGTAGACAGTTCGTCGAGCAGCTCGCGCGGCGGCAGGCGGGTGTCGAGCGCCACCACGGCGTTGATGAAGTCCGGCTGGTTGCGCAGGCCCACCGGCGCCGTGCGGTACAGCGACGAAATGGCCGTGAGCAGCGAGCCGCGCAGCGCCGCCATGGCGTCGATGGCATCCTCGATCGTCCGTACCGGATCGCCCAGGTTGGACCCCAGCGCCACGTAAGCGCGGATCACGGCGTACCGTCGGGACTGACTTTCGTTTCGTCAGCCCTGCTGCTGCGTCCGCGCGAACGCCGCCGCCGCTTCTTCGGGCCGCTATCGGCCACGAGCATCGTCTCGCGCCGCTCGTGGCTGGCATGCGCGAACTCGTCCCACCAGTCGGCGAGTTCTTGCGGCGCTTCGCCGCTTTGCGCCCGCAGCACCAGGAAGTCCCAGGCGGCGCGGAAGCGCGGCTGCTCCACCAGCCGTGCCGGCATGCGGCCCGAGCGCTTGTCGAAACGCGGCTGCAGCGCCCAGATGTCCTTGATGTCGGCGGCGACGCGCTTGGTGATGGCGAGTTTTTCGCCCTGCTGGTCGAGCACTTCGTCCATGGCGGCGAACATCGCCGGCATGGGCAGCTCGCCGGCCTGCTGGCGTTTTTCCCAGCAGGTCAGCACTTCGTGCCAGAGCAGGGTGGCGAACAGGAAACCGGGCGAGACGCCCTTGTCGGCCCGCACGCGGGCATCGGTGTTGGCCAGCGAGAGCATGACGAACTTCTCGCCCAGCGGCTGTTCGAGGATGACGTCGAGCAGGGGCAGCAAGCCGTGATGCAGGCCTTCCTCGCGCAGCCGTTTGACGCATGCGACGGCGTGGCCGGAGAACAGCAGCTTCAGCATTTCGTCGAACAGGCGCGCCGCCGGCACGTTGTCGATCAGGTCGGCCATGTCGCAGATCGGCGCCTGCACCTTCGGGTCGAGGCGCAGGTCGAGCTTGGCCGACAGGCGCACGGCGCGCAGCATGCGCACCGGATCCTCGCGATAGCGCGCGCGCGGATCGCCGATCATGCGCAGCGTCTTTCTCTGGATGTCGTCGACGCCGTGGTGGAAGTCGAGCACGACTTCCTCGGTCGGGTCGTAGTAGAGGGCGTTCATGGTGAAGTCGCGCCGCGCCGCGTCCTCCTCGATGCTGCCCCAGACGTTGTCGCGCAGCACGCGGCCGTGTTCGTCCTTGAGCGTGTCTTCGTCGTGGGCGGCGCGGAAGGTCGAGACTTCCAGCGTTTCCGGCCCCTGCATGACGTGCACGATCTGGAAGCGGCGGCCGATGATGCGCGAGCGGCGGAACAGCCCGCGCACCTGTTCGGGCGTGGCATCGGTGGCGATGTCGTAATCCTTCGGCGGAATGCCGGCGATCAGGTCGCGCACGGCGCCGCCCACCACGTAGGCCTTGAAGCCGCCCTTTTGCAATGCCTCGCAGGTGCGCCGGGCGCCGGTCGACACCTGCTCGCGGCGGATGCCATGGCGTGACGCCGGAATTCGCTCGGCCTGGCGTTTGGCGGATTCGCCGCGCAGAAAGACGCGGCGCAACAGCTTGCGGATCATGGGTCGGAGCGGTCTTTGGAACTGCCGAAAAAGGCTGCCATGATACCCGATCGCCCCGTCGTCAATGGCGCAGACTGATGATCGGCCAGCCGGCGTTGCGCGCATGGCCGCGCAGCGTGTCGTCCGGGTCCACCGCCACCGGCCGCGTGACTTTCGACATCAGCGGCAGGTCGTTGTGCGAGTCGCTGTAGAACCAGCTTTGATCGAACGCTCCCCACCAGAGGCCGAGCGATTCCAGCCAGGCCTCGACGCGCTCGATCTTGCCGGCCTTGAAGGCCGGCGTGCCGCGCGGCTTGCCGGTGAAGCGGCCGTCCTCGTGGGCCGGAATGGTGGCAACGAGATGCGGAATGCCGAATTCGCGGGCGATCGGGCCGGTGACGAAGCTGTTGGTGGCCGTGACGACGGCGCACAGGCTGCCTTCGTCGAGATGCCGCTGCACCAGCGCGCGGGCGGGGGCGCCGATCATGGGGCGAATGCGCGTCGCCATGTAGTCGGCGTGCCAGCGGTCGAGCTGTTCGCGCGGATGGCGCGCCAGCGGCGCCAACTGAAATTCGAGGAAGGCATGGATGTCGAGCGTGCCCGCCTTGTAGTCGTCGAAGAACGCCTGGTTGCGCGCCTCGTGCACCTCGCGGTCGAGCACGCCCTTGGCGATGAGAAACTGCGCCCACTCGAAGTCGGAATCGCCGACCAGCAGGGTGTTGTCGAGATCAAAGAGAACGAGATTCATCGTCGGTGTCGAATTGCAGTTGCATGACTTCCTTGAGCAGCGGCAGCGTCGCCGGCCGCTTCTGTTCGAGGGTGGCGCGATCGAGGCTGTCGAGCACCGCCATCAGCGAGTTGAGGTCGCGGCGGCCGCGCGACAGCAGGTAGCGCACCAGGCCTTCGTCGACTTTCATGCCGCGCATCAGGGCGTGGCGCTTGAGCGCGGCCGACTTTTCTTCGTCGGACAGCGGCTTCACTTCATAGACCAGCGTCTGGCCGAGGCGCGTGCGCAGGTCTTCGCGCAGCTTGAGGCGCGCCGGCGGCTCGCGGCCGGCCAGCAGGATCGCCAGGCCGGCCAGCCGGGCGGCGTTGAAGGTCCGGAACAGGGCGACTTGCGCGGCCTCGCCGAGCGCAGGCACGTCGTCGATGGCCAGCAGCATGCCCGGGACGATGGCGATCTCCGCGCCCACGTCCCCGGCTGCCAGCAGCAGGGACGGGCGGCGGGCGGCGGCGAGGGTGGCGGCCAGCAAGTGGCTCTTGCCGCAGCCCGAAGCGCCCCAGAGATAGACCGCGTCGAAACTGCCCCGGTCGGTCAGGCCGCGCAGCCGGCTGATCAGTTCGCCGTTGGCGCCGGCGACGAAGTTGTCCAGCGTCGGCGGTTGTTCCGGCTTGAGGTCGAGCAGCAACTGTGTCACGCGGGCGGGCCTCCCGAGCGGCCTTGATAGACGTGGCTGGCGACGTAGACGGCCTTCAATTCGCGCAGGCCGACCAGCAGGGCCGCCGAGGCTGGCAGCGCCAGCAGCACGCCGAAGAAGCCGAACAACTGGCCGAAGGCCATGAGCGCGAAGATCACCGCCAGCGGATGCAGGCCGATCCGTTCGCCGACCAGGAAGGGCGTAAGCAGGAAGCTTTCCAGCAACTGGCCGATGCCGAAGACGACCAGTACGGCGACCACGGGGCCGAAGCCGTCGAACTGCAGCGCGGCCACCAGCAGCGCCAGCGCGAAACCGGTGGCGAAGCCAAGATAGGGCACGAAGATCAGGAAGCCCGTCAGCAGGCCGATCGCGATCGCCGAAGGCAGCCCGGCGATCGACAGCGCCACGCTGTAGTACACCGCCAGGGTCAGCATGACCAGCACCTGGCCGCGCAGGAATTGGGAAAGCACGCCATCGACATCGCGGGCGACGGCAACGGCCTTGGCATGCCAGGCGCGCGGAATGCCCTTGTCGAGCCTGGCCAGCAGGGCATGCCAATCGAGCAGCAGATAGAACATGACCACCGGCGTCAGGAGCAGATTGGCCAGCAGGCCGATCAGGGCCACGCCGCCGATCTTCAACGATTGGTAAAGGTGCTGGATCACGGTCTGCAGGCTGGCCACGTTCTCGGCGACCAGTTTTTTCAGCGAGCCCGGATCGAAATGCAGCTTGAGGCCGAGATTGGTGCGCAACCAGGGCGTTAGTTTTTCGTTGGTGAGCACCAGCGCTTCGGGCAGGCGGGCGAGCAGCACGCCGGCTTCTTCCATCAGGAGCGGCAGGATGATCAGCGCCAGGCCGACCAGCACGGCCATGATCAGGAGCAGCACCACCAGCACCGCCAGTATCCTGGGCAGCCGGAGTTTTTGCAGGCGATCCACCAGCGGATTGCTGACGTAGGCGAGGATGCCGGCCAGCAGGAAGGGCGTCAGGATGGGCCCCAGCAGATACAGCAGCCAGAGCGCGAACAGGCCGAGGCCGATCCAGAAGGCGGTTTGCAGGCGGTGGTCGGAGGTCATTTACTGTAAAATCGCGGCCTTACGGCATTTCAGGACGCATTGGGCCGGAAATGCACAACTTTATCCGTGCCGTCCAAGGAACGCCAGAGGAACTCGTCGTGAGCACTTCGCTGACCTATCGTGATGCCGGCGTCGACATCGATGCCGGCGACAGCCTCGTCGAACGCATCAAGCCCGCCGCCAGGCGCACCCTGCGCCCCGAAGTGCTCGCCGGCATCGGCGGCTTCGGCGCCCTGTTCGAGATTTCCCGGAAGTACCGCGAACCGGTACTGGTGTCCGGCACGGACGGCGTCGGCACCAAGCTCAAGCTCGCCTTCGAACTGAACAAGCACGACACCATCGGCCAGGATCTCGTCGCCATGAGCGTCAACGACATCCTGGTGCAGGGCGCCGAGCCGCTGTTCTTCCTCGACTACTTCGCCTGCGGCAAGCTCGATGTCGACACCGCCGCACAAGTGGTCGAAGGCATCGCCAGAGGCTGCGAACTGGCGGGCTGCGCCTTGATCGGCGGCGAAACCGCCGAAATGCCCGGCATGTACCCGCCCGGCGAGTACGATCTTGCCGGCTTCGCGGTCGGCGCCGTCGAGAAGTCCGAGATCATCGACGGCAAGAGCATCAAGCCGGGCGACCTCGTCCTCGGCCTCGCATCCAGCGGCGCGCATTCCAACGGCTATTCGCTGATCCGCCGCGTCATCGAGCGCGCCAAGCCGGACATGGAGGCCGACTTTCACGGCCAGCGCTTCGCCGAGGCCGTGCTAGCGCCGACGCGCATCTACGTGAAACCCATCCTGGCGCTAATGCAGGCGATGCCCGTCAAAGGCCTTGCCCACATCACCGGCGGCGGCCTGGTCGACAACGTGCCGCGCATCCTCCAGCCCGGGCTCAAGGCCGTGCTGGACAAGAACGCCTGGGTGATGCCGCCGCTGTTCCAGTGGCTGCAAAGGGAAGGCAAGGTCGCCGACGCCGAGATGCACCGCGTCTTCAATTGCGGCATCGGCATGGTGATCGTGCTGGCGCCCGAACATGAAAAACCCGCCGCCGAGCTCCTTTCCGCCGCCGGCGAGCACGTCTTCCGCATCGGTCGCATCGATACCTGCATGCCCGGCGAAGCGCAGACGATCGTTGTGTAGGAAAAGTCAGCCGTGG
>JAGVUA010000070.1 GCA_019136545.1 Betaproteobacteria bacterium
TGAGGTTTTGTAGAGGTGGCTGAATGAATCGCCGTTGAATGGCAGCAGACCTCATTGCTGACAGATTGAGATCGCAGGTTCAAGGTCAGCGCCGGCCGATTTGTGTGAGGTGGCCCGACGGCGGGTTACAAAGTTCTGCGCTCGTTCATTTAGCCGGACGAAGAGATCCCTGAAGGCTCATACAGTGCAAGTCTATTCCCCGGTCGCATCTGCCTACCAGTTGCCAACCACAACCGACCGCCTCAAAACCCGCACCAATACAGGAAGCGGCCTTGCGCGCGCTCGCGAGGCCACCAGATAACAACGGAGAATAGAGAGGCCGTGAAGGGCCAAAAGTGCGGAAATGTGGGAGGCACCGCTCGCGAGGCAAATCCGCGAAGGGCCGCCAGCTTCAGTCCGCTGCTCTACCAACTGAGCTACCTGGCCAAGAGGTGGCGGATTATAGCCAATTTGGCCGTCACCGGAAAAAAACATGGCCTTGCCGAAGGCAAGGCCATGTGCAAGGTGATACCGCGTTAGTGACCAGATGCCGTCGCTGCCCCTACGCCAGTTTCCGAGCGCGTGTGCTGATCCGCATAAAGGGCGCGTTCCTTGTTGGCCTGTTCGCTATTGTCCAGGAGCGACACCAGCCAGATCGTAAAGAAGGCCGCCGGCATGGAGAAGATGGCCGCTGAACTGTAGGGGAACCACGCCGAACCCTTCGGATTGCCGATGACCTGGACCCAGACGGCGTCGGAACCGATGGTCAGCACTGTCGCCAGGATCAGGCCGACATAGCCGCCAACCACGGCTCCGCGGGTGGTACAGCCCTTCCACAGCACGGACATGAACAGCACCGGGAAGTTGCCCGAGCACGCGATCGTGAAGGCCAGCATGACCATGTAGGCCACATTCTGCTTCTCGAACGAGATGCCCAGCACGACCGCAACGATGCCGAGCGCGACCACGGTGATCCGCGAGGCGCGCAACTCCGTGGCGGAGTCGACGTTGCCATGACGCCAAACCGAGGCGTACAGGTCGTGGGAGACTGCCGAGGCGCCCGACAGGGTCAGGCCTGCCACCACCGCGAGAATGGTGGCAAACGCCACGGCGGAGATGAAGCCCCAGAACACGTCGCCGCCGACGGCCTTGGCCAGCAGCACGGCAGGCATGTTGCCGCCGCCCCTCAGGCAGTTCTGCAGCGGGCCGGTGGTGCACTCGGCGATCGGCTTGGCAAAATAATTGCTGGCGTCGCCGATCAGGAATACCGTGGCGCCGAAGCCGATGATGAAGGTCAGGATGTAGAAATAGCCGATCCAGGTCGTCGCCCAGGCCACCGATTTCCGCGCCTCCTTGGCGCTGGGTACGGTGAAGAAGCGCTGCAGGATGTGCGGCAGGCCGGCGGTGCCGAACATCAGCGCCATGCCGACGGAGATCGCCGAGATCGGATCCTTGATCAGGGCGCCGGGGCCCATGATGGCATCATGCTTCGGGTGCACCTCGACGGCCTTGGTGAAAAGGGCCTCCGGGCTGAAACCGAATTCGAACAGCACCGCGCCCGCCATGAAGGTAGCGCCGCCCAGGAGCATGCAGGCCTTGATGATCTGCACCCAGGTCGTCGCCGTCATGCCGCCGAACAGCACGTACATCATCATGATCACGCCCACCAGAATCTCGGCGTACAGGTACTCGAGACCGAACAGCACCTTGATGAGCTGTCCGGCGCCGACCATCTGGGCAATCATGTAGAAAGCCACGACCACCAGCGTGCCGATGGCGGCGAAGGTCCGAGTCGGCGTTTGGGCAAAGCGATAGGAGGCCACGTCGGCAAAGGTGAACTTGCCGAGGTTGCGCAGACGCTCCGCCATCAGGAAGGTGATGACGGGCCAGCCGACCAGCCAGCCGATCGAGAAGATCAGGCCGTCGAAGCCGCTGCCGAACACCAGGGCGGAAATGCCCAGGAAGGAGGCCGCCGACATATAGTCGCCAGCAATCGCCAGGCCATTCTGAAAGCCCGTGATGCCGCCGCCCGCGGTATAGAAATCCGCCGCCGTCTTGGTCTTGGAAGCAGCCCACTTGGTGATCCAGAGCGTGATGCCGACGAAGATGGCAAACATCACGACGGCGGTAACGTTGAGGCTCTGCTTGACCGTCTGGCCGGCGTCCGGGCCGGCGGCATACACCAGGCCGGCCACGGCGAGCGCCGCAATGGCGGCGACAATGCGTTGAACGTGGTTCATATTACTTCTGCGCCTCCCTGACGATTTGGGCGTTGATGTCGTCGAACTCGCTGTTCGCGCGACGCACGTAGATCCAGGTGATGATGATGGTGAAGACGATCACGCCCACGCCCAACGGAATGCCCAGACTGGTGGTCCAGCCCTCGCCAATCTTCTTGGCCAGAAACTCCTTGTCATAGGCCACCAGCAAGATGAAGCCGTAGTAGGCAATCGCTCCCAGGATCGCCATGATGGCTGAGTATCGGTTGCGCATGCCGACGAACCCCTCGAACTTCGGATTCGCTCTTATTCTTGCGTAAATATCAGCTGCCATTTTCTCCTCCATGATCGTCATTGATCGGGAATCCGCTGGTGCGGATTCTTGCCGATATTAGAAAAAGGCGCTGACTCGGCTCTTACGTGGAACTGACGGAAATCTTACAGCGCCCATCAGGCAGCGAAATAACGCTTGGCCCAGGCCAGAAAGATCCAGAGCCAGAACAGGAGAAAGAACGCGACGATGGGCACATGTCGGTCGAGGATCGCTCCTGGAGTAAGGACGCGCACAAGACGAATCACCGGGCGCGTGACGACGGCGAAGAGCCGATAGATCGGATTGATCTGCCGTCGGGTGCCCGACAGCAATCCGACGGCACCTTGGCCGAGCAAGGCCAGCATGGCCACTTCCATCAGGGCGCGCACCGTGCTGAGGATGAACAGTTCAGGGTTCGTCATTTCTGTGAACGATTTGCCGGATAAAATTATCCATGGATTTCGAGCACTGGCGGCATTGCGCGCGTGGTTGGCTATGGCATTTTTTCGGCCGCGAAGAAGCCGCGTTCAACGAGTATGTGACTGCCTGCCGCCTTCGGCCGAATGACGTCCGGGCGGCCCGCCACGCCGCCTTCAT
This sequence comes from Betaproteobacteria bacterium, assembly GCA_019136545.1. Lineage (GTDB taxonomy): Bacteria > Pseudomonadota > Gammaproteobacteria > Burkholderiales > Rhodocyclaceae > Fen-999. The sequence continues at coordinate 3,109 of JAGVUA010000070.1, forward strand.
TGCGGTGAAGATGAAACGGCACGACGTCGCCGAAACCTGGCTGGTGGAAGCCGTGCGCCTCGCACCGGAAGATGCCGACAGCCATTTCAATCTCGGCTTTGTCCGCGAGGAACTGGGCAAGGCGCGCGCAGCAATCGCTTCCTTTGGCGAAGCGACGCGCCTGAAGCCGTGTCTGGACCGCGCCTGGTATGGTCTAGGGCTCGCCCACGCCCGCCTGGGTCAGCACGCGGAGGCGGCAACCGCCTTCGCCAAGGCCGCCGAGTTGCAACCCATGAACGGCGTGGCGTTCTACCAATGGGGCATGGCGCGTCACCACGCCAACGATCCCGATGGCGTTCGAGCCGTGGCGGAGCGGCTGGTCGCCTTCGATCCCACCCGGGCGCGAAAACTCATGCGGGACGCGGGGCGCACCGATCTCACATCGCTCATTCCGGAATTGCCCTACTAGCCGGCGGCGCTCCGCCACGACTGACTTTCCCTGCATCCGCCGGCAAAAAAAAAGGCCCGCCGGAGGCGGGCCTGTCAGGGAGTCTCCTCCTCCCCCGTTGTTGTTCCTCGTCAAACCGCGCCGGTATTGGCGTCTCCTTCCAGATTCGGATAGCGCACGTGGTCGACCAGTTCCTGGATCTGCCGGCTCGGCGCCGGCGAGATCAGCGAACCGACCACCACGCCGAAGAAGCCCAGCGAAATGCCAAAAACGCCCGCGCCGATCGGGTTGATGTCCCACCACTTCGGCGCATTCACGCCGAAGAACGGATAGGTGATGTACATGTAATACATGCAGATTCCCAGGCCGGAGAGCATGCCGACGATCGCGCCGAGCTTGTTGGCGCGTTTCCAGAACACGCCGAGCACCAGGGCCGGAAAGAAAGCCGAGGCGGCCAACGAGAAAGCCGCGCCGACCAGAAAGAGAATGTCGCCCGGCTTGAGACTGGTCACATAGGCGGCAATCAGCGCCACCACCAGCAACAACCCCTTGGACGCCACCAAGCGGCGGGTGGTCGGCGCGTTCGGGTCGATCATCTTGTAATAGACGTCGTGCGACAGCGCATTGGCGATGGTCAAGAGCAAGCCGTCGGCGGTCGACAGCGCCGCCGCCAGCCCCCCGGCGGCCACCAGGCCCGAAATCACGTAGGGCAAGCCGGCGATTTCCGGCGTCGCCAGCACGACGAGGTCGGTACCGATGACGATTTCGGCCAACTGAACGATGCCATCCTTGTTCACATCGGCAATCGACATCAGCGTCCTGTCTACCGCCGCCCAGTTGGACACCCAGGCCGGCAGCTGCGCGAAGCTGGAGCCGACGAGGTCGTGATAAACCTCGTACTTGACCAGGATGCCCAGCGCCGGCGCCGTCACGTAAAGCATAAAGATGAAAAGCAGCGACCAGAACACCGATTCGCGCGCCTCCTTGACCGAAGGCGTGGTGTAGTAGCGCATCAGGATGTGCGGCAGCGCGGCCGTACCAATCATCAGGCAGCAAACCAGGGCCAGGAAATTTCTCTTCTTGCTGGCGCGTTCCTCGTCGCTCCTCGCTGCGAACGGCTCGGCATGGGCGACGACCGGCTCGGCGCGCGCGCCGACGCTCTTCTCCTTGATCCAGGCCGCCTTGGCAATCGCGACGGTGGCCGGGAAGGTCTTGATCGCTTTCTCGGCAGCTTCGATCGCTTTGGCGTCATGCGTCGCCGCGGTCCTCAAGGCGATGGCCTTCTCTTCGAGTTTCTTCTTTTCTTCGGCCAGGAAGGCCGCGCCCCCCGCCTCCAGACCCTTGAGCTTGGCATCGGCGGCGGCGGCGCGCTCGCGAAAGATCGCCCGCACCGATTCTTCCGCCGCCCCTTTGGGAGTCGTCGCGTCGTTGAACTCCTTCTCGAGCGCGGTCACTTTCGGCAGCGCCGTCGTGTAAGCGGAAATCTGCGCCAGCGGGTTGCCGGTATCCTTCACCGACAGCCAGACCACCGGAATCATGTAGGCGACGATCAGGATGATGTACTGGGCCACCTGCGTCCACGTTACCGCCTTCATGCCGCCCAGGAAGGAACAGACCAGGATACCGGCGAGGCCGACGAACACGCCGATGCCGAACTCGAGGCCGGTAAAACGGCTGGTGATGAGGCCGACGCCGTAAATCTGCGCGATGACATAGGTAAAGGAGCAAATGATGGCTGCGACGACACCGATGAAGCGCGGAATGTTGCCGCCATAGCGCTCGCCCAGGAAATCGGGAATGGTGAACTGGCCGAACTTGCGCAAGTAGGGCGCCAGGAACAACGCCACCAGGCAGTAACCGCCGGTCCAGCCCATGACGAACGCCAAACCATCGTATCCCGACGCGTACAACGTGCCGGCCATGCCGATGAAACTGGCCGCCGACATCCAATCGGCGCCGGTCGCCATGCCGTTGAACAGCGCCGGCACGCGCCGGCCGGCGACGTAATACTCGGACACTTCCGCCGTCTTCGACATGAAGCCGATACCGGCGTAAAGCAGAATGGTGGCAAACAGAAAGGTATAGCCGAGAACCTGGTTTGGCACGCCGAGTTGTTCGAGGATGCCCACCAGCACCACGAAGGCGATGAACCCCCCCGTGTAAAACGTGTAGTAGCGCGACAGCTGCCTAAAGAAAACCTTGTTGCTCGAGGCGCCGGCCATCAGTCATCGCCGCTTTCCTGGACGCCGTACTCCTTGTCCATGCTGTTCATGTACCGGGCGTAGAACCAGATGATCGCGACATAAACGATCAAGGCGCCCTGCGCGCCCATGTAAAAGCCCAATGGGCCGATGAAGGTGATCTCGTTGAGTTCGCGCGCATACCAACTGCATACGAAGGTCACGACGAACCAGATCGCCAGCAGGATGGCCGTAATTCCGAGGTTACGGTTCCAATACTCGACATGCTTCTGCGTCAGATGCACGAAAGTCTCTTCTTCCATGGTGGTTCGGCCCAGCGGCAACCGGTGGAGATTTCGCCAGAGCAAGCTGACTATGAGCTTACGGAAAGCTTCCGCAATGCAGCAGCCGATGCCGCAGCAGGCATCCGAAACCAAACTCCAACAGGCGGCTCCCCATTTGCAGCCGCAGCAACAGCCCTGGCCGTTAATTCAGCAATCCACGTTGCCGGCCCCCTGCGCCGCGCCCGAAGGCAGCGAGCCAAGGCGCGGAATGTTAAGCGTCACGCAAGTACCGGCATTGCCAAGCCCCGGGCCGAGCGATAGCTCGGCCTGATGCAGGTCGGCGATCTCGCGGCAGATCGGCAGGCCGAGTCCGCTGCCATCGGCATTGGTGCCCAACACCCGGTAAAAGCGCTCGAACACGCGCTCCCGATCTTCGGGCGGCACGCCAATGCCGGAATCCTCGACTTCGACGATGATGGGGCCGCCCGCGTCGTCGGCGCGCGTCCGCAGGGTCACATGGCCTCCCTCGGGGGTGTACTTGACGGCGTTATCGAGCAGATTGTTCAAGAGCTCCCGCAGCAGGAGCGGGACGCCGTAAACCGGCAGGGGATACGGCCAGCCCTCGAAGCCAAGATCGACCCGTTTGGCGCGGGCCCGCATGGCCCAATCGAGCGCCACGTCGCGGCCCAGCGCCTCCATGTCCACCGTTTCGAACCGGTGAATCTTGTCGTGGCTGGATTCCGCGCGCGCCAGGGTCAGCAACTGATTGATCAGATGGCCGGCACGCTCCGCCGCCTGGGCGATCTGCCCCACCGAGCGCCGCAACTGTTCCGGGTCCTTTTCGGCGACCGCCAGATCCGCCTGCATGCGTAGGCCGGTCAGCGGCGTGCGCATCTGGTGAGCCGCGTCGGCGATGAACCGCTGCTGCGCCTGCAGATTCTCCTCGAGCCGCGCCATCAGCTCGTTGAACGAGCGGATCATCGGCTGAAGTTCCTCGGGAACGCGCCGGATATTGATCGGCGACAGGTCGCCGGGACGGCGTTCGGCCATCTTGGCGCGCAGGCGGTTGAGCGGCTTCAGTCCGCGCGAAAGTCCGAGCCAGACCAATATGACGGCCATCGGCAGAATGGCGAACTGCGGTAGCAATACCCCCGAGATGATTTGCGAGGCCAAGGCCTCGCGCTTGTGCCTCGTCTCGGCGACCTGAATGATGACCCAGCGCTGGCCGACATCGAGCGCATGGACCTGATAGGCGACGCGCAGCGGTTCGCCTTCGAGACGCTCGTCGCGAAAACGCACCGTCTCGAACACGGGCTCGTTCTCTCCCGATGGCGCCGGCAGGCTTTCATCGCCGGCCAGCAGTTCTCCGCGCGCGCCGCGTACCTGAAATATCAGCCTGTCTTCGCTGTCGTCGCCGCTGCCATAAAGCTGAGCGTCCATGGTTGCGGGCAGATCGACGACGACCCGATCGCCGTCCAGGCGCGTCAGGCGGGCGATGGTCGAAACGTTTTCGATCAGGACGCGATCATAGGGTCGATCGGCGATCTGATTGGCCACATGATGCGTGGCGGCGATGCTGATCGGCCACAGCAGCAGTAGCGGCGCGAGCATCCAGTCGAGAATTTCGCCGAACAACGAATTGGGTTCGGTGGCCGGACCGAACACGGGCACGCGTCTCGGCTTCTCCGCCTTGCTTTCCTTTTCCTTGCCTGCCGGAATGGCCTGGCGTCTTGCCTCAGGCGCTCCCATGGGCCTCGCCCGTCTTTTCCAGGCAATAGCCGAGACCGCGGATGGTGGCGATGCGCACGCCGGCCGATTCGAGTTTCTTGCGCAGGCGGTGCATATAGACCTCGATGGCGTTGGTGCTGACTTCTTCGCCCCAGCCACAGAGATGATCGACGAGTTGTTCCTTGCTGACCAGCCGGCCGGCGCGCAGCATCAGGACTTCCAGCACCGCCATCTCTCGGGCGGACAGATCCACCAGCTGCCCCGACACCTTGGCGATGCGCTCGCTCTGGTCGTAACACAGGTTGCCGAATTCGATGCGGGTGGCATGCCCGGTGCCGCGCCGGGTCAGTGCCCGAACGCGCGCCTCCAGTTCAGGCAGGGCGAAGGGCTTGGTCAGATAGTCGTCGGCACCGGCGTCGAGACCTCGCACGCGCTCCTCGATACCATCCTGCGCGGTCAGGATCAGCACGGGAACCGCGCACTTGCGGGCGCGCAGACGGCGCAGGATCTCGATGCCGGGCATTTTCGGCAGCCCCAGATCGAGGATCAGCAAGTCGAAAGCCTGCGATAGAACGGCCGTGTCGGCATCCAGCCCGTTATCGACGCGATCGACGGCATAGCCGGCCTTGCGCAAGGCGCGCACCAGCCCGTCGGCGATGATGGGATCGTCCTCGGCAAGCAGAACTCTCATGGCATCCGTACCTCCCTCCAGGCGCGGAACTCGTCCATCGAACGAAGACCACAGCCCGATCGCATCATTGTAAGGGTTCCATCAGCCAATGCCCACGCAAAAAAAGCCCCGCACGGTTTCCCGCGTGGGGCTTTTCTTGGGAGGAAGGTGGGTAACAGGAGGGAACCTGGGTTCCCTTCTGTTCCTGCCTGCCGGAAATGTAATCGAAGATTACATTCCCATGTCCATGCCGCCCATACCGCCCATGCCGCCCATGCCGCCCGGCATGCCGCCGGCCGGCTTGTCTTCCTGCAGCTCGGCGACCATGGCATCAGTCGTGAGCATCAGGCCGGCCACGGATGCGGCGTTTTGCAGTGCGGTGCGGGTGACCTTGGTCGGGTCCAGCACGCCCATGGCGACCATGTCGCCGTACTCGCCGGTCGCGGCGTTGTAGCCGAAGTTGCCCTTGCCCTCGGCAACCTTGTTCACCACCACGGAGGGCTCGTCACCGGCATTGGCGACGATCTCGCGCATCGGCTGCTCGAGGGCGCGCAGGACGATCTTCACGCCAGCATCCTGGTCGTGGTTGTCGCCCTTGACCTTGACTGCGGCACGCGCGCGCAACAGGGCCACGCCGCCGCCAGCCACGATGCCTTCTTCAACGGCGGCACGCGTCGCGTGCAGCGCGTCTTCGACGCGGGCCTTCTTTTCCTTCATCTCGACTTCGGTGGCAGCGCCGACCTTGATCAGCGCCACGCCGCCGGCCAGCTTGGCTACGCGCTCCTGCAGCTTCTCGCGATCGTAGTCGCTGGTGGCTTCCTCGATCTGGACGCGAATCTGCGTCACGCGTGCCTTGATGGCATCCTCGGAACCGGCGCCATCGATGATGGTGGTGTTCTCCTTGGCAATCTCGACGCGCTTGGCCTGACCGAGATCCTTCAGATTGGCCTTCTCGAGGGAAAGACCGACTTCCTCGGCGATCACCGTGCCGCCAGTCAAGATGGCGATGTCTTCCAGCATGGCCTTGCGGCGGTCGCCGAAGCCCGGGGCCTTGACGGCGACGGTCTTGAGGATGCCGCGAATATTGTTGACCACCAGGGTCGCCAACGCCTCGCCCTCGACGTCCTCGGCGATGATCAGCAGCGGACGGCCGGCCTTGGCGACTTGCTCGAGCACCGGCAGCAGGTCGCGGATGTTGGAGACCTTCTTGTCGTGCAGCAGGACGAAGGGATTGTCCAGCACGGCGATCTGCTTGTCTGGATTATTGATGAAGTAGGGCGACAGGTAGCCGCGGTCGAACTGCATGCCCTCGACGACTTCCAGTTCATTGTTGAGCGACTTGCCGTCTTCGACGGTGATGACGCCTTCCTTGCCCACCTTGTCCATGGCCTGGGCGATGATGTCGCCGATCGAGGAGTCGGAGTTGGCGGAGATCGAGCCGACCTGAGCGATTTCCTTGCTGGTCGTGCAGGGCTTGGAGATATTCTTCAGTTCTTCGGTAATGGCGATCACCGCCTTGTCGATGCCGCGCTTCAGGTCCATCGGGTTCATGCCGGCGGTGACGTACTTCATGCCTTCGCGGACGATGGACTGGGCCAGCACGGTGGCCGTGGTGGTGCCGTCACCGGCGACATCGGAGGTCTTGGAAGCCACTTCCTTGACCATTTGCGCGCCCATGTTGGCGAACTTGTCCTTCAGTTCGATTTCCTTGGCGACGGAAACGCCGTCCTTGGTGACGGTCGGGGCGCCGAACGAGCGCTCCAGCACAACGTTGCGGCCCTTGGGACCGAGGGTAACCTTGACGGCATCGGCGAGGATGTTCACACCCTCGACCATGCGTGAACGGGCGGAATCGCCGAACTTGACTTCTTTGGCTGCCATTTAATTTCTCTCCAGTAAATTCGTTTGATTAGGCTTCGACGACGCCCATGATGTCTTCTTCGCGCATGACCAGCAGTTCCTCGCCCTCGACCTTGACGGCCTGGCCGGAATACTTGCCGAACAGCACGCGATCGCCGGCCTTGAGGGCCATCGGGCGGACCTTGCCGTCGTCGAGAATCTTGCCGGTGCCGACGGCGACGACTTCGCCTTGATCGGGCTTCTCGCCGGCGGTATCGGGAATGACGATGCCACTGGCGGTGGTACGCTCGGCTTCGACGCGCTTGACGATCACGCGGTCATGCAAGGGACGGATTTTCATGCAGTTATCTCCTGTTTTACGACATTCAACGCAGGTGCTTCCCTGCCCACTGGATTCCGGGTGCTGAAATACCGCTGTTAGCACTCAACACCAACGAGTGCCAATAATAAGGTTGTCCATCAAGGTTTTCAAGGGGGTTATTGCCGCCTTGTTTTCCACTGTGAAAAACCAAGCAACTCCAGAAGGAGGTAGCACGAGTAACGGTCGTGATGATCCTCGCCAGGCAAAGCGGCGATCGCGCCCGGAAAATGCTATGTCTCGCTCGGCCTGGGTGCCGGATCGGTGGCGAAGTCCTGCTCATCGACATCCTGGCCGTGGACGAGGCGATACAGAATGGGCAGCACGAGCAGCGTGAGTGCGGTCGAGGACAGGATGCCCCCGATCACCACCGTCGCCAGCGGCCGCTGGACTTCGGCGCCGGTACCGGTAGCGATGGCCATCGGCACGAAGCCAAGGGAAGCCACCAGCGCCGTCATCAGCACCGGACGCAGGCGCGTGAGCGCCCCTTCCCGGATGGCCGCGTCGAGCGACCGGCCTTGCTCCCGCAAATTGCGGATGAAGGAAATCATCACCAGGCCGTTCAGCACCGCGACGCCCGAAAGCGCAATGAAGCCGACTGCCGCCGAAATCGACAAGGGAATGCCTCGCAACCAGAGCGCCATGAAGCCGCCGGTCAATGCGAACGGAATGCCGCTGAAGACGAGCAAGCCGTCCTTGGCATTGCCGAACATCACAAAGAGCAGCGTGAAGACCAGCAACAGCGACACGGGAACGACCACCTGCAGCCGCTGGGTGGCCGATTGCAGTTGCTCGAATGTCCCGCCCCAGGCGGTCCAGTAGCCGGCCGGTACCGTCACTTCCTCGAGGCGACGCTGGGCTTCCGCCACGAACGAGCCGATGTCGCGGCCGCGCACGTTGGCGCTGACCACCACCCGGCGCTTGCCGTTTTCACGGCTTACCTGGTTAGGTCCGGGAGCGAGGTTCAAATTGGCGACTTCGCCCAAGGGGATGTAGGCGGTTCGCCCTTCGTCACCGACGCTGCCCCCGTTCGGGCGGGGCAGCGCGATCGGCAGGCGCTTCAGCGCCTCAAGGTCGGTTCGCACGCCCTCATGAAGGCGCACGACGATATCGAAGCGCCGGTCGCCCTCGAACATCGTGCCCGCTTCCCGTCCGCCAATGGCGGTGGCGATGGCGTCCTGCACGTCACCGACATTGAGACCGTAGCGGGCGGTCTTGTCGCGGTCGATATCGACGGTCAGCATGGGAAGTCCCGTGGTCTGCTCGACCTTGACTTCCGATGCGCCCGGAATCGTCTCCAGGATGGCAGCGATACGGGCTGCGGTGTCGTTCATGACGACCATGTCGTCGCCGAAGACCTTGACCGCCACGTCGCTGCGCACGCCCGAGATCAACTCGTTGAAGCGCAACTGGATGGGTTGGGAGAATTCGTAGTTGCTGCCCGGCAGACGACCCACGGCTTTCTGCACGGCGGCCAGCAGTTCGTCCCGGGATTGCCTCTGCGCCGGCCATTGGCTTTGCGGCTTCAGCATGATGTAGCCATCCGAAATATTCGGCGGCATCGGGTCGGCGGCGATTTCCGCCGTTCCGGTGCGCGCGAAGACGCGCTCGATCTCGGGGAAATCCGCCTTCAGGCGCGATTCCAGTTGCTGCTGCATCTCGACCGATTGCGATAGACTGGTGCCAGGAATGCGCAGCGCCTGGATAGCGAAATCGCCTTCGTTCAGGCTGGGGACGAATTCGCTGCCCAGGCGTGTCGCCAGCAAGCCGGAGAGGATGATCATGACGGTTGCAAAGACGAGCACGACCGGCTGGTTGGCCATGACGCGGTCCAGCACGGGCGCGTAGCCGCGCTTGGCGGCCCGCATCAGCACGTTTTCGTTCTCGGCCACCGGCGCACTCATGAATAGCGCGATGGCCGCCGGGATGAAAGTCACCGACAGAAGCATGGCACCGGCCAGCGCCGTCACCACGGTGAATGCCATCGGATGGAACATCTTTCCCTCGACGCCGGTGAGGGCGAAGATGGGCAGATAGACGATCATGATGATGAGCTGGCCGAACAGCAGCGCCCGGCGGGCTTCCCGCGAGGCGGCAAAGACCTCGTGGAAGCGTTCCGTCCGGGTCAAGGCCCGGCCATGGTGGACCTGCGCGTGGGCCAGCCGGCGCACACAGTTCTCGACGATGACGACGGCCCCATCGATGATGATCCCGAAGTCGAGCGCCCCCAGGCTCATCAGGTTGGCGCTGACCTTGTAGCTCACCATGCCGGTAAAAGTGAACAGCATGGAGAGCGGGATCACCAGCGCGGTGATGACGGCCGCCCGGAGATTGCCGAGAAACAGGAAGAGGATGGCGATGACCAGGATCGCCCCTTCCAGGAGATTCTTCTTGACGGTAGCGATGGCCTTGTCCACCAGGACGGTGCGGTCGTAGACCGTCACGGCATGGACGCCTTTCGGCAGGGTGCGATTGATTTCGACCATTTTCGCGTCCACCGCGCGGGAGACCGTCCGGCTGTTCTGGCCGATCAGCATGAAGACCGTGCCCAGCACCACTTCGCGGCCATTTTCGGTGGCAGCGCCGCTACGCAGCTCGCGACCGATGCCGACGTCGGCCACGTCGCGGATGCGGATGGGCACGCCCTGGACATTGCCGAGGATGACATTGCGGATGTCTTCCATCGAGCGCACCTGGCCCGGGGCGCGGACGAGATATTGTTCCCCGCGCTTTTCGATGTAACCGGCGCCGACGTTGTTGTTGTTGCGGTCGATGGCAGTCACCAGATCTTGCAAGGTCAGGCCATAGGAAGCGAGCTTTTCCGGACTGGGCGCCACCTGGTATTCCTTGGCGTAGCCGCCGATGGAATTGATTTCGGTGACCCCGGGCACATTGCGCAACTGGGGTTTGATGATCCAGTCCTGGATCTCACGCAGGTCTGTCGGGGTGTAGGGCGTGCCATCCGCTTTCCTGGCGCCGTCCTTGGCTTCGACGGTCCACAGGTAGATTTCCCCCAGGCCGGTCGAAATCGGCCCCATTGACGGCGCGATCCCGGCAGGCAGCTTCTCGCGGGCTTCCTGGATGCGCTGATTGACGAGCTGGCGGGCAAAGTAGATGTCGGTCCCGTCCTTGAAGATCACCGTCACCTGGGACAAACCGTAACGCGAAAGCGAGCGGGTCTGCTCCAGATTCGGCAGGCCGGCCATGACCGTTTCCACCGGATAGGTGATCCGCTGCTCCACCTCCAGCGGCGAATAGCCGGGAGCAGCGGTGTTGATCTGAACCTGGACGTTGGTGATGTCGGGCACGGCGTCGATGGGCAGGCGCTGGTAGTTGTAGATGCCCAGTGCCGCCATGCCAAGGACGGCCAGCAACACCAGCCAGCGATGCTCGATGGCCAGTCGGATGATGCGTTCAAACATGGTCTCGTCTCCCGCTTTAGTGGCCGTGTTCGGCGCTGCCCTTGCCCAGCTCCGACTTGATGACGAAGCTGCCGGACGCCGCGTACGACATGCCTGGACTGAGTCCGCCGGCCACTTCGACGAACTTGCCGTCGCTGCGCCCAAGGGTGACTGGCCGCGGGATGAACCCGCCCGGCACCCGAACGAAGACCACGGTTTGATCATTGACCGTCTGGACGGCTTCGGCCGCGACGGCAACCGGGACTTCTGCTTCGCCCGCCACCACCTCGACATTGACGAAGAGTCCGGGGCGCCAGGCCATCCGCGGATTGGGCAGCGTCACCCGTGCCCGGGCGGTACGGGTCTCCTGGCCGAGAAGCGCGCCCACGTAGGAGACTTTGCCTTCCGCCTTCGAATCGAAGGCCGTGGCCTTGACGATGGCCGGCTCGCCGATCCGAACCGTGTTCAGATCCTTGGCGGGCACGATGATCTCGGCCCAGACCGAGGACAAGTCGGAGACGGTGAAAATGCTGGCGTCCTCCTTTACGGCCTCGCCCAGGGCGATATGTTTTTCGACCACCATGCCGTCGAAGGGCGCCCGGATCTCGTAGCGATTGAGCGCCCCCGTCGCTTCTTTGCTGGCGCCGAGGGCGATCAGCTTCTGCTGGGCGTTGGCGACCGCGATTTCGGCTTCGCTCATGGCCTGCTGCGCCTGGAGGTAGTCCTGTTCGGCGGAAATCTTGTCCTCCCAGAGCTTCTTCTCCCGCTCGTAGGTCGACTTCGCCAAGGCGTGGCGCTTTTGGGCCGAGAGCAGCTCGCTGCGCTGTTCGGACAAGCCCGTGCTGGCGATGACGGCCAGTACCTGGCCTTTCTTCACCGCCTGCCCCAGATTGGCCGGAACGCTTTCGACCACGCCGGCCAACCGCGGGACCACGTGGGCCGTCCGATCCTCGTTGAAGCGGATCTCTCCCGGCAACTGCACGATCGTCCGGATACGGGCCGGCGCCGCCTTGTCGATCGCAATGGCAGCGGCCTGGATCTGCGCATCGCTGAGCTTTACCTTGCCCTCCTCCTGGGCGAGAGTGAAGCGATACGCGGCATTCGCCGTCCGTGCCGCGACGGCCGCCTCGAAGACATGCGGTTCTTCGACCGGCACGAGACTCTTGAGCGCATCCTTGTCCGCCACGAAGGCGATTTCCTGCTGCGCGCCACCGGGCCGCACAAGCGTGACGACCACCTTGGCAGCGCTGGGCGGCAGCGGCTTGTCTCGATCGAAAAGCCAGACGCGGAAGCGGGCCTCGTCGCCATCTTCGGTAAGCAGAATCTCCAGACCGAAACCGCCTTCAGCAAACAGCGCGCCCCCGTGGGGACCGGTTCGCGGCCCATCCTCGTGGTGCTCCGCATCGCCGTGTTCATCGGCGTGCTCATGGGCGGCGGCCTTCTCGCCATGATGCTCGGCATCGGTGTGGTCTTGCGCTTCGGCATGGTTCTCGCGGCCGTGGCCGTCGCCGGCAGACTCGGGCGAACCAGTGCCCAGGATCGCCGCGCCGATCGCCAGGCCGACGGCCAGGATGATGACGATGGCGACTCCTTGCTTCCGGTCGAGTTTGGAAAACAGTTTGTTCAGATCGTTTTTCATGTCGGATTCCTACGGGTGCTTGCTGCCGGCAAGCGCAGTCGTTGATGGCGCGCCGAGCACGCGGTCGATCTCGGCCGCTGCACGATGGGCGTCGGCCAGCGCGCGCAGATATTGGGATCGGGCCTGGAAGAAGGTGCGCTGCGCATCGAGCACTTCCAGGAAGCTGAATTTGCCCAGCTCGTAGCCTTTGCTGGCTGCCTCATAGGCACTCTGAGCGCCGGGCAGAATTTCCGTTTGCAGCGAGCTGACTTCCAGGCTGAGCGCCTTGAGCCGCTCGTGGGCCTGGGCAAGCTCGGTGGAGAGGCGAATTTCCGTGGCCGCCAGTTCATCGCGAGCCTTGTCGGTACGCCGCAGGGCCTCGAGCAAATTGCCCTGGTTGCGGTCAAACAGCGGCAGCGGCACCGACAGGCCGACGATGGCCTGGTTGCGGCCGAGTTCCTCGACCCGCTGGGCGCCGATGCTGACGGTCACGTTCGAAATCCGGCGCGTCCGCTCGAGCTCGGCCAGCGCTGAGCGGCGGTCGACTTCGAGACGGGCGCGGGTCAGAACGGGAGCGGTCGCCAAGCGGCGGCGGATATCCTCCGACGTCGGCACGACCGGCAAGATTTCGGTTCGACCATCGGCTCGTTCGAAGCGTGGCGACGGATTGCCCCAGGTTGCCGCCAGGCGCCTACGCGCGGCGGCCAGTTCTCCCTGGACCTGGTTGAGTTCCACCCGAACGGAAGCCTCCGCCACCCGGGCCTTGGTTTCCTCGATCGGTGAAACCTTGCCGGCGATAACCCGCCGCGACGCGGCCTGGGTCGCTCGCTGCGCAAGGTCGAGCAGCGCTTCCGCGAGCCGGATGCGCTCTTGGGCGACCAGCACGTCGAAGAAGGCCGCCACGGTCGCCGATCGGATTTCCAGGCGTTGGGCGTCCAGATCGGCGGCGGCGACGTCGCGCCCGCGTTCGGCCGACTCGATACGGGCGGCCCGTTTGCCGCCCAATTCGATGGTCTGGTTAATCTGCAGCGTCGTGGTACGGGCGGCGCTTTTCTGAGTATCTTCGACCAGAGCCGCCAATTCCGGGTTGGGACGTACGCCCGCCTGGATCACGGTACCCTCCATGGCCTGGAGCTCGCGGGCGGCGGCGGCCAGGGTGGGGTTGGCCGACAGCGCCAGATCGATGGCGCTGGCCAGGCTCAGGGGGCCGGCCGGTTCGACCTTGCCGGAAAGCGGCGTCAGCGGGAACGCGGCCGGGTCCGCAATGCTCGCCGTTGCCCGGGACTGGGCCTGCGAGGGTGAAACCAAGGGGTTGAGAAAAGCAGCGGCCAACCCCAGCAACCTGATCGGGGATATGCGTGGTCTACGCATCGAATTCTCCTAAACAAAACGAACAGGACAATCCGGCGAGACTGGGGGGCGGCTGCGTCAGCCGCGGGAAAAGGAAGATATCTCGCCGGCGCTACGCGGCGAGTTGTCTATCGGGGCGCTCAGGCCCGTCGGGAAAGTGCGAAGTGAAGCGTCGCGGGCAAATGTCGTTGAACACTGCCATCGGGACGTCGAGCAGGGCTTCCGAAAAGCTCGAGAAGCAGCCTTGGCCGTTCAGGTGGGAGCTGCAGTCATTGTCGCCCCCGACGTTGAGCTTGCCAGAGTCGCTCTTGGTCTGATCGCCGGGCCCTTGGTGCTGATGCTCGTGGTGCCCGAAGTGCTGGGCGGCTTGGCCCGTCTCGTGCTGGCAATAAAAACCCGCCCCGGCCCAAGCGAACTGGAAAGGTAGGATGACTGCGAAGAAGACCATCAGCAGCTTTCTCACCCCACCAAGTCTAGCAGAATTGGCCCGAAGACGCCCGCTGGCCGCCCGCCGGCTTCATGAACCCGGCTCTCCTCCGACATATTTTCGACCGCCACGTCATCGATTGCCCCACCCGTTGCTAACATGGCCGGATGCGCTTATCCATCGTTTGCCTGCTGGCCGTCATCTCCACGCTCGCCACCGCAAGGCCGGCGGAAAACAACCTGCCGCCGACGGTCGCCAAAGCCCTGGCCGCTGCCCAGATTCCCGTCTCGGCGGTCGGCGTGGTCGTTCAGGACGCCGGTTCGTCGGCATCCCGGTTGGCAGTCAACGCCGGCCAGGCGATGAACCCGGCCTCGACCATGAAGCTGGTCACCACCTTTGCCGCGCTCGAGTTGCTCGGGCCGGCATACACGTGGAAGACCACGGCCTGGAGCAGCGGGACGCTCGACAACGGCGTGCTGGCGGGCGATCTGGTGCTGCGCGGCGGCGCTGACCCACGGCTGACTTTCGAGCAGTTCTGGCTGTTGTTGCGGCAAGTGCGCGCGCGCGGCGTGCGCCAGATCGCCGGCGACCTGGTGCTGGACCGCAGCCTGATCGCCGCTGCCGAAACCGACAGCCATTTCGACGACAAGCCGCTGCGGCCCTACAACGTCGGACCCGACGCGCTCCTGCTCAACTTCAAGGCCGTGCGGGTCCGCCTCGTTCCCGAAACCGACAAGCAGACCGTGCTGGCGCTGGCGGAGCCGGAACCGGCCAATCTCGACATCGTCAATCTGATCAAGTTGCGCGCCGGCAATACCGACTGCGGCGACTGGAAGGAAGGCCTGCGCGCCGACCTGACCCAGCACGCCAACCGCTGGCGCCTGGCGTTGACCGGCAGCTATTCGGCCGCCTGCGGCGAAAAAATCTGGAACCACGGCCTGCTGCCGCATCCCGCCTATATCCACGGCGTCTTCGAGCAACTCTGGCGGGAACTGGGCGGCAGTCTCAAGGGCGGGGTGCGCGACGGCGCAGTGCCGGCGGATGCGCGTCAACTTGCCGAGGTCGAGTCGCCGACGCTGGCCGAGATCGTCCGCGACATCAACAAGTTCTCCAACAACGTGATGGCGCGCCAGCTGTTCCTGACCCTGGGCGTCGAATCCGGCCGCAAGCCGGCGCGCACCGAGGACGCCGACGCCGCCGTGCGCGCCTGGCTGGACGGCCGCGGGTTGCGCTTCCCCGAACTGGTGCTCGACAACGGCTCCGGGCTGTCGCGCCGCGAACGCCTCTCGGCGGGCAGTCTGGCGCGCTTGCTGGCATCCGCCTGGCAAAGTCCGCTGATGCCGGAGTTCATCGCCTCGTTGCCGCTCAACGCCGTCGACGGCACCATGAGGAAGCGGCTCAACGGCAACGGCATTGCCGGCCGGGCGCACATCAAGACCGGCACGCTGGAAGGTGTCAAGACTATCGCCGGCTACGTGCTGGACAAGAACGGTCGTCAGCAGATCGTCGTCTTCCTGGTCAACCACGCCAACGCCGGCGCCGCCCAGGCTGCGCAGGATGCGCTGCTGGCCTGGGTCTACGAAGCGAACCCATGATGCAGGTGGCGCACCATTGACGCGGGACCGGCGAGACGGATCGCGGTAAAGCCGCGTCAGTCCTTGCAGTCGGCCTTGCAGGCTGCGCCAGCGCATGCGCCGTCGCCTTCGACCTTGCAGGCGGCATGCGTGCGATGGACGAAAACGATGCCGTCCCCGTAGTCGCAGGCGACGCTGGTCAGCTTGGCCACCTTGCTCACCGCGATGCCGCGCGCCTTGGCCGCCTGGATGGCGGCTGGCGCGAGATCGCAGGATAGATAAGCCTGGAACTCCCCGCCGGCGGCCTCCCACAAGGCGATGTTCTTCACCTGGCGGTAGTTCTGGTAGCTGGTGCAGGTATCCATGTCTTTGGCATACAAGCGCGCGTTGTCGCTGCAAAAACCGGTGAAGGTATACTGGAGTTCTTCTTCGCTCGGACAGGGCGCCACCTGGACCACCTGGGCGAGATCGGGGCAGGACACCGCGCCGGCGAACGCCAGCGGGTGAAGCGCGATGCCGACGGCGAAAGCGGTAAAACGACGACTCATGGCAGTTCCTCGAAGTCAGGCCGCCGGCACGGGCATGGCGCGATCGCCGGACAAGGCGATCCAGCCGCGGACCACCCGGTAGAGCAGCCAAAGGCTGAGCACGCCCCAGATGACCAATGCCAAGGGGATGCCGATGAACGTGAGAAACAGCACCACGCCTCCAGCGGCCCACGCGGCGGCGTACCAGAAGGTGCGCAGCTGCCAGCGCCAGTGGCTGTCAAGCCAGGTGCCGCGCGCGTTGTCGCGCGTCACGTAGTTGATGATCACGGCGACGATCGACGGCCAGCCGAACAGAAAGCCGTAGATGATCGTGGCGGAACCGAGCAATCCGCCGAACGCGGAAACGGCGTGCAGCGCATACATCACGTGGCACCACGCCTTGGTGCCGCCGATATCGCGTCCGGTGGCGATCAACTCGCCCTTGTCGTCATAGTCGGCCATGGCCCTCTCCTTCAAAGTCCCAGATTCTGCCAGATCGCATCGACGCGCCGCTTCACGTCCTCGTCCATGACGATCGGCCGCCCCCATTCGCGCGCGGTCTCGCCCGGCCACTTGTGGGTAGCGTCGATGCCCATCTTGCTGCCCAATCCCGCGACCGGCGAGGCGAAGTCGAGATAATCTATGGGCGTTCGTTCGGCAATCAAGGTGTCGCGCGCCGGATCGACGCGCGTCGTCAAGGCCCACACCACTTCCTTCCAGTCGCGCACGTCGACATCGTCGTCGGTGACGATGATGAACTTGGTGTACATGAACTGGCGCAGGAAGCTCCAGATGCCGAACATCACGCGCTTGGCGTGGCCGGGATACTGCTTTTTCATGCTCACCACGGCAAGGCGATAGGAGCAGCCCTCCGGCGGCAGATAGAAATCGGCAATCTCGGGGAACTGCTTTTGCAGCAGCGGCACGAACACCTCGTTCAAGGCCACGCCGAGCATGGCCGGCTCGTCGGGCGGCTTCCCTGTGTAGGTCGAGTGGTAGATCGGCTCGCGGCGCATGGTCATGCGCTCGACGGTGAATACCGGAAACTCGGCTTGCTCGTTGTAGTAGCCGGTATGGTCGCCGAACGGGCCCTCGAGGGCCGTTTCATAACGCATTTGGCCTGCCGCCGCCGTTTCGTTCGGATGGATCACGCCTTCGAGCACGATCTCGGCCGAAGCGGGCACTTGCAGGTCGGAACCGATGCACTTCACCACTTCCGTTTTCGCCCCGCGCAACAGGCCGGCGAACTGGTATTCGGACAGCGTATCGGGAATCGGCGTCACCGCGCCGAGCAGGGTGGCCGGATCGGCGCCGAGCGCCACCGCGACCGGAAACGGCTGGCCGGGATGCTTCTCGCAGTGATCGCGGAAATCGAGCGCGCCGCCGCGATGCGCCAGCCAGCGCATGATCACCTTGTTGGGGGCGATCACTTGCTGGCGATAGATGCCCAGGTTTTGCCGCGGCTTCGAACTTGGCAAACCCTGCGGCCCGCGCGTCACCGTCAGGCCCCAGGTGATCAGCGGCGCCACGTCGCCCGGCCAGCAGGTCTGGATCGGCAATCGCGCGAGGTCGACCTCCCTGCCTTCCCACACGACTTCCTGGCACGGCGCCGAGGACACTTCCTTCGGCGTCATGTTCAGCACTTGCTTCAGCACCGGCAGCTTGTCCCAGGCATCGCGCAGCCCCTTGGGCGGCTCGGGTTCCTTCAGGTACGCCAGCAACTCGCCGACCTGGCGCAGTGCCGCGACTGACTCTTGTCCCATGCCCAGGGCGACGCGCCTGGTGGTGCCGAACAGGTTGCCCAGCACCGGCATCGACGCGGCTTTCGGCTTCTCGAACAGGATCGCCGGCCCGCCCGCGCGCAGCACGCGGTCGCAGATCTCGGTCATTTCCAGCCGGGGATCAACCTCGGCGCCGACGCGCTTCAGTTCGCCGAGCTGCTCCAGTTGGGCGATGAAATCGCGCAAGTCCTTGTACTTCACAGCAGCGGCCTCAGGTTGAGTTCGCCAACGATGCCGGCGAACACGGCGGCGCCCAGCCAGTTGTTGTGGAGGAAAGCCTTGAAGCAGGGCAGGCGTTCGCGGCTGCGGATCAGGGTCCAGTGATAGAGGGCGATGCCCGTCGCGACCGCCAGTCCGCTGAAGTAGAACGCGCCATAGTGGAGTTGCGTGCCGATCCAGGTCAGGATGGCGATGGCGACGCCGTAGCAGAACATCACCGCCGTGACGTCGAAGCGGCCGAAGGTGATCGCCGACGTCTTGATGCCGATGCGCAAGTCGTCGTTGCGATCGACCATGGCGTACTCGGTGTCGTAGGCGACGGCCCAGGCGATATTGGCGGCCAGCATCCACCAGCCGAGCGGCGGCACGGTGTCCTGCACCGCCGCGAAAGCCATCGGAATGCCGAAGCCGAACGCGATGCCCAGATACGCCTGCGGAATGGCGAAAAAGCGCTTGGTGTAGGGATAGCTGGCCGCCAGGAACACGGCGACCAGCGCCAACCGCCAGACCAACCCGGAAAGCGGCAGAATCAGCAGCGCCGACAGCGCGGTGAGAACGGCGGCCAGCAGCAGCGTCTCGCCGACACTGACTTTCCCCGACGTCAGCGGACGTTCGCGGGTGCGCTCGACGTGACGATCGAAGTCGCGGTCGGCGTAGTCGTTGATGACGCAACCGGCCGAGCGCATCAGTACCGTGCCGAGCGTGAAAATCCACACCAGCAGCCAGCCCGGCCGGCCGTTCGAGGCCACCCACAGCGCCCATAGCGTCGGCCACAGCAGCAGCAGGATGCCGATCGGCTTGTCCAGCCGCATCAGCCGTTCGTAAAGATCGAGCTTTTCCCTGACCAGCGCGAGATTCATGCGTCGGATTCTACTGCCGCCCGCCGTCCCCGCCCGACATCGACGCCGCGCAGGATGAGCAGGCCGACGACGAACCAGCTGCCGGTGACGAGGATCGCCAGTCGATGGTCGCCGCCGGAGATCCAGGTGACGGCGCCGTAGGTGAGCGGCCCGAGGATCGACGAGCACTTGACCGCCAGCCCCCAGAGGCCGAAGAACTCCGCGCGGCGCGCCGGCGGCGCCAGCACGCCGACCAGCGCTCGTGCCGCCGACTGGCTGGCGCCCAGGCACAGGCCGGCGATATTGGCCGCCAGCCAGAACAGCGGCGGTGTCGTCGCCGCCCACGCCAGCAGGATCATGGCCATCCAGCCGACCAGCGTCGCGGCGATGGCGCGCACGTGGCCGACGCGGTCCTGCACGTGGCCGAAGACGAAGGCGCCGATCGCCGCCGTGATGTTGACGACGAAGACCAGCTTGATGGTGTCGGCGGTCCGAAAGCCCATCGCCTGTTCGGCGTAGATGGCGGCAAGCGCGATCACCGCCTGGATGCCGGCCTGATAGAAGACGATGCAGCACATGAAGCGGCGCATGTCGGGAAAACGCTTCGCTTGGTGCCAGGTCTCGCGCAGGCGTTCAACGGCGGCGCCGAATCCCGGCGCCGCATCGGCCGGCGACGGCTTCGCCCGCTCGCGCAGGAACAGGAAGGTCGGCAGGCTGGCGAGCGCGAACAGCGCCGCCGTGATCAGCATGGTCGCCGGCACGAACTCGCTGGCGCCCTGTCCCTGGCCCTGCGCCCAGGTGACGTAGGCGAGGCAGGCGCCGAGGCTCGCCAGCCCGCCGAGATAGCCGAGGCTCCAGCCGTAGCCCGACACCTTGCCGAGCGCCGCTTCGTCGGCCAGCTCGGGCAGGAAGGCGGCGATCAGGTTCTCGCCGCTGCCGAAGCAGAAGTTCGAGAAAATGAGGAAGACCACCGCCAGCGCCAATGCGCCGGGGCCGGCGAACATCAGGCCGGCCGTGCCGAGCACGCAGCCGACGGTGGTCGCCAGCAGCCAGCGCTTCTTCGCCGCGCGCGCATCGGCGTGCGCCCCGATCAGCGGCGCCGTGAGCATGATGAGCAGGTAGGAAACGGAGAGCGCCAGCGTCCAGGCGAAAGTCGCCCAGGGCGCATTGCCGGCCACCACCGAGACGAAGTAGGCGTTGAAGATCGCCGTGATGACCACCGTCGTGTAGCCCGAGTTGGCGAAGTCGTACATCGCCCAGGCCCAGACTTCGCGCTTCTCCACGCCTGTCGCCAGCGTGCTCATGCCTTCAGCAGCTCTTCCTTGCCGCCCAGCCAGCGCTCGGTGTGCGCCGCGGCCGCTTCGGGATGATCGCGCAGCAGCACCTCGGCCACGGCACGCGCCTGCTCGACCAGCACCGTGTCCTCGAGATCGGCGAAACGCAGCAGCGGCGCGCCGCTCTGCCGGCTGCCGACGAATTCGCCCGGCCCGCGCAGATGCAGGTCGAGCCGTGCGATCTCGAAGCCGTCGGTGTTCTCGTAGATCACTTTCAGTCGCGCGCGCGCATTCTCGCCGAGCGGCGGCGCGTAGAGCAGGATGCAGGCCGAACCGTGGCTGCCGCGGCCGACGCGGCCGCGCAGCTGGTGCAGCTGCGCGAGGCCGAAGCGTTCGGCATGCTCGATCACCATCAGGCTGGCGTTGGGCACGTCGACGCCGACTTCGATCACCGTCGTCGCCACCAGCACCTGGATCTCGTTGCGCGTGAAGGCCGCCATCACCGCCGCCTTGTCGCTGGCCTTCAATCGGCCATGCACGAGCCCCACGTTCAAGTCGGGCAATTCGGCGGCGAGGCGCTCATGCGTTTCCTCCGCCGTTTTCAGCTGCAGCGCCTCGGAGTCCTCGATCAGCGGACAGACCCAGTAGGCCTGGCGGCCGGCGCGGCAGGCGTCGTGCACGCGGCCGATCACCTGGTCGCGGCGGTTCTCGGCCACCAGCTTGGTCACGACGGGCGTACGCCCCGGCGGCAGCTCGTCGAGCATCGAGACGTCGAGGTCGGCGTAGTAGCTCATCGCCAGAGTACGCGGAATGGGCGTCGCCGACATGGTCAGCTGGTGCGCCGACTGGCCCTTCTTCTTCAGCGCCAGTCGTTGCTGCACGCCGAAGCGGTGCTGCTCGTCGACGATGGTCAGCCCGAGCCGGTCGAATTCGACGTCCGCCTCGATCAGCGCGTGGGTGCCGACGGCGATCGGCGTCTCGCCACGGCTGACTTTCGCGCGCCACTCGTCGCGCGCCTTCTTCTTGACGCTGGCGGCGAACCAGGCGACCTCGATGCCCAGCGGTTCCAGCCAGGCGGCGAGCTTGCGGTAATGCTGCTCGGCGAGGATCTCGGTCGGCGCCATCAGCGCCGCCTGGTGGCCGGCTTCCACCGCCTGCAGCATGGCCAGCGCCGCGACGACGGTCTTGCCGCTGCCGACGTCGCCCTGCAGCAGCCGCGCCATCGGATGCGGCTGGTTGAGGTCGGCGGCGATCTCGCGCCAGACGCGCTGCTGCGCACCGGTAAGCTGAAACGGCAGCCCGGACAGCAACAGCCCCGTCAACTGTCCCGTACCTTTGAGCACCGGCGCGCCGCGCGCGCGGCGGGCGGCGTAGGCGCGGCGCAACGACAATTGCTGCGCCAAGAGCTCGTCGAAGGCGATGCGCCGCCAGGCCGGGTGATGGCGCGCCTCGATGTCGGCCAGCGAGACGTCGGGCGGCGGCTGATGCAGGAAGCGCAGGCTGTCGCCAAAGTCAGCCATGGCGAGACGCCGACGCAGCGTCTCGGGCAGCGTATCGGCGAGGCTCGCCTGGTCCAGCGCGCGCTGGATCAGCTTGCGCAGCACGGTTTGCGACAGTCCCGCCGTGGTCGGATAGATCGGCGTCAGCCGGTCGGGCAGCGGCTCGTCGCCGTGGATGACGCGGAAGCGCGGGTGGATGATTTCATCGCCAAAGAAACCGCCGCGCAACTCGCCGAACACGCGCAGCCGAGCGCCAGGCGAGAGCGCCTTCTGCTGGCTGGGATAGAAGTTGAGGAAGCGCATCACCATCGCCCCGCCCCCGTCGCTTACATCGCGCACGTGGGCGACGAGCTGCCGGCGCGGCCGGTAGGCGATCTCGCTCGACACCACTTCGACCTCGAACTGCGCCGGCACACCGGGCAGCGCATCGCGGATCGCCGTCAGCCGCGTCTCATCCTCGTAGCGCAGCGGCAGGTGCAGCAGCAGGTCGGCGTCGGTGAAGAGGTTGAGGCGCGCCAGCTTCTCCGCGATGGTCGCGGAAACGCCCGCTATACGCGAGCCTTTGGCGCTTGCAGAAGATTTCGTCACGAGCGCAGCCAAGGCGCGAACGCGCGCCAAAGCATTGGCAAGCGCAGTAGAAATCTTCGCAAGCGCTCAGCCGACGACGAGGATCGCGTCCGCTTCCACCAGCGCGCCGCGCGGCAGCTCCTTGACGCCGACCGCGGCGCGCGCCGGATAGGGCTGGGCGACGTACTTCGCCATCACCTCGTTCACCTTGGCGAAGTGGGCAAGATCGGTGAGGTAGATGTTGAACTTGACGGCGTCGTCGAGCGTGGCGCCGGCGGCGGCAGCGACGGCCTTGAGGTTCTCGAACACGCGCGCGATCTGGGCGTCGATGCCCTCGACCATCTGCATGGTCGCCGGATCGAGGCCGATCTGGCCGGAGAGGTAAATCGTGTTCCCTGCCTGCACGGCCTGGGAGTACGTGCCGATGGCGGCGGGCGCGTCGGCGGTGGCGATGGTCTTTTTCATGTCGGGAATTCTACTTGCGGGCGGCCACGATCAGGCCCGGTTCCATGCCGAGCGACTTGAGTTTTTCCCTCGCCTGTTCCGCTTCGCGGCGGCTGGCGAACGGCCCGACCTGGACGCGCGCCTCGATGTGCGCGGGAATGCCGGCTTCTTCGAGCCGCGTCTTCAGTTCCTCGGCGTTGGCAAGATTGTTGAATACGCCCATCTGCAACTGGAACCGCCCTGACGATTCGAGCGCCTGGGCAATCGGCCGCGAGGCAGCGGGCATCGTCCTGGCGTCCCTCGGCGGCGAGGCCCGCGC
Source organism: Betaproteobacteria bacterium (assembly GCA_019136545.1). Lineage (GTDB taxonomy): Bacteria > Pseudomonadota > Gammaproteobacteria > Burkholderiales > Rhodocyclaceae > Fen-999. The sequence goes on from JAGVUA010000070.1 coordinate 26,455, forward strand.
GATGTCCCGCGCGGCATCCGGTTTCGGCGCCGCCGCCAGGGGCGGGGTGGGATGCATCGCCGCGGTGTGCGCCTTGGCGGGCATGGTCAGCGGGCGTTCCTCGCCGCGGGGCCGTCCGATCGGCGCCTCGGTATGCTCGGGCGCCGCGGCCACTTCCGGCCTGTCCGCTTCCTCCTCGGCCGCAGATTCCGTATTTTCCTCGGCCACCGCCTTCTCGGCGGGTCGCTCGATCGGCTTCACCGGCGGCTCGACCCTGGCGACCGCACCGGGACGCTTTGCTTCCTCGTCCTGGCGTCCGTCGAACAGCATCAAGGCCACCAGCAGACCGGCCACCAGCACGGTCGCCACGCCCACCCGCTTGAGCAGGCTGCGCCTGAGCGCCTCGTCACCGTCGGGCGGGTTCGGCGGCAGCGCGGTATCCGGTTCCATCATGATCATCCTCGTTGTCAAACGTCTTGTCGTCCCGGCTCATTGCCAGCACCAATTCGGCCTCGGCCACCGAGATGCCACACTCCTCGGCAACGCCGCGCGCGTCGAATCCGCGCTCCGCCAGCGCGGCGGCTTCGGCGTACAAGGGCGACACGCGGCGCGGCGCCCGCTCGCGCTTCAGCTCGTTCAAGTCCTCGCGCAAGGCGGCCACCTCGGCGCGCAAGCGCCTGACTTCCGCCTCGAGTTCGCGCATGGCCAGATGACGCGCGAACTCGGTGCTGGCGGCTTCGATGGTCCCGAGGGATCCGGCGCCGGCGTTTTGCGTCGGCTCATAGGATGCCTGGATGATCGGCATGTCCTCCAGTCCAGGATCGGCGTCGGCGGTCGGCACGACCGGCGGAGCGAACGCGGCGAGCGGCGGCTCGGCCGCGGCGACGAACGCATGGCGGCGCTTGAGGCGCGCCAGTCCCAGCAGCGCCACCACGAGGTACACCGCCACGACGACAGCCGCAAGCAGCAGGCCTTCCCGCCAACCGATATCGATGAAGTCCATCCGCCCTTTCCCGGCATCCGCCGCCACGCCCCGCCCGGCCCATCGCGCCGCCCCAAAGCCGCGGGAAAGGCTGGAAACGGGCAAATTGCCTTGATAATAGCGGCCCGTATCGTGTGAAAAGTCATGATCAGGCCGGCTTTGCCCCCATGTTTCCGCTGAAGAAACTTCTTGCCGCACTGCTCCTGCCGCCGGTCGGCCTGCTGCTGCTGGCGATGTTCGGCCTTTGGCTGGCGCGCCGGCGGCCGCGCCTCGGCCACGGATTGATCGCCGGCAGCCTCGCCGCGCTCTGGCTGTTGTCGACGCCGTGGGTCGCCGGCCAACTGATCGGCACGCTGGAAGATGCGCCGCCGATCGCCAGCGACGACCTGCGCCGCTGCCAGGCCATCGTCATACTCGGCGCCGGCACTTACGCCAACGCGCCGGAGTACGGCGACGACACCGTGAACGCCCTGGCGCTGGAGCGCTTGCGTTTTGGCGCGCGGCTGGCGCGGGCGAGCGGCCTGCCCATCGCCGTCACCGGCGGCGCGCCGTCGGGGGGGCGTCCGGAAGGCGAATCGATGCGCGAAGCGCTGACCGCCGATTTCGGCGTCGGGGTTCGCTGGGTCGAAAGTCAGTCGCGGGACACCGCCGAGAACGCCGCCTATCTGACGCCCATGCTGGCGCGGGATGGCATCGACCGCGTCGCGCTGGTGACGCACGCTTTCCATATGCCGCGCGCACGCTATCTGTTCGAACAGGCCGGCCTGCAGGTCGTGCCGGCGCCGACCCGGTTCTTTTCCGCGCCGCCGGACAGCGGCCCGCTCGGTTTCGCCGGCGACTGGCTGCCTGGCATCCAGGCCCTGCGGCTGAGCTATTTCGCCATCCACGAATGGCTCGGACGCGGCGCGAGTATGATTCGCCATCCAATCGACCGTCATCTTTCCCTGTCGCCATGATCCTACCCGTCATCCTTTCCGGCGGTTCCGGCACCCGTCTCTGGCCGCTTTCGCGCGAGCAGTATCCCAAGCAGCTGCTGCCGCTGGTCGGCAAGGACTCCATGCTGCAAGCCACCGTCTTGCGCCTCGACGGCCTGGCCGATGTCGCCGAGCCGCTGCTGGTCTGCAACGAGGAGCATCGTTTCGCCGTCGCCGAGCAAGTCCGGCAACTCGGCCGCAACGGCACCGTGGTGCTGGAACCGGTCGGCCGCAATACCGCGCCCGCGGTGACGCTGGCGGCCCTGCTGGCGCTGCGCCAAGACCAGGATCCGGCCATGGTGGTCATGCCGGCCGACCACGTGATCGTCGACGGCGCGCGTTTCCGCGAGGCCGTGCGGCAAGCGGTCCGGCTGGCCGAGACCGGCATGATCGTCACGTTCGGCATCGCGCCCGACTGTCCGGAAACCGGCTATGGCTACATCCAGCGCGGCGACGCCCTGCCCGGCGAAGCGGCCGCGTTCCGGTTGGCGCGCTTCGTCGAGAAGCCCGATCGCGCGACGGCCCAGCGCTATCTGGATGCCGGGGATCATCTCTGGAACAGCGGCCTGTTCGTCATGAAGGCGTCGGTCTGGCGCGATGCCATCGGCCGTTGCCGACCGGACATCCTGTCGGCCTGCGAGCGCGCGCTGGCCGATGTGCGGACCGATGGGGATTTCGTGCGCGTGGCCAGGGAGGCCTTCGCCGCCTGCCCGTCCGACTCGATCGATTACGCGGTCATGGAGCGGATTGCCGCGGGCGTGGCCGGCCTGCCGGCCGCGGCGGTGATTCCGCTTTCGGCCGGCTGGTCGGACGTCGGCGCGTGGGATTCGCTCTGGCAGGTCCTGCCCAAGGACGAGGCCGGCAACGCCTGGCGCGGCGACGTCATGCTGCACGACACCGCGCATACGCTGGCGTTTTCCGAGAGCCGCCTCGTGGCCTGCGTCGGCGTGCGCGACCTGGTCGTTGTCGAAACGCCGGATGCCGTGCTGGTCGCCCACAAGGATCGCACCCAGGACGTCAAGAAGATCGCCGAACGGCTCAAGCAGGAAGCCCGCGGCGAGGCGCAGGTCCATCGCAAGGTGCATCGTCCCTGGGGCTCCTACGACGGCGTCGACGCGGGCGAGCGCTTCCAGGTCAAGCGCATCGTCGTCAAGCCGGGCGCCTCCCTGTCGCTGCAGATGCATCATCACCGCGCCGAGCACTGGGTAGTGGTGCGCGGCACGGCCAAGGTGACGCGCGGCGACGAGACTTTGCTGGTCTCGGAAAACGAGTCCACCTTCATCCCGCTCGGCGTCAGGCATCGTCTTGAAAATCCCGGCAAGCTGATGCTCGAGATGATCGAGGTGCAGTCAGGCGCCTATCTCGGCGAGGACGACATCGTCCGTTTCGAAGACACTTACGGCAGGCAAGGCCAATGATTCTGGTAACCGGCGGCGCCGGGTTCATCGGCGCCAATTTCGTGCTGGACTGGCTCGCCCAAACCGGCGAACCGGTCGTCAATCTCGACAAGCTGACCTACGCGGGCAACCTCGAGAACCTGGCCTCGCTCGACGGCGATGTCCGCCATGCCTTCGTGCGCGGCGACATCTGCGACCGGGGCCTGCTCGACAGTCTGCTGGCCGAGCGGCAGCCGCGCGCCATCGTCCATTTTGCCGCCGAGTCGCACGTCGATCGCTCCATCCATGGCCCCGGCGAATTCATTCGCACCAACATCGAAGGCACCTTCACGCTGCTGGAAGCGGCGCGCGCCTACTGGGGCGGCCTGGCCGGCGCGGCGCGGCAGGATTTCCGCTTCCTGCACGTCTCCACCGACGAGGTCTATGGCTCGCTCGGGCCGCAGGATCCGCCCTTCGCGGAAACCAAGGCTTATGAGCCGAACAGTCCTTACTCGGCGTCGAAAGCCGCCTCCGATCACCTGGTGCGCGCCTACCACCACACCTACGGCCTGCCGACGCTGACCACCAACTGCTCGAACAACTACGGCCCCTACCAGTTCCCGGAGAAGCTGATTCCGCTGGTGATCGCCAACGCGCTGGCCGGCAAGTCGCTGCCGATCTACGGCGACGGTATGAACGTGCGCGACTGGCTCTATGTCGGCGACCACTGCGCGGCCATTCGCGCCGTGCTGGCGCGCGGCCGCACCGGCGAGACCTACAACATCGGCGGCTGGAACGAGATGCCCAACCTGGTCATCGTCAAGACCATCTGCGCTCTGCTCGACGAACTGCACCCGAGCGGGGCCGGCCCCTATGAACGGCTTCTGACCTTCGTCAAGGACCGGCCCGGCCATGACCGCCGCTACGCCATCGACGCGCGCAAGATCGAGCGCGAACTCGGCTGGCGGCCCGCCGAGACTTTCGAAACCGGCATCGGCAAGACCGTGCGCTGGTATCTCGACCACCAGGACTGGGTGGCGCACGTGCAGAGCGGCGCCTACCGGGAATGGGTCGAGAAGCACTACGGGGCGCGCCCATGAGGCTGCTGCTGATCGGCAAGAACGGCCAGCTCGGCTTCGAGTTGCGGCGGGCGCTGGCCCCGCTCGGCGAGGTCTTCGGCGTCGATTTTCCGGAATGCGACCTGGCGCAGCCGGCATCGATTCAGGCCATCGTCGCGCAGGTCAATCCCCATGTCATCGTCAATGCCGCCGCCTACACGGCGGTGGACAAGGCCGAATCGGAGCCGGCGCTGGCGCGCGCCATCAACGCCGCGGCACCCGGCCTGCTGGGCGAGGCGGCGCGCCGGATCGGCGCGCGGGTCATTCACTATTCGACCGACTACGTTTATGACGGCGCCAAGCGCACGCCCTATCGGGAGGACGACGCCACCGGCCCGCTCGGCATCTACGGCCTGACCAAGCGCGACGGCGACGCGGCACTGGCCGCGAGCGGGGCCGATTACTTCGTCTTTCGCACCAGTTGGGTGTTCGGCGCGCATGGCGGCAACTTCGTCAAAACCATCCTGCGTCTGGCGGCCGAACGGGACAAGCTCGCCATCGTCGCCGACCAGTTCGGCGCGCCGACCTCGGCGGCGCTGCTGGCCGACGTGACCGCGCAGGTCCTGGGTCAGCTGCGCTGGCACGCGCCGGCCGCCGCTCCGTCCGGCGTTTACCACCTGACTGCCGGCGGCGAGACTTCGTGGCACGGCTTCGCCCAGGCGATCCTGCGCGGCGGCGTGGCGCGGGGACTGACTTTCAAAGTGAGTCCCGAGGCCGTCGGCGCCATCGCCACCGCCGAGTATCCGCTGCCCGCCCGGCGACCGGCGAACTCGCGGCTCGACACCGCCAAGCTGCAACGAACCTTCGGGCTGGCGCTGCCGCCCTGGCAAGAGGGGCTCGAACACGTGCTCGACCAGATCATCTAACCACGCACCCGCTCAGGACTATCCGCATGCGCAAGGGCATCATCCTCGCCGGTGGCTCCGGCACCCGCCTGTATCCCGTGACGATCGCCGTTTCCAAGCAACTCCTGCCGATCCACGACAAGCCGATGATCTACTATCCGCTGTCGACGCTGATGCTGGCGGGGATCCGCGACATCCTGATCATTTCGACCCCGCAGGACACGCCGCGCTTCGAGCAGCTGCTGGGCGACGGCAGCCGCTGGGGGCTCAATCTCACCTACGCCGTGCAGCCCTCGCCGGACGGCCTGGCCCAGGCGTTCATCATCGGCCGCGAGTTCGTCGGCAACGATGCCGTGACCCTGGTGCTCGGCGACAACATTTTTTATGGCCACGAGTTCGGCAACGCCCTCCAGGCGGCATCGACGCAAAGCGACGGCGCCACGGTGTTCGCCTATCCCGTGCACGACCCGGAACGCTATGGCGTCGTCGAATTCGATGCACAGGGGCGCGCGATCAGCCTCGAGGAAAAGCCCAGGCAGCCGAAGTCGCGCTACGCCGTCACCGGGCTCTATTTCTACGACAACCAGGTGCTCGACATCGCCGCTGGCCTCAAACCCTCGCCACGCGGGGAACTGGAAATCACCGACGTCAATCGCGTCTATCTCGACCGCAGCCGCCTCGATGTCGTCGTCATGGGCCGGGGCCATGCCTGGCTCGACACCGGCACGCACGACTCGCTGATTGAGGCTTCGCTGTTCATCGCCACCATCGAGAAGCGCCAGGGCTTGAAAGTGTCCTGCCCGGAGGAAATCGCCTGGCGCATGGGCTGGATCGACGGCGCGGGCCTCGAAGCCCTCGCGCAGCCGCTGGCCAAGAACAGCTACGGGCAATACCTGCTGGAACTGCTGCGCGAGCGGGTGTTCTGATGCAGGTCATCGCCACTCCGCTCGATGGCGTGCTGATCCTGGCGCCCAAGGTATTCGGCGATGCGCGCGGCTTTTTTTTCGAAAGCTTCAACGCCCGCCGTTTCGAGGAACTGACCGGCGTGCGCACGAATTTCGTGCAGGACAACCATTCGCGGTCGAGCCGCGGCGTGCTGCGCGGCCTGCACTATCAACTCCGGCAGCCGCAGGGCAAGCTGGTGCGCGTGGTGGCGGGCGACGTGTTCGACGTCGCGGTCGATATCCGCAAGTCGTCGCCGACTTTCGGCAAGTGGTACGGCCACCGGCTGTCCGCCGAAAACAAAAGTCAGCTGTGGATCCCCGCCGGCTTCGCGCACGGCTTCGTCGTGCTTTCCGAACATGCCGACTTTCTCTACAAGACGACCGACTACTGGGCGCCCGAGCACGAACGCTGCATCGCCTGGAACGATCCCGATCTGGCTATCGACTGGCCGCTCGGCGACTTGACGCCGCAGGTATCGGCCAAGGATGCCCAGGGCGCCGCCTTGTGCACCGCGGAGGTGTTTCCGTGAAAGTGCTGGTCACCGGCGGTGCCGGCTACATCGGTTCGCATACCGTCGTCGAATTGCTGGCGGCCGGATTCGACGTCACCGTCGTCGACAATCTCTGCAACAGCAAGGCTTCGGTGCTCGATCGCATCGAGACCATCGCTGGCCGCCGGCCCGCCTTCATCGAGGCCGATATCCGCGACCGCCCGACGATCAGCGCGGCGCTCGGCGGCTGCCAGGCCGTCATCCATTTCGCCGGACTGAAGGCGGTGGGCGAATCGGTGGCGAAACCGGTCGAGTACTACGACAACAACGTTGCCGGCAGCATCGCGCTGTTCGAGGCGATGCGCGACGGCGGTGTCAAGACGCTGGTATTTTCGTCGTCGGCCACCGTCTATGGCGATCCGCATGCCGTGCCGATCCGGGAGGATTTTCCCTTGTCGGCGACCAATCCCTATGGCCGCTCGAAACTGATGATCGAGGACATCCTGCGCGATGTCGCCCAATCGGACGACGCATGGCGGATCGCTCTGTTGCGCTATTTCAATCCGGTCGGCGCGCATGCGTCCGGGCTCATCGGCGAAGACCCGAACGGCCTCCCCAACAACCTGATGCCCTTCGTGGCGCAGGTGGCGGCCGGCGAGCTGCCCGAACTGGCGGTATTCGGCAACGACTACCCGACGGCCGACGGCACGGGCGTGCGCGATTACATCCACGTGGTCGACCTTGCGCTCGGCCATCTCGCCGCGCTACGGGCGATGGCGCGCGGCACGGGGCTGTTGACGGTCAACCTGGGGACCGGTCGCGGCTATTCCGTGCTGGAAATGATCCGATCCTTCGAGAAAGCCAGCGGCCGGAAGATTCCCTATCGCATCGGCGCCAGGCGTCCGGGCGACATCGCGCAGTGTTACGCCGATCCCTCGCGGGCCCGGCAAACGCTGGGATGGCACGCCGAACGGGATGTCGACGCCATGTGCGCGGATACCTGGCGCTGGCAACGCTGGGCCGTGGCGAATCTCGGCGGACGAGCCTGATTTCACCGCCATGCCGCGAAGCCTCTGGAAGAACCGCTGATTCGAGCATCCCGATGGCCGTCGAACCGACGGCTGCCGTTGGCATCCTTCGTCCGTGGCGGCCGTTGGCAGTTTAGGTTTGCGGAATTCGAAGTCTCGTGAATGCGGCCAGTTCCCACTCGCGCATGGCGAGCAGAAGCCCCGTGCCGCGACGTTTGGCTAAAGGCGCGTCGAGGCTCTCCGCATGGAGTTCGTCAAACCGCTGCCGCAGCTTGCGAAGCTCGCCCTGCATTTTGGCAATCGCTGTGTCGGTGAGCATGGCGTGCGAAAAGGCCAATACCTCATCGGTGCTGCCAAAGCCGCTGCCAAGGAAGTCGCCCATGCCTTGGCGCCAGAAATAGTGACGTATCGGGCCGCGCGGCAGCCAATCGAAATCGCGCGCGACGTTGAGGCGAATCCGATTGCCGGGCAGCAGGTGGATGAGCCTCAGGCGATCCAATTTGGCGAGCCGGCCAACCACCTGCGCTTGGGTCAGCGCATAGGTATCGGTGATGTCCGACACGGTCCAGTGGTTGAGAACGCAGACGGCAACGAGCAATAGTTTTTCGTCCGAAACCAATTCGCGTTCCTGGGTCTCGTCGAGCGTGCGCAGGCGACCGCCGCCCGCGGCTGCCTCCTGGGCCAGTTCGGCAAGCGTGAGACCCAAGATCCGTGCGATTTCGACCAGCCGCGCGACGGTGAGGCGGCGGCTGGCGAACACCCGCTTTACGCTCGGCTCGGAGATTCCGAGCTTTTTTGCGAGATCCCGGTAGGTCATCCCTTGGGCCTTGAGCTGACGCTTCAAGGTGACGACCAGTCTGTCGATGTCGTTCATGAAGTTTGGTATCGTTTTTCAATACTATTGATTCTACATTGAGCGACTTCTTCCACGGCAGTTTCGTTATTTATGAGCTTGCCTCATCCTGAGTCCACCTGAATTCATCAAGGGGACACCATGACCCGCAGCAGCCAACGGCTACCGACCGTCATCACCATTGCGCTCATTGGCGCCGCATTGATCCATGGTCCAATCGCGCAGCCGTCGCACTATCACGATTTCGCCGATCAGGCCACGCGCTTCGGCGTTGCGCATTTCGCCGACGTCGCCTCCAATCTGGGCTTTGTGCTGGTGGCACTCTGGGGATACGCGAGCCTTGCGCCCCTCCGCGCCGGATATGCGCTCGCGCATGGCTGGGGCGGCTATCGCTTGTTCCTTCTCGGCTTGCTGTTGACCGGCATAGGCTCGTCGTACTACCACCTCGCCCCGGACAATGCGCGTCTGGTCTGGGACCGCCTGCCGATCGCCCTCGCCTGCGGCGGCCTGCTCGCCGGCGTATGGGGCGATACCCGCGGTCGGGACAGTCGCCGTGTCGCTGCGGTGCTGGCGCTGGCTGCTGTCGGCAGCGTCGCCTGGTGGCACTTTACCGAACTGGCCGGCAGGGGTGATCTACGCCCCTATCTGTTGCTCCAAGCGCTGCCCTTTCTGTTGATTCCGCTATGGCAACGGGGTTATGCTTATGGCAAATATGACCGTTGGTATTTCGGCGCCGCACTGGTGCTCTATGCTGCCGCCAAGTGGGCGGAAATGAATGACCATGAAATTGGCGCCGCGCTCGGCATGACCGGGCATACCCTGAAGCATCTTCTTGCCACGCTCGCATGCGCGAGCGTGGTCGCCGGCTTGAATCATCGGGTGATTGCCGCGATGAGCCGGGCCCAAGAACAATCACCGGGAAACCTTGATCATGCTTAGTACATTCCTGCGCTTCGTCATGAAGGCGCTGTTCCGCGTCGAGGTCAGCGGCGACATGACTGCCTTCGACAATCCGCGCACGCTGATTGTCGCCAACCACGAGTCGTTCATCGATGGCCTGTTGATTGGGCTCTTCCTTCCCGTCGATGCCGTCTTCGTTGTTCATTCGCAGATCGCCGACCGGCCGCTTTTCCGGCTCCTGCTGCGCTTCGTCAATCACCTTGTGGTCGATTCAACGAGTCCGTTGGCGATAAAGCTGATTGTCAAACTGGTCGAGACCGGCCAGCCGGTCGTCATCTTTCCCGAAGGTCGCATCACCAAGACCGGTTCGCTGATGAAGGTTTACGATGGCGCTGCCTTCGTGGCCGCCAAGACCGGCGCGACCGTGGTGCCGGTACGCATCGATGGCGCCGCGCGCAGCTATTTCGGCCGGCTCGCCGGCATATATCCCTTGGCATGCGCCTCGCCTCGTTTCTCGGCGCCCTGGCGCTTGCAGCCAGCGTCTTTTTCTTCTTCTATCAGTTCTGGGGAGCCTTCGGCGAGAC
>JAGVUA010000009.1 GCA_019136545.1 Betaproteobacteria bacterium
CCTGGAGCTGGGGTCCGTGTGGAAGCGGCTCGGCGCCGACGTGACCGTGCTCGAAGCCTTGCCCGACTTCCTGGCGGCGGCCGATGCCGCCGTTGCCAAGGAGGCGTGGAAGACCTTCACGCAGAAGCAGGGCCTGAAGATTCATCTCGACGCCAAAATCGGCAAGGTGACGATGGGCAAGAAGGGCCGGGGCACTCAAATCAGCATCGAATACGAATGCGGTGACGCCGCGCAGGTGCTCGAATGCGATCGCCTGATCGTTTCGGTCGGACGCGTGCCCAACACCGATGGCCTGGGCGCCGAGAACGTCGGCCTCGCGCTCGACGAACGCGGCCGCGTGGCGGTCGACGATCACTGTCAGACCAACCAGCCCGGCATCTGGGCGGTGGGTGACGTGGTGCGCGGCGCCATGCTGGCGCACAAGGGCATGGAAGAAGGCGTGATGGTTGCCGAGCGCATCGCCGGCCAGGCCGGCCACGTGAACTACGAGGCCATTCCCTGGGTGATCTATACCCATCCCGAAATCGCCTGGGTAGGCAAGACCGAAGCGCAACTGCGTGCCGCCGGCCTCGAGTTCCGCGTTGGCCAGATTCCGTTCGCCGCCAACGGGCGCGCGCTGGGCCAGGGCGACACCTCCGGCTTCGTCCGCATGTATGCCGATGCCGTCACCGACCGCGTGCTGGGCGTGCACGTGATCGGCAACAATGCCTCGGAGCTGATTGCCGAGGCCGTGGTCGCCATGGAGTTCGGCGCCTCCAGCGAGGACATCGCGCGCATCTGCCATGCCCATCCGACGCTTTCGGAAGTCATGCACGAAGCAGCGCTCGCGGTGGACAAGCGGCCGCTGCATTTCTGAAGCGGAGCCGGTAAGGTCCTGGCCACGGGCGAGGCCCGTCCGTGGCCATTGTCTTGAGCCATGCCCCACAGCATCCTCAATGTCCCCGAGAACGGCATGATCGAAGGCTTCAATGCCGCGCTGAGCGCGCGCGGCATTGTCGCCGACCCCGATCAGCTGATGGCCGCCATGCGGCTGCAACAGTTCTATGACGAGTTGATCGCCTTCAAGGCGGCGCGGCGCACCCGCCTGCGCAAGATGCTGGTGCGGCCCCAACTGCCGCGCGGCGTCTGGTTCTGGGGCGGCGTCGGCCGCGGCAAGAGTTTTTTGATGGACTGTTTTTTCGAGGCGGTGCCCTATCAGCGCAAGCGGCGCGTGCACTTCCACGCCTTCATGCGCGAAATTCACGAGCGCTTGCAGGCCTTGAAGCGCGAAGCCGATCCGCTGGCCCGCGTGGCGGCGCGGGTGGCCAGGGAAACGCGGCTGATGTGCTTCGACGAGTTCCATGTCTCCGACATCGCCGATGCCATGATGCTCGGTCGCCTGATGGAGGCGCTGTTCGATTCCGGCGTGGTGTTTTGCATTACCTCGAACTATCCGCCCGACGGCCTGTATCCGAATGGCCTGCAGCGCGACCGGCTGCTGCCGACCATCGCGCTGCTCAACGAGCGCCTCGACGTCATCCGCATCGACGCCGGCGTCGATTACCGCCTGCGGGCGCTGGAACAGGCCGATATCTACCACGTGCCGGCCGATGCAGCCGCCGAGGCGCAAATGATGAACACCTTCAGCCGGATCGCCAGCGGCGGCGGCCACGGGCAAGCGCTGACGGTGGCCGGTCGCGAATTGCCGGTGATCCATCGTGCGCCCGGCGTGGTCTGGTTCGACTTCGCCACGCTCTGCGGCGGGCCGCGCTCGCAGAACGACTATCTCGAGATCGCCCACGGCTTTCACACCGTATTCCTCTCCGGCATTCCGCAAATGGGCCGCGAACGCGCTTCCGAGGCACGCCGCTTCACCTGGCTGGTCGACGTCTTGTACGACCATCGCGTCAAGCTGGTGGCGACCGCCGAGTGTGCCGTCGAGGCGCTCTATACCGAAGGCATACAAGCGGCCGAGTTCCAGCGCACCGTGTCGCGCCTGATCGAAATGCGTTCGCACGAATACCTCGCCAGCAGCCATCGCCGATTCGAAACGCACACGCCGCCGGTGTGAGCCGCGCGTCCGGCAGTGCTTGCAAGAAGCCGCCGGCAGTCGGTTAGAATCGGCTTAACATCGGTTTGTTGCCGAAAGAGGAGTGCGTGTATGTTGCAGCCCGGCCAGCCCGCGCCGTTGTTCTCGCTGCCCGACGCCGACATGGAAATGTTCGATTTCCGCTCGCTGCATGGCAAGCGGAACGCCGTGGTGTTCTTCTATCCGAAGGATGGCACGCCCTACTGTACGCAGGAAGCCATCGAGTTCTCCGATCACGAGGATGACTTCAATCGCCAGGGCTGCGTCATCCTGGGCATATCGCGCGACGATTGCCTGGCCCATGCCGAGTTTCGCGACAAGAACGGCTTGTCGATCCGCCTGCTGTCGGACGTCGATGGCAAGGTCGGTCACCAGTACGGGGTTTATCACTATCGCGAGAAGGACGGCCATCGCAAGCTGTTCGTCCAGCGTTCCACCTTCATCATCGATCGCCAGGGCATCGTGCGCCACGCCCTTTACGATATCGGCGCCAAAGGACATGCCGCCGAGGTCTATCAACTGGTCAAGCAGCTCAACGGAAAGAAAATCACATCATGAAGATCGCCAAGAACACCGTCGTCACGCTCAACTATCGTGTTACCGACAGCGACGGTAACGCAGTCGACGAAGGCGAACAGCCCATCGTCTACCTGCATGGCGGTTATGACGGCATCTTCCCGCGCATCGAGGAGGCGCTGCACGACCAGGACGTTGGTGCGGTGCTGGAAATCAAGCTGCAGCCCGAGGATGCCTTCGGCGATTACGACGCCGAACTGGTGGCGGTGGAGCCGCGTTCGCTGTTTCCCGACAACATCGAGGTCGGCATGCAGTTCGAGCGCGCCACGGAAGATGGCGACGATGGCGAGCTGTACATGATCACCGACATCGCCGACGACAAGGTGGTGGTCGACGGCAATCATCCGCTGGCCGGCATGGCGTTGATTTTTTCCTGCACCGTCGCCGAGGTTCGGCAGGCGACCGACGACGAGATCGGCCACGGCCATATTCATGGCCCGGGCAGTCATCACCATCACTAGCCCTTGGCCGCGCGTCAGCTAAGCTGTTTCTTCAGTTCGTAGAGTTTTTCCAGCGCTTCGCGCGGCGTCAGCGCATCGGGGTCGATGGCTGCCAATGCATCGATCAGCGGATGCGGCTCGGCTTCGGCCGCCGGCGGCAGCGCGGCGAACAGGTCGGGCTGGTGATGGGTCGCCACTTCGCGATTTTCCAGTGCCGCCAGCCGCCGCCTGGCGTCGCGCACCACGCTGCCGGGAATGCCGGCCAGCGCCGCGACCTGGATGCCGTAGCTTTGTGAAGCCGGTCCTTCCTCCACCGCATGCAGAAAGACGATCCGCTGGCCGTGTTCGACTGCGTCCAGATGCACGTTGGCGCATTCGGGGTAGTCCTGCGCCAGCCGCGTCAACTCGAAGTAATGCGTGGCGAACAGCGTGAAGGCGCGGTTCTTTTCGATCAGGTGGCGGGCGATGGCGAAGGCCAGCGCCAGGCCGTCGAAGGTCGAGGTGCCGCGGCCGATCTCGTCCATCAGCACCAGCGATTGTTCGGTGGCGCCATGCAGGATGGCTGCCGCCTCGGTCATCTCGACCATGAAGGTCGAACGTCCCGAGGCCAGGTCGTCGGCGGCGCCGATGCGCGTGTAGATGGCGTCGATCGGCCCGAGCCGGCAGGCGGTGGCCGGTACGAACGCGCCGCAATGGGCGAGCAGCACGATCAGCGCCACTTGCCGCATGTAGGTGGACTTGCCGCCCATGTTGGGGCCGGTAACCAGGAGGAGCTTGCGCGTCGCGGCGAGGCGCGCGTCGTTGGCGATGAAGCTCGCCTGGCTGGCCGTTACTTCGCTTTCGACGACCGGATGGCGGCCGCCTTCGATTTCGATCGCCGGCTCGGCGACGAACGAAGGCTGGCGCCAGTCGAGCCGCGCGGCAGCGTCGGCGAAGGCGCAGAGGCCGTCGAGCAGCGCCAGCGCGCGGGCGATGCGCTGCAGGTCGGCGATCCACGCCGCCAGGCGGTCGAGCAAGTCCTCGAACAAGCGCTTTTCCAGCGCCAGGGCGCGCTCGTTGGCCGACAGCGCCTTGTCCTCGAAGGCCTTCAGCTCGGGCGTGATGTAACGCTCGGCGTTCTTCAGCGTCTGCCGGCGCCGGTAGTCGTCGGGCACCTTGTCGGCATTGGCGTGGCTGACTTCGATATAGAAGCCATGCACCTTGTTGAACTCGACCTTGAGGCTGGCGATGCCGCTGCGCGCGCGTTCGTGCGCTTCGAGATCGAGCAGAAACTGGCCGCAATTGGCCTGCAGGGTGCGCAGCTCGTCGAGTTCGGCCGACCAGCCGGGGGCGATGACACCGCCATCGCGCAATTGGACCGACGGTTCCTTCGCCACGGCGCGGGCGAGCAGATCGAGGCAGTCGACCGGATGGGCGAGATCCGCCGCGAGCAAAGTCAGCCGTGGCGACACGCCGGCCGGCAGCAGTCCGGCGATGGCGGGCAGGCGCGCCAGGCTGTCGCGCAGGCCGGCAAGATCGCGCGGCCGGGCGTTTTTCAGCGCCACGCGCGCCGTGATGCGTTCGATGTCGGCGATCGCCCTCAGCTCTCTCCGCAGCGCCGGCCACGGACCGTCGCCGGTCTCGCCGAGCAGCGCCGCGACGGCGGCATGGCGCTGCGCCGCCTCGTCGCGATCGGCCAGCGGATGATGCAGGCTGTGGCGCAACCAGCGCGAGCCCATACCCGTCGAACAGGTGTCGAGCAGCGACAGCAGCGTCGGCGCCGGCTGACCGCGCAGGGTTTCCGTGAGCTCCAGGTTGCGTCGCGTCGCCGCGTCCATCCGCAGCCAGGCGCCGCTGTGCTCGACCGTCAGGCCGGTGATGTGCGCCAGCGAGCGCATCTGGGTCGAGCGGGCATATTCGAGCAGTGCGCCGGCGGCACCGAGCGCCAGGTCGAGCCCTTCGGCGCCGAAACCGGCCAGGTCGCGCGTGCCGAAGTGTTCGATCAATTGGCGTTGGCCGGCCTCGGGGTCGAAGTGCCAGTCCGGCAAGCGCTTGATCGCGGCGGCGCGCAACGTCGGCAAGGCGTCGATGTCGCCGTCCGGCGCCAGCACTTCGGCGGGTTTGAGACGTTCCAGCTGCGCCGGCAACGCCGCGAACGAGGTTTCCAGCAGCCGGAAATCGCCGCTGGCCAGGTTCAGCCAGGCCAGCCCCAGCCGCTGCCGGTCGCGAGCGATGGCGAGCAGCAGGCTGTCGTTGCGCTCGTCGAGCAGGCTGGCATCCGTCAGGGTGCCCGGAGTGACGACGCGCGTCACGGCGCGCTCGACCGGTCCTTTCGATGTGGCCGGATCGCCGATCTGTTCGCAGATGGCCACCGACTCGCCGAGCCGGACCAGGCGGGCCAGGTATTGCTCGACGGCATGATAGGGCACCCCGGCCATCGGGATCGGGATGCCGGCGGACTGTCCGCGCGTCGTCAGCGTGATGTCGAGCAGGCGCGCCGCCTGCTCGGCATCCTCGTAGAACAGCTCGTAGAAGTCGCCCATGCGGTAGAACAGCAGCATGTCGGCGTGCTGGCGCTTGAGCGCCAGATACTGCTGCATCATGGGGGTATGTGAACTGATGTCTAACATGCTGAAAAATAAATAAAAATAACTCACCCACTCGGTAAGTCAGTTCTACCATGAATGTGACTTATTTCGATTGGAGTGTTATGTAAATGATGTTAAATCAGTCCATTACGGTAACTACATTCCCAATATCTGACTTGCAGATGTGTTGTTCTTGCAAAATATGTAACCCACTTGTAGCCTGAATCGGCGCATGCGAAAGGCGATATTGTTTCATACCTGTCCTTTAATCTTCGCCGCGTGATGGGTGGAAACAACTGTATTTGCTGTTCTCCAGGCCCGCAGATCGCCAAGCCGGTATCTGACAACCTGGTTCCAGCCGCGCGCTCCTTTGGGACACCTCTGAACGTAAGGTGGGCCGAGGGCTGATCGCTGTCGGCGCAATTTCGCTAGCGTGCTTACAGAAAGCCGCAGAAAGATAGCGGCCTCGTCGTTTACGGTTAGCAGAACATCATCCGACAGCCGCGAAATTCGGTCAGCCGCCTCAATCTCTTCAATGTCAATCAAGACCATGGGGCAACACACTTACGGAATGAACACTATAGATTGTAGTCCTATGGTGTTCGGTTGGGTTTCATAAAGCTTTACTTGAGGGAAGCTTTATGGACATCCGCAGCGCGTTGGGTAGGGCGTTAAAGACGCTACGGAATTCCCGTGGCCTTACGCAAGAGGATTTCTCTGATGTATCGAGCCGCACTTATCTGAGCACATTGGAGCGAGGTCTCAAGAGCCCGACACTAGACAAAATCAACGCCCTGGCCGGCGTAATTGAGATTCATCCGCTATCTATCATGGTGCTTACTTATCTGGCTGCTGAAGGCGGCACTGTTGATGATCTGTTAGCCAAGGTTAGGAGAGAGCTTGGCGAAGTGGCCCCTGAATAGTGGGCATGGCGGCTGATCTCGTTTAGCTTTGTGATGAACGCAATTTGTTGAGATGCTCGTTTGGTTATTGGTTGTCCGTCACTAACCGCAATGTCATATTGCATCTGTCCGTTTCCGTCCACTGGGGATAGGCAATAAAGGGTTTGAAGCTCCCTGCCGCACAGGCGGCATAGATGAGTTTCTGCGACAATTCACTATTTGCATTCATCAAGAGGTCGCATGGCAGAACGCAAAGGCGAAAAGGCGCAGGCAGCAGGAGCCTGCTTGCGCGCGCTGCGCAAGGGGGGCAAGCCGGCGACAGACTCGGATCATGCCATTTGGCAAGGTGATACCGAGAAGTTTCTCAAATCATTGCCTGTCGAGCCCTTGTTCGATCTGGTGGTCACCTCGCCGCCTTACAACATCGGCAAGCCTTACGAGAAGAAAGGCGCGCTCGAAGATTACCTGGCCTGGCAGAAGCGGATCATCGACCTGATCATCCCTCGGATGAAAGCGGAAGGTTCCTTGTGCTGGCAAGTTGGCAATTTCGTTGATAACGGCCAGATCGTTCCGCTGGACATCGAGTTCGCCCCGATATTCAAGTCCCACGGGCTGCAAATGCGCAACAGGATCATCTGGCATTTCGGCCATGGCCTGCACACGAAGCGCAGATTCTCCGGCCGCTACGAAGTCGTCCTCTGGTATACGAAAACCGACGACTACCATTTCGATCTCGACGCCGTCCGCCTCCCGTCGAAATACCCGGGCAAGAAGCACTTCAAGGGCCCCAAGAGAGGGGAGTTCTCGGGCAACCCGCTGGGCAAGAATCCGGAGGACGTATGGGAGGGGGCTCCCGACATCTGGAACATTCCCAACGTAAAGAGCAACCACGTCGAGAAAACGGACCATCCCTGCCAATTCCCGGTCGGCCTGATCGAGCGGCTCATTCTGTCTATGACAGGGCCCGGGGGACTAGTGTTTGATCCGTTCGCCGGGGTGGGATCCGCCGGGGTTGCCGCCGCGATTCATGGCCGGCGCTTTTGGGGCTGCGAGCTTGACCCGGGATACGCCAAGGAGGCCGCTCGGAGAGTCACCGAGGCCTTGGCCGGGAAGGCCAGATACAGGCCGCATGACAAGCCCTTATACGACCACACGCAGAGCCCTCTTTCCAAGGCTCCGGGGGAGGAGCCATGAAGCATTCAGCTCGAAGCCATTGCGCAGGCGACGCGGTCGTTCCAGAGCCCATCCAGGCCGAGATAGCCGGCGCCATCAAATCGGTTTCCGTCAAGCCGGGCCCCGGAGCCGCGACCAAGATCCGCGACGCGCTCATCTCAAACCTAAAGTCGATGGGTTGGTCCGGAAAATTCCCGGTCGCTGCCGGCTCCGACATCACCATCACGTCGATGCGCGAAGGGGTCGGCCTCTGCCTGCAAACCGGGAACATGGCCCGGATGTATGCTGACCTGATCAAGCTGCAAACACTCTATCTGGACAACGCCATCAAGTCGGCGGTCATCATCGTCCCGTCCGAGCCCGTCGCCTTGCTTCTCGGCAGCAACATCGCGCAGGCCGAGCGCCTTGAGCGCGAGCTGGATATTTTC
>JAGVUA010000024.1 GCA_019136545.1 Betaproteobacteria bacterium
CCCGCGGCGACCGCCAGGTCCTGCCAGCGGCGCCAGCGTTGTCGTGCCGCGCCGCTGGCCGCCGGCATGAATTCCAGGCAATGCCGGACCACATCGCTCAGCGCCAGCGAGACCAGCGCGCCGCCGCCGGCGCGATGGGCGCTCCAGGCGGCGAGCGCAGCATGCGCGCCGGTCAGCGGATCGGCAATGGCATCGCCGCAGAA
Organism: Betaproteobacteria bacterium; assembly: GCA_019136545.1. Taxonomy (GTDB): domain Bacteria; phylum Pseudomonadota; class Gammaproteobacteria; order Burkholderiales; family Rhodocyclaceae; genus Fen-999. Next base: position 204 of record JAGVUA010000024.1, read on the forward strand.
CATGAGGCGGGCGGTGGCGTCGCGCATCAGGCTCGACAGTCCCGCAGCGACGCCGGCGTCGTCGCCGTAGGCGATCCAGTCGGCTTCCTCGCCGTCGCGTCCGTGGCCCGTGATGCTCAGCCAAGTCATGCGCTGGTTTTCGGCGAGCATGGTCTCCGCGTCGATGCCGAGCTGCCGGAACGCGCGCGGCCGCGCTGACTCGACCACGATGTCGGCCATGCCCAACAGGCGGTGCAGCTTGTCGATGTCGCCGGCAGACGAGAAGTCGAAGGCAACGCTGGCCTTGCCGGCGTTCATCAAGTCATTAAACAGGGCAGGGCCGCGACGCGCGCCATCCGGCCGTCTCAGGCTTTCGACCTTGACTACCTGCGCGCCCAGGGTGCCGAGCAGTTGGGCGCACAAGGGGCCCGCCCAGAGCGAGGACAGGTCGACGACCAACGGCGTGTCGCGACGGCTGACTTTCGCATCGACGGTCCGGGCGCGCGCCTGCCAGCGGCACCATTGCGCCGGGCCCGGCAGCCGGTGATCGGGCGAGGTCGCCAGCGCCAGGCCGAGCAGGCGGCCGCGTTCGCGCAGAACGTCGATGTCGGCGTCGGCCACTGCCTGGGCCACGGCAGGCCACGCGTCCAGCGGGCCGGACTCCAGCCACGCCGGGAGCAGTTGCCAATCGTCCGGTCGGGCGAGACTCAAGGCCAGCCAACCGTTGGCGCCGGACAGCAGCCGGCAGGCGCCGCCGGCCGAGATGCGGCCGCTGCGGCGAAGACCGGCAATGGCGGCGCGCTCGCCGAGCAGGGAGCAGTCGGGCAGCGGCCGCGTCAAGTCGTCTTCGGCCAGCGCGCGCAAGGCCTTGAGCGTGCCGTCGAGGCAGGAGGCGATCGGCGCGGGACACATCTGCCCCGGCTGGTCGGGATTGCCGGTCAGCGCCATGGCGCCGCTGTAGGCCCAGGCCAGCGCGGGATGGAGATCGTCGGGGCCGGGGCGATGGCCGGTCCTGACGCCAAGCGAACGCAGCAGCTGGCCGGCGTAGTCGGTGGCCGCACCGTTCCCGGGCAGATCGCAGGCCAGGCCCTCGAGCGGCTGCCACGGCCGGCTGTCGGGCCGTTGGCCGCCGGCGGTGCGTGTCGTGTCGGGCTCGCTGGACATCAGTGCGGGGCGGCCGTCTTGATGCGCGGCATCGCCGCGATGAAGGCGAGGCAGACGACGTACAAGGCGACGCAGAACAGCGCGAAATCGTTGGCGGCCAGCATTTCCGACTGGTTGACGGCCATGCGCTCGATGACGGCCAGCGCGCCGGGGTTGCCGGTGGCCGGCGCCAGGACGGCCAACGCCTCCATCGCCGGCGGGTCGGCGAGCGAAATGTGGCTGGCCAGTTGCGCGCGATGAAGCGCCGTCCGGTCGTCCCAGATGCTCGTCGCCAGCGAGGCGCCGATGCCGGTGCTGAGGACGCGCACGAACGTGTACAAGCCGCTGGCGCTGGCGGTCTGCCACTGGGGCAGCCCTTCCAGCACGAGCAGCATCATCGGCATGAAGAATGCCGCGGTGCCCAGCCCCACCAATACTTGCGGCAGGACCAGGTGGCTCTTGTCGACGCCGGTGGTGAATCCGCTGCGCAGATAGACGCCAGACAACATGAGCGCGATGGCGGTCAAGGCCAGCGGACGAATGCCGACGAGCAGCAACAGCTTGCCGACGAAGGGCTGGACGAGCAGCATGGCGATGCCGCTGAACATCACCACCCAGCCGGCCAGCGTTGCCGTATAGCCGATGGTTTGCTGCAGCCACATGGCCGTGATGACGATGTTGCCGAAATAGGGAATGCTGCACAGGCCGACGACGGCGACGCCCAAGGTGAAATTCGGCTTGCGGAACAGATGCAGGTCGACCACCGGATGCGGGTCGTACCATTCCCAGACCACGAAGAAGAGAAAGGCCACCAGGGCCACGAGGCCGATGACGACGACCAGGGGCGACTGGAACCATCCCTGTTCGCGTCCCAGGTCCAGCATGATCTGGAACGATGCGACCCACAGCACCAGCAGCGCCAGGCCGACATAGTTGACCGGCTGCCTGACGCGCTTGGATTCCCGGTGCCGGAAGATGCGCCAGCTCGACCAGGCGGCGAACAGGCCGAACGGCAGATTGACGAAGAATATCCAGGGCCAGGACAAGTTGTCGGTGATCCAGCCGCCGAGCAGCGGTCCGACGATCGGCGAAATCATGGCGGTCATCATCAGCACGGTCATGGCGATGGCTGCCTTGTTGGCGGGGTAGGCGGCCAGCAACAGCGACATGGCCACGGGCGTCATCGGTCCCGAGGTGAGGCCTTGCAGGGCGCGCGCCAGCACCAGCATTTCCAGGCTGGAGGCCAGTCCGCAGAGCACCGAGGCCAGTGTGAACATCAGGACCGACGCAACGAACAGCCGCACCTGGCCGAAGCGCGCAGTCAGCCAGCCGGTGAGGGGGATGACGATGGCGCTCGACACGGCATACGAGGTGATCACCCAGGTGCCCTGGGTCAGCGACCCACCGAGATTGCCGGCGATGGTCGGCACCGAGACATTGGTCACGGCCAGATCGACGCCGTTCATGAAGCTGGCGAGCGACACGGCCACCGTGGCCATCAATCGCTCTTCGCGCGGCAACGGCGGCAGCGGCGCCTGGCCGGCCACCGTCGGCAGCACTTGCTCGTCGATGGTCAGCGGGGCTTGTTCGGTCATGGCACTGCCGGCGGCGTTCGGTTGGCCTTGATGATCTCGCGGACCCGCTGCTCGGCGGCGCGCAGGGCGGCCGAATTGCCCGGGCTGATGCGCGGGGCCGGCGCGACGGCGGGCGCGGCCTGATCGTTCGGCGGCGTATGCTCGTCGTGAGTATCGACGTCGACCGACATGGAGAGCCCGATTCTCAGCGGATGGTCGGCCAGTTCGGTGGCGTCGAGCGCGATACGCACCGGCACGCGCTGCACCAGCTTGATCCAGTTGCCCGTGGCATTCTGCGCCGGCAGGATGGCGAAGGCCGAACCGGTGCCGGCACCCAGGCCGACGACCCGGCCGTGATAGATCTGGCCGCTGCCGTAAACGTCGGCGGTGAGGCGCGCGGGCTGGCCAATGCGCATGCGCTTGAGCTGGACTTCCTTGAAGTTGGCATCCACCCAGGCCGCGTCGAGAGGCACCACCGCCATCAGCGTGCCGCCGGGGCTGACTCTCTGGCCCGGCTGGACGGTGCGCTTGGCGACGAGGCCGCCGACCGGCGCGACGATGGCGGTTCGATGATGATTGACGACGGCGTCCATGAGCCGCGCCGCCGCCGTGACGACGGCGGGATGCGTCGCAATGTCGGTGCCGAGGGTTTGCGCGATGTTGGCGGCCAGGTTCTCGTGCGCCTGCGCGAGCAAGGCCTCGGCGCTGGCGAGATCGGCCGCGGCGTGGGCGAGCTCTTCTTCCGGCAAGGCGCCGGTTCCGGCCAGCACGCGGCGCCGGCGCAGATCTTCGCGCGCCTTGGCTACTTCGGTGTCACGCAGGCGCGTTGCCGCCCGCAGGGCGCCCTGGTTGGCAAACAAGGCGCTGACGTCGCGCACTGCGCGCGCCAGGTCCGCCTCGGCATTGGCCAGCGCGAGGCGGCTGTCGGTCTCGTCGAGCTGGACCAGGGGGGCGCCGGCTTCGACGAAGTCGGTGTCGACCGCCGATACCGCGGTGACCGTGCCGGCGACTTGCGAGGTCACCATGACGACGTGTCCGGCGACGTAGGCATCGTCGGTCGTTTCGTGAAAACGGCCGTGCAGCGCCCAGTACGCGGTCCACGCGCCGGCGGCGGCGATGAGGATCGTCGTCAGCCCTATGAGCAGCCGTTTTCGCCTGGCGGGATTGGCGGTCGGGGCCGGTGCTGGATCGGTCATGAGGGGAGCGTTAGCGTCGATCGGCGGATGGCGCGGGTGCCGCCGACGCTGCGGGCGCCCCGGTCACACCGATCCTGCCGAGGGCAGGCTAGGCCGGGCCGGAGCGGGCGCGGCCATGCTTGGCTAGGTAGTGCACAGTCAGTGGCGGCGGCGCGGCGATGACGTGGTCGATTTCGTAAACGCGTTCGTAGCGGCTTTCCAGAATCTGCCAGCGGCCGTCTTCCTTGACGTAGCGATCGCGATACAAGGCGGTGCCGGTAACGAAATGCAAGTCCCAGAGCCGGTAGAAATTATCGTGCAGGTACCAGGTGCCGGTGGCCTCGGTCTCGCTCAGCACGTCGATTTCCGGATGATGACCGTTGTGCTGGGCCACCACCTCCCGGTTGAAATTGGCGGCGATGGCCTCGAGGTATTGCTCGCGACCGCGCAAGGTCCATTCGTAAGTGCCGCCGATGAAGTGCACCACGACATCCCGGTGGAATATCGACTTGAGCTCTTCGATATTGGCCATGTCGATGCAGCGGAAGTACGCGTGCTTGACGCGCTTGATGGCCTCGATGTCCTTCAGGATGCGCACATCCTGTCGCAGTTGCTCCAGTTCCTCGGCGGTCATGGCCATGGCCGGCTCCTATCGGGGAAAGTCATAGAACAAGGGGATTCGCCGCAAGCATTCAGCGGGCGGGCGGGGCCGCCACCAACTCCTGCTTGACGACGCGCCTCAGGATCTTGCCCATTTCATTGTAGGGAAGCTGATCCTTGAAAACGATCGAGGCCGGCACGCGCGATGAGCGGAGCCGGTTCTTGACCCACGCCTGCAAGTCGGCGACCGATGCGCTGGCGCCATCCTTGAGCACCACGGCGGCGCCGACGGTTTCGCCCCATTGCTCATCGGGAATGGCGACGATGGCGGCATCGAGCACGGCGGGGTGCTCCAGCAGCACGTCCTCCACTTCGCCCGGGGAAATGTTTTCGCCGCCGCGAACGATCACGTCGTCGGCGCGTCCCTCGAGGTACAGGTAGCCGTATTGATCGAGATAGCCTCGGTCGCGCGTGGGGAACCAGCCGTTGGCGTCCAGCATGCTGCCCATGCCCAGATATTCTCCGGCGACCTGCCCGCCGCGCACGAAGATCTCGCCGGGCTGGTTGGGGCCGGCGGCCCGGCCCGCATCGTCGCGGATCTCGACTTCCACCGTGGCAATCGGCTTGCCGACCGAAGTCAGCCGCTTGCGCACGGCGGGATCGTCGCCGGCGATGGCGGAGCGGTGATCGTCGGGGTCGAGGATCGCAATGGTCGAACTGGTCTCCGTGAGACCGTAGGCATTGGTGAAGCCGGTATCGGGGAACAGCGCCATGGCGCGCTCGATGACCGACAGGGGCATCTTGCCGCCCCCATAGGCGATGGCCTTGAGGGCCGGGCAGCAGGCCTGTTCGCCGGTGGCAGTGAGGTGGTCGATCACGCGCGACAGCACGGTGGGAACGACGAAGGCGTTGGTGACATGCTCGTTCCTGCACAGTTCGAGCCACGCGGCGGCCTCGAAGTTCGGCAACTGGACCATGCGGCGGCAGGCATAGGTGGAACTGAGAACGGCGGAAATGCCGGCGATGTGATAAGGCGGCACCGAGATCAGCACCGCGTCGTCCTCGGCCGCGGCACCGAAATCGATGGTGCCGAGAATGTAGGACATCAGGTGCTCGTGGCGGAGAATGGCCGCTTTCGGCTTGCCCGTGGTGCCGCTGGTGAAGAGTTGTATGGCAGTGTCGCCCGGCTCGCCGGCCGGCGCGATGCCGGCCGGCGCCGGAGCGCGGGCGAGCGCAAGAAATTCGTGCCGGGTAGTCACGCGCATGCCGGACGGCATCGACAAGCCGTCGACGTAGGCCGGATCGGCGATCAGGAATGCCGGTGCGATGCGTCCCAGCAGTTCTTCCAGTTCCGGCCGGGTCAAGCGGTAGTTCATCGGCACGTAAGGAACGCCGGCATAAGCCGACGCGAAAAGGGCGACGGGCACCGCCAGGCTGTTGATGTCGAGCAGGCCGACATACCGGTAGCCGCTGTCGCGGATCGCGGCACCGGCCGAGCGCGCCGCCGACAGAAGTTCGGCATACGTCAGGCCGGCGCCCCCCGAACTGACGGCGATCCGGTCCGGAAACGCCTCCGCCGCCATTTCAAGCGCCATGGCGATGTTCATGATATTCAGTCCGAGGAAGGCAGCGCCTTTGCCTGCTTGACCGTCAGCGTGGCGCCGTCGAGCGCCAGCGAGCCCTTGCCGCCCTTGGTGCACAGGAACTCGAACTGGTCGTTGACATCGACATAACGCTTGCCGACCAGGCAGCCGGCGGCGTGCGCGGCATCGATGACGGCGCTGGCTTTCGGGTCGGCCATGCCGATCATTTCGGCGCCGCCGCATGTGACGCTGACTGCGGCCGGCGTTGCGCGAATGACCATCACCTCCGCGTCGCAGACGGCACTCCTGAGGCGGGTACCCGCTTTGAGAACTTTCATTATGACTCCTGTCGTCCCGGGGGATATTGGCCAGCGAAAGCACCAACTTCACGGCGAATCGCGTGCGGGGAAATTCTGGTTTTGTCGCGGCCGCCAATCATCGTCCACACGGACTAACGCTGGCGCAAGCGCTGGAATGGCGGTTCAATTCAATCGGGCGATGATCTCGTTGGCGAAGCGGCGAATACCTTCCAGTTTCTCTTCCCGCCCGGTGGTCGCGTCATAAACGTTCCAGGCGCTGGCGCAGATATCGGTGACGCCGATGTCGCGAAGCCGCTTGAAATCGTCGATCGTCTTGGCGTTCGCGTCGAAGGCATGAATCTCGAAGCTGCGCGTGTCCCGGGTGCCGAACTCGGTGCGGAGGGCATCGAGCTGCCCGATCAGCGACTTCAGCGTGTCGAGGTCGGTGTTGGCGGAAATCCAGCCGTCGCCGATCCGCGCCGCCCGGGCCAGAGCGGGCTTGGCATGGCCGCCGATCAGGATGGGCACGGGCTGGTCCGGCACCGGACACAGCTTCATCGGCCCGAAGTCATAGTGTTTGCCGTGATATTCGAAATAGTCGCCGGTCAGCGCGCCGCGAATGATCTCGATGCACTCGTCCATGCGAGTGCCGCGATCTTCGAACGGCACCCCGTTGTAGACGAAATCCTCTTCCCAGGGACTGATGCCCGCGCCGAGCGCATAGCGGTTGCCGCTCATGACCGCGAGGGAGGCGATGGACTTCGCCAACAGCAAGGGCTGGCGCACCGGAACCTTGAGCACGCCTGGATAGAAGCGGATTCTGCTGGTGACCGCGGCCATGCCGGCGATGGCGACGGAAGGTTCGATGACCGGCGCCACGGCGAGAAACTGGCGGACCGCTTCCGTGTCCGCGTAGGGATATTGGGATGCGGTCTTGCGCGGAAAAAATATGCTGTCGGGCACGGACAGCGCGGACCATCCCGCCGCCTCCGCAACACGGGCAATTTCCAGGTAGTCCTGGTATCCGCCAAGTCCAAGCATCAGGGTAAAACGCATCGTTCGGCTCCTCATGTTGTCGACGGCGGCACATGCCGTCGGAAATTATCGGCCTTCGGCCTGTTGTCCTGCTTTGGTCAGGGTGCCGGCGAACCGCAGCACCTCGAGCGCCAGCCGCTCCCGGTCGGCAAGGCTGGTCATCAGGGTTTCCGTCAATAGAACAGGCAATTCGAACTGTTCCGCCAGGTGGCGGTCGCCGACGTCGACCACCAGGCCGTCGATGACACCCGCATAATGCCGCGCGATCTCCAGCGCCGAAACGGACAGATCGAGTTCCGCCATGATCTTGGCGGTGGGGCCTTTGACCGCCTTGCCGCCGATCAGCGGCGAGACCGCGACGACCGGGGCCCGGCAGTGGCGCAGCGAGGCTTTCAATGCCGGGATGGCCAGGATGGGATCGATGCTCAGGTAGGGGTTGGACGGGCAGATCACCACCGCCGCGAGCGCGGGATTCTGGAGTGCCGCGATCGCCTGCGGCACCGCGCGGGCGCTTTCGGCGCCGTTGAAACGCAGCGCAGTGACGCATGGCGCGCATTGCTGCCGCACGAAGTAATCCTGGAAGGCCAGTTCGCCCGACGCGGTGCCGACGAGCGTCGCGACGACGTCGTCGGTCATGGGAATGATGTTTGCCGGAATCTTCAGGCGCTGCGCGATATCCGCGGTGATCCGGCTCAAGGGTTCTCCGCTCGCCAGTCGACGCGTGCGTTCGACATGCATGGCCAGGTCTCCGTCGCCCAGCCGGAACCAGGTTTCGCCACCCAGCGCGGCGGTAGCGGCCATGAACGTCCAGGTCTCGTCGCGCCGCCCCCAGCCGGTCAGCGGGTTGACCAGGTTCGCCAGGGTGTACACGGTGGTGTCGATGTCCGGCGCGATGCGCAGGCCAAGATGGGTGAAGTCGTCGGCAGTATTGACGATCACGGTCAGGCTGTCGGGCGGCAGGACGCGCAGCAGTCCGAGGGAAAGCTTGGCGCCGCCGACGCCGCCTGACAGCGAAACGATGGAAGTGGAGGTCATCGACACGAAGGGCTCATCGAAAGAAAAACCGCATTGTCACGTCGAGTCGCGCGATCATCAATATCTGGCTGCCGGTCGGCGTATCGCCATGGCTGACTATTCGACACGCGGGTGCACCGCCGTTTTCAATGCCCGGTGGTGGTACAGCAGCCAGGCGGTCGCTAGGGTCAGGAGCGCGCCCAGGGCGAGCAGGGTCGCTGCCAGGCCTGTTTCGGTGGCGACGAAGCCGTTCACGAGGGAGCCGAGGGCGTCGGAACCGAATCGCGCCGCCACGACCAGGGCGATCAGCCGTCCTCGCAGCGCGGGCGGCGCGAGCGCTTGCACCAGCGTGCCGATGGCGACGTTGGCCACCGATGTTCCGTAGCCGAGCAGCAACAGCGCCATCAGGGCGGGCCACAACGAGGATGACGTCCCCAGCAACAGCAGCCCCCCTGCGCTTATAGCGGCTCCGGAGGCGGTGGCATCGACCAAATGGACCATGGCGGTTCGCCGGGCAAGGTCGATCATGGCGATGAGTGCCCCCAGGCCGGCGGCACCCGACAGGAGCCCCAGCGTGCGAGCGTCACCCGCCAGCACGTCTTTGGCGAAAGCCGGCAGCAAGACGATGGAAGCGGAGGCGGTGAGATTGACCAGCGCCATCATGACGACGAGCGTGCGAACCGGAAAGTCGGCGAGCGCGTGTTGGATGCCTTCGGCCAGCAGGCGCCGCAGCGGGCCGCTGGTCGCGGGCGGCGTTTGTTGTCGGAGGCGTGCCACCACGATCAGCGGCGCAATGAAGGAGCAGGCGTTGATGATGAAACAGGTCGCTTCGGAACTTGCCGCGATCACCAGGCCCGCCAGCGGCGGGCCGAGCAGGCGGCCGGCGTTGAACGTCATGCTGTTCAGCGCCATGGCGCTCGGCAGGTCGCGGGCATTGGTGACCAGATGGCCGATCAGCGTCTGACGAAGCGGAATGTCGAATGAGGCGAGCACTCCGAGCAGGACGGACATGGCGACGAGCAGGGCGGGATCGATGAGCGCCGTCCAGGTCAGCCAGGCCAGCAGGGCCGCATGCACGACGAGCAGCGCCTGGACCGCGATGAACAGTCTGCGCGCATCGTGGCGGTCGATCCAGGCGCCGGCGATCGGGCCGACGATCAACTGCGGCGCCATGGTGGCGAAGGCCGTGATGCCGAGGAGGCTGATCGAGTCGGAGAGGCGATACACCAGCCAGTGGATGGCGATTTGCTGGATCCAGGTACCCAGCACCGAAACGCCCTGGGTGAAAAAGTACAGGCGAAAGCCCTCGCTGGCCAAGGCTCGCCATGGCGAATTCGAGTTGATAGCCAGCGCTCGGGAAGAGGATGAGGACATGGGGGCGACAGGGCGCATCGATGAACGGCAATGCCGAGCCGGCATTTTCCGTCGCGCGGCACCGAAACGCGGTGCGTGGCCAACTATGACCCAGCAAAGGCCGGAACAGATTCGTGGCGTTGGCGAGCTCGAAAAGCGCGCTTGGATAAACTGCCATCGTGGGCAGATTCCCTATTGATCGAGGATTGGCGAGATGAGCATCGTTCTATGTACCTGGGGCAGCTTTATCGAGGGCGGTACCGAGGAGGCCCTGACGCTGGCGCGGAAACTGGCGGCCTCGGTGGGTGCCGAACTTCACTGGGCGGTGCTCGGCGCCGCCGCGACCGAGGCGCCCGCGCTGGCCGAAAGACACGGCGTGACCAGTCTTGATGTCATCGACGATCCAAAGCTTGCCGATTTCCAGCCGGATGCCTTGGTGGAAGCGCTGGTTCAGTATTGTGGCCAGCTCAAGCCGACCACCATCCTTTTCAACCAGACGGTCGCGGCGCGCCTGATCGCGCCGCGCGTGGCGGGGCGGCTCGGCGCGGCCGTGGTGATGAACGCCTTTGCCTTCGCCGCCCATGAGGGCGGGCTCGATGTCACGGCGACGGCATTCGGGGGCGACACCCATGTCGTGTATCGCCTGACGGCGCCGCTCAGCGTGGTTTCCATCGTGACGACCACGGTCGTTGCCGAACCGGCGGCGCAAGCGGCCCCCCCCGCTCGGCGAGCCGTCGCCGTCGATCTGTCGGGCGTGACAGAGCGTTTCCGGGTGGTCTCGTCGCCCAAGGCGGAGGGGCCGCGCCTGGAGGATGCCCAGATCATCGTGTCTGGCGGCAGAGGCCTGGGCAGCGCGCAGAACTACGACCTGGTCAAGCAGCTGGCCGATGCCCTGGGCGGCATGTGGGGCGGGTCGCGCGCGATCGTGGATGACGGCTGGATCGATTCGTCGCGCCAGGTCGGCCTGACCGGCAAGATCACCCGTCCGGGGTTGTACCTGGCGGCGGGCATTTCAGGGGCGAGCCAGCACATGGCGGGTTGTTCGGCGGCCAAGACCATCGTGGCCATCAACAAGGACAAGGATGCGTCGATTTATCGTTATGCGCGCTACGGCATCGTGGCCGATTGCCTGGAAGTGCTGCCCGAGCTGATCAAGGCGGCCAGGGCCTGACAAGGACAAGAACATGGCGGAAAAGCGTTCGAGCGGAGTGGAGGGGGCTTTCGTCGAGGAAGGCTCGGTGGCGGGCGGCAGTTTCGTGCCGGCCTTGCGCGTACCGGCCGTTCCCGGTCTTTTCGCCGACGAGGGCGGGGCGAAAGTATTCGGCAACAAGTGCGTTTCTTGCGGAACACCGTATTTCCCCAAGGCGGCGGATTGCCACAACCCGCACTGCCAGGCATCGCGGATGGAAGATTGCGCCTTCAGCGGCAAGGGTGTGGTCTGGAGCTATTCCGTGGCCGATTTTCCGCCGCCGCCGCCGCACAAGTATGACAAGCCCTTCAAGCCTTACGTGATCGGCGTCATCGACATGGACAACGGCTTGCGCATGGTCGGGCAGATGGTCGATCCGCTCGAGCGCGTCCGGATCGGCGCGCCCGTCGAATTGGTCATCGATACGCTCTACCACGAGGATGACAAGGCTTATACCTCCTGGAAATTCAAACTGGTCTAGGCGGCCGCGGAGAAAGCAGATGCGAGAAGTCAGTGTTCTGGGCGTGGGCGTGCACCGATTCGGCAAGACCGGCGACGACGTGGTCGGTACCAAGTCCGTGACCGAACTATGCCGTCACGCGGTACAAATGGCGCTCAAGGATGCCGGCGTATCCTGGGGGCAGATCGAGGCGGTGGCGGCTGCCAGTTCCCGCTTTTCCGGCGGCAAGGGCTGGGGCCTGAACGGCAACGACGTGGTCGAGGACATCGGCTCGACAGGCATTCCCGTCTATAACCTTTCGGCGGGATGCGCCGCGGGGGGCAATGCCTTCAACGTCGGCTATGCGCTGGTGGCCGGCGGCGTTTATGACATAGTCCTGGTGGTCGGCGGCGAGGTGATGCCCAAGGGCATGATCCAGACCTCGGGCGTCGAGGAAGCCACGGACCCGGAGTTCCTGCGGCAGCGCTGCGTCGGCATGCCGGGCCCCTCCTTCTGGGCGACGCTGGCGCGTCGGCGCATGTTCGACCACGGCACGACCGAGGAACAATACGCGCGCGTCACGGTCAAGGCGCGCAAGTGCTCGGTCGGCAATCCGTTTGCGCGCTTCCAGAAGGAAATCGGCATCAATGACGTGCTGGCCTCGCCGTATGTCAGCAATCCCCTGCGGCTGTTCGAGATCTGTCCGGTTTCGAATGGCGCGGCAGCGGCCGTGATCTGTTCGGCGGCCAAGGCCAGGCAATTCACGGGCAAGCCGATCACGGTGGCGACCAGCGCGGTGGCGACCTTGGATTTCAGCGATGCGCTGCCCCGCGGCCTGGCCGGGCCGGTGCCCGCCGGCCCGAGCTTTCACACCGAGGCCAAGGCCGCCGTCATGCGCGCCTTCGAGCAGGCCGGCGTCGGCCCCCGCGACATCAGCTTCACCGAACTGCAGGACAACACCTGCTATTACGAACTGGCCTTCCCCGAGGAATGGGGCCTGTGCGAACCGGGTGAAGCGCAAACGCTGCTGGAAAGCGGCCAGACCACGCCGGTCGGACGCATGCCGATCAATCCGTCGGGAGGTTTCGTGTCGTTCGGCGAGGCGACCACGGCGATGGGCGTCTGGCAGATCGCCGAGTTGACCTGGCAACTGCGCGGCCAGGCGGGTGCCCGCCAGGTACCGGGCGCCAAGGTCGGCCTGGCGCAAACGAACGGTTTGGGCGGCAACGCCACGGCGGCGATTCTCAAGCGGTAGTACGGCCGGATCATCGGCGCCCGGTGGCGGCTGACTTTCGAGCGAGGGCGAGCAGCAACCAAGGAAAGGACGAGCAATGACAACGGACAATCGCGACAAGATGGTGAAACCGGACTTCCTCAACGACGAAGCCTGGGAAGGCCTCAAGGATGCCACCGCATCGCTGGCGCGGATACGCGGCGATGCCAAGGCGGACGTGCAGCGCTACCTCGATAATCCCGACGGCTGGTCCACCGGAAAAGGTTCGCCCTCGGGTCTGCCGACGCTGCTGCTGACCGTGGTGGGTCGAAAATCGGGCGAACAGCGCACGACGCCGCTGGTCTTCCTGCAGGACGGGGAGCAGATGGTGGTGGTCGGCTCGCTGGCGGGATATGACCAGCACCCGACCTGGTACCTGAATATCAGCGCCAATCCCAACTGCTGGGTGCAACTCGACCGCAAGAAGATGACCGCTGTGGCGCGGGATGCGACGCCGGAAGAGCGCGAGGCGCTTTGGCCGAAGCTGGACGCGGTCTTCCCCGCCTGGAGCTATTTCCAGAGGCAAACCGATCGGCCGTTCGCGATCGTCATCCTCACGCCGACCGGTCCGGCTTGAGCGCCATCGAGGATACAAGGAGGAGCAGCCATGACAAGCATGAAATTCGAGCACTTGTTCGCGCCATTGCAAGTGGGGCCGATGCGCGTGCCGAACCGTATCTGCGAGACGACCAACACCATCAATTCATCGATGGCGCCGGGATTGATCGACGATCATTTCATCGCGCATCACGGCGCCAAGGCGCGGGGCGGCACCGGCTGGATCGGCGGAGAAACCTGGTTGCTCAACTTGCCGCTGCCTCCCGGGGCGCCCGACGAAATATCCCTGCGCGGGGGCTTCGGTTGTCGTCAGGCCGCCTACCAGAACCCTGCGTTTGCCGAGGGCTGGAAAAAGTTTACCGACGAGGTGCATCGGCATGGCGCCGTGGTGGTCGTCCAGTTGACGCATCTGAACGCGCTGTGGTCGCCCTCGCCGGTGCCGGTCGTCGGCGCGCAGGACTACACGCCGCATGTGCTCGGCGAGGAGGAGATCGAATTCCTCCTGCAGACCTACGCCGATGCCGCGGAAGTGGCGAAGAACACCGGCGCCGACGGCATCGAGATTCATTGCGCGCACGAAACGGTGGGGTATAGCTTCCTGTCGCCGGTGACCAACCGGCGCACCGACCGCTGGGGCGGCGGCCCCAGGGAGCGCATCCGTTTCGTCGTCGAAGCGCTCAGACGCGTCCGCGAGCGCGTGGGCGACGCCCTCGCCCTGGGCATCCGCATCAATGGCCAGGAGTCCCGGCAGGGCGGCTACGACAACATGGAATTGCGCGAGATGCTCTATGCCATCGGCGAAACCGGCCTGCTCGACTTCGTCGATATCGATACCGGCCATTGTTGGGGCGCACCTTCGTATGTGCCGTCGTCGTATCACCCGCATGCCGAGTACCGCGAGACGGGCAAGGCTTCGCGGGCGGACCTCGGCGAGATGGGCAGGAAGATCGCCGTCCTGTTTACCGGCCGCATCAACGACCCGGTGCTGGCCGAGGAACTGCTCAAGGGCGGTTACTGCGACCTGGTGGGCATGGTGCGCGCCGGCATCGCCGACCCCGATTTCGCCAACAAGGCCCGCGAAGGCCGTTTGGGCGAGATTCGCCGTTGTATCGGCTGCACGCGTTGCATCGACGAAGCCTCGGAGCCGGTGTGCATTCCCTATACGCCCACCTGCTCGATCAATCCGGTGATCGGCAACGAGCTCCGCTGGGAAGCGGAATACCGGCCGGCCGGAACGCCGAAGCGGGTGGTGGTGGTCGGTGGCGGCGCCGCCGGTTGCGAGGCCGCGCGCATCGCCGCCATGCGCGGACACAAAGTGACCTTGCTGGAGCGGGGCAAGCGCCTGGGCGGGCAGCTCCTGATCGCCGCCAAGGCGCCGGGGCGGGATTCCTTCGAAGACCAGGTGTATTTCGAGGAAAACGAAATGATCCGCCTGGGCGTCGATGTCAGGCTCGAAGCCCGCGCCGATATCGATTCGATCAAGGCCCTGGCGCCCGACACCGTGGTCATCGCCACCGGTTCCTCGCCGCGCCTCCCGGAGGAGGTGCCGGGCATCGCCCTGCCGCACGTCGTGCAGGGCTGGGATGTGATGCTGGGCAAGGTGTCGGTGGGCGAACGGGTCGCGCTGGTATCCCAGGAGGATTATTACCAAACGCCGTGCGTCGCCGAGTATCTGGCCGAGCGCGGCAAGAAGGTGGAGATCTTCCACAAGTCGGTTCATTTGGCCACCGAAGTGGCCCGATACTCGATCGGCATGGTGTTGAACCGCATGGAGAAGTTCGGCGTGACGGTTCATCCCAACCTGATCCTCGCCGAAGTGAAGCCGGAGGCGCTGACGTTCGTATCGTCCTGGGGCGGCAACACCTATCTGAAGCAAGGGTTCGACAGCGTCGTGCTGGTCTACGGTTCGGTGCCGCAGTCCGATCTCTACGATCAGTTGAAGGCTGAAGGCAGCGTTCGCGAGGTTTATCTGGCCGGCGGCGCCTGGGTGCCGCGCCGTCTGGCGGAGGCGACCCGCCACGGCGCCAACATTGGCTTGATGATTTAAGCCAGGCCAGCGGCGTCGACCCTGGCTTATTCGGACTGCGTGAACTTCGGGCTGGCCATGTATTCGATATCCGCCACCAACTATGTGATTCTCACGGCGCTTCTGTGCGGGGCGCTGTTCATGTTTCTGCAGGGGCTGCGCAAGCGCTGGGCGCTGCTTGCCCGGGGCAGGCCGTGGTTTGGCCAGACCCTTTCCCGCCCAGCGGTGCTGGCGAAGCTGAACTGGCGGGCCTTCCTGGCCAGGGGCGTGCTGCTGTCGCGCTTGATCAAGCGCCCGGCATCGGGCATCGCTCATCTGCTCTTGTTTTTCGGCGCCATCGTCGAAATCGCCGGACATGGCCTGTTCCCCTTGTCCTGGCTGGGCGTGGATGTTTATGACGGCTGGTTCGGCCGCTTCGTCATGGGCGGCGGGCGCGAAGTGGCGGGAATCGCCATGCTGCTCGGCATCCTGTTCTTGACGCTGCGCAGGACCTTTCCTCCCGAGCGGCTGACGGTGCGCAAGGTTCGGCACGGCTTCCTGTCGATGGAACTCCTGCTGCTGCTGATCGTGATCGCCGGTTTCGTGGCCGAGGCTTTCCGCTTGACCGACCCCGCCGCGCGCGGGTACGGGGAATTCCTCGGCCGCGGCATGGCGTCGATGATGCGCGGGCTGGGCGCGGATCTTCTCGTCACCGGCAACCAGGCCATGTGGTGGCTTCATGGCTTGATGGGCGTGGCATTCATTGCCTTGATCGCCCGCACGCCGATGTCCCACATGGTATTGGGTCCGGTCAATTCGGCCTTGGCCAACCGACGTTCGGGAATCAACCTGCCGCCCATCGATTTCGAAGCCGAGGACGATGCCGGCAAGGAGCCGGTGTTCGGCGCCGCCAAGCTTGCCGACCTGAACCAGAAGCACCTGATCGATTTGTCGACTTGCCTTTGGTGCGGCCGCTGCCACGAGGCCTGCCCCGCCGCCCAGACCGGCAAGCCGTTATCGCCGAAAAACATCATGGCGACCTGCGCCGAATACCTGGAGCGGAGCGACATCGAAAATGCCGGCCTGATCGACGCGCTGGGCCAGGATGCCATTTTCAATTGCACGACGTGCGGCGCTTGCATTGAGCAATGCCCCGTGAGCAACAATCCGGCCGAAGTCGTCCTCGAATTCCGTCGGCATTTCGTGATGGATCGCTCCGAGATGCCGGATACCATGGCCGCCGCCAACCGGAATCTCGAGTCGCGGGGGCACCCGTTCGTGGGCACGGGCGCCAATCCCGAAGACTGGCGCAAGGGCCTCGACGTTCCCTTGTTCGCGCCTGACGAAACCGAGTACCTTCTCTGGATCGGCTGTTCGGTGACTTACGAGGAGCGCGCCCAGCAGATCGCCCGAGCCATGGTCAGCATCCTGGAAGCCGCCGGTGTGTCCTACGGCATCCTCGAGGAGGCGCGATGTACCGGCGATCCCGCGAAGATGATGGGCAACGAGATGCAGTTCCAGGAAATCGCGACGGGCAACATCGAAGCATTCCAGGAAATGAAAGTCCGGAAAGTGATCACCATGTGCGCTCACTGTTTCAACAGTTTCGATCGCTACTACCCGGAGCTCGGCGCAACTTGGGAAACGGTTCCGCATTCGGTGCTGATCGACCGCCTGATACAGTCCGGCCGGCTGAAGGTGGCGAGAAACGACGCCGAGAAAATCACTTTTCACGATCCCTGCTATCTGGCCCGCCATAACGACATCGTCGACGAGACCCGCAGCGTCGTTGCCGCCGTCGGTCGGCTGATCGAAATGCCGCGCAACCGGAAGGACAGCTTTTGCTGCGGTGCGGGCGGCGGAAATTATTGGGGGGGGCAGGGCGGCACCGCCAGGATCAGCGACGTGCGTGCCGAGGAGGCGCTGGCGACCGGCGCCGACAAGATCGCAACCTCCTGTTCCTTCTGCCTCTTGATGCTGACCTCAAGCGCCAGCAAGCACACGGAGGAGCGCAAGGTGTTCGATATTGCCGAATTGGTGGCCGCGGCGCTTCCGCCCGGCCAGGAAGCCGGAGTTCGATGATCGTCAGGCGATCGCGTCGATGAGTCCCCATTCGAGCGCTGTCGTCGCCCGGATGCGGCGGGCCGAAAGCGTCCACCGGGCCATGCGCTGTCGCCCGATGCGTTTCAGGATGCTGACGGTGCCGCCCGCGCCCGGGATCAGCCCCATGGTGATCTCCGGCAGTTGAAAGAAGGTGTCGGCGGTTGCTGCGACATGGCCGGCAAATGCCGGCAATTCGATCCCGGCGCCAATGCAGGCGCGGTGCACATGGAAAGCGACGCGATGACGCAAGCGATGAATCAGCAAACCCACTGGCCTGGCCATCCTGATCAAATGGGCTTCAGCCGGATCGGTGGCCAAACCGAACTCCGACAGGTCGCCGCCGGTGCAAAAGCAGTCGCCGATGCCGCGAATCTCGGCCCGCGTCAGGCTGGCATCGGTTTCCAGCCACCGCAAGGCTTCGTGAAAGGCATCCCGCATGCGCGCCGAGTATGCGTTGCGTCGATCGGGCCTGCTGAGCGCAATGTCGAGGGTATCGCCGATGCGGGTCGCCGTCAGCGGCGCTCGGTCATCGGCTGGTGCGGTGGGTGCCGGGCGTCCGGCCAGGAAGGCGCGGAAGTCACGGCTGCCCTGAAGCGTCGCGTAGGCCAGGGATTCGGCGTGGAGACCGGTGTCGACCGAGGCCGATTCGTTGTGCCGCAACAGTTGGACCAGCGTGGCGGCGGCGAGTGGATGCGCGTCGATATTCTTGAGGATGGCGGTCAGTTCCCCGACGTCATCCAGCACGATATCGAGCGCATTCACAAACCCCGAAGATTGCGCGGCATCGACGCGCGGGCCGACGCCAATGCTTGGACAGGGCAGGTCCAGCAAGAACCGGCTGACTTGGTCATCCGGAGGCATCGGCAACGGCTGGCGAAGATCGACCAGCAGACAAGGGCTGCCGGCAAACGGGAAGTACGCGTCCCGGCCCCAGGGGTTGCGGCAGAGTTCGAGCAAGCCGCTCGGGGAAAGCATCGGGATGGGGGTGGTCACGGCAGGCGGGACGATTGCTTCATGCCAGGCAATGCTAGCGGAAAGCGCTTGTCGCGTGGTGAAGGATTCGCCGGAAGCCGGCATTTTCAGCGTCCTCAACGGAGCCACTCCTGGCCGGAATTGATTCGTTGCCAGCACGGGGCATTGATTGTGAGGGGCAGGCTGTGACGGTATCCTTTCCTGTCAAAACGGGAATGCCAAAAATACTGATGCTCTTGAGGAGAAGCGATGAGCCGCGCACTGGATGACGTCATCGTGCTGGATTTTGGCCGGCAGTTTTTCACCGCGTTGTCGGCCGCTTTCCTGGCGGATTTCGGCGCGCGCGTCATCCGGCTGGATGCGCTGCCGGCGCAATCCGTCGAGGCGCGGCCGGGGCCCGTCCGCTGGAATCACGAAGCCGATCTGATCCATCGCAACAAGGAAAGTCTGGCGCTGGATCTGCGGAGCAGTCAAGGGCAGGCGGTATTGCGCGATCTCGTCGCCAAGGCCGATGTCGTCGTTACCGACTGGCAGCGGGACGAGTTGGCCGCCGCCGGCCTGGACTATGCGGGCGTGACGTCGAGCCGCCCTGACATCGTCTATGGCCGGCTTTCAGGCTTCGGCCCGTCGGGGCCGGATGCGGATTTGCCGGCCATCGACGAACTGGCCGCCGCGCGCACCGGCATGATGCCGATCCTGCCGCAACCCGGGCAGCCGCCCGTGTACACCGGGTCCGGCGCCATGCATGCGTCGGTGATGATGGCGTTCGGCATCGTGATGGCGCTCTTCCATCGGCGGGTGACCGGCGAGGGGCAGGAGGTCGACGTTTCATTGTTCGGCGCCAACATGTACGGGGCGGCCCTCGACTTGCAGGCCTTCCTGGCCATCGGCAAGGGCGACAGGCTGCTCAACCCGATTTCGCGGCTGGACGTATCGAATCCGATGTCCGGCGCGTTGTATCCGAGTGCCGACGGCCGCTGGGTGACCTTGACCATGCCCGATACCGATCGCTGGTGGCCGGTGTTCTCCAGGATGGTGGGGATTGCCGATGACGATCCGCGTTTCGACACGCACGACAAAAGAACGGAAACTCACCGACTGGAACTGATCCAGGCGCTCGAGCAGGCTTTCCAGCGCCATCCCGGCGCCTACTGGCGTCAGGCCTTCATGGACAATCAGATGTCCGCCGACGTCATCGAACAGTTCGATTATCCGGCCAGCGATCCGCAAGTCGTCGCCAATCGCTACATTCTCGAACTCGACCATCCCAGCTTCGGCAAGGTCAAGAGCCTCGGCTTCCCGATCTTCATGAGCGACAGCACGGCGCGCCTGGAGCGCCTGGCCCCGTGTGTCGGCCAACATGGCGGACAGGTGCTGCACGAGCTGCTCGGCTATTCCGCCGAGACCATTCATCAACTGGCCGCCGCCGGCGTCGTCGCGTAAGCGGAGGAAATCATGTCCAAGGCACTCGAAGGCATTCGCGTCGTCGATCTCACCGTCTGGTTTCAAGGGCCGGTGGCCGCGCAGCATCTCGCCGACTTCGGCGCCGATGTGATCAAGGTCGAGCGACCGCAGGGCGGCGATCAAGGGCGCGGCGTCCGCAGCATCAAGTCGCTCGAAGTGGGCGACTGGAACCAGTATTTCCTGGTCATCAATCGCAACAAGAAGAGCATGGCCATCGATCTCAAGAAAGCCGAGGGACAGGAAATCCTTTACCGGCTGATCGAAAAGTCCGACGTGTTCCTGTCCAATCTGTCGCCGGAGCTGTTGGCCAACTGGAATCTTTCCTACGACAAGCTTGCCTCGATCAATCCTCGCCTCGTTTATGCCACCAACACGGGTTACGGACGTTTCAGCACGGCCTCGAAGCCTTCGTTCGACATGACGGTGCAGGCCCTGACCGGCGCCATGGCCCGACTGGGCGAACCCGGCCAGCCGCCCATCTACATGGGCATGGGCTCGGGCGACGCGTTCGGCGGCATCATGTCGGCGCTCGGCATCATGCTGGCGCTCTATCAGCGCCTCCGCACGGGCAAGGGACAGTATCTCGACGCTTCGCTCTACGGCGCGCAGCTGTACCTGGCCGCGCCGCACCTGCAATCCTTCCTTGCCGGTCATCGCGAAAGCGCCCTGCAGCAATCGCGCAAGCAGGTGAAGAATCCGCTCTGGAACCTGTATCCGACCCGCGGCAAGTGGGTCTATGTCTGCGAGCCGAACCGCGACGACCGCTTTGCCGCCGTCGGGCGCGCGCTGGCCGCCGCCGGGATGCTGCGCGACCCGCGCTTTGCGGATGCCGCCGGACGCGCGACGCACAACGAAGCCCTGATCGAGGTGATCGAGAACGCCACCCGGCAACTCGGTCACGAGGAGATCATGGCGTCGTTCAAGCGGGAAGGCGTGATCGCCAGCCCCATCAACAATCTGGCGGATGTCATTCGCGACGAGCAGGCATGGCGGAACCGCTACTTCATGAAGACCTACTGCGAGGAAGTGGACCGCGATGTCGATGTTCGCGGCATGCCCATCACTTTGTCCAAGACCCCTGGCGAACTGCGCTGTCTGGGACCGCAATTGGGCCAGGACACCGAGCTGCTGATGATGGAATTGCTCGACTACCCGTGGGAAGAAATCGAGGCCATGAAAGCCAAGGGGGCAATCCCGTGAGCGCGGCGATATTTTCGGAGCAAGGAGAGCGACGATGAGCTGGACCGACTGGAGCACCGTGACCGGCGATGGCTTGGATGCGTTCAAGGAAATCATTTACGAGAAAAAACAGCACGCGGCCCTGGGCGGCGGCGTCGCCCGGGTGTCCTTGAACAAGCCCGAAAAAATGAACACCCTGACCATGTCGACGGTCGAGGAGATGTTCCGGGCGTTCTACGATGCCAACCACGATCCCGCGATCGGCGTGATCATCGTCGCGGCGCGCGGCAAGCATTTCGGCGCCGGTGGCGACGTCGATTGGGAGCGCTGGGGGCTGCGGGAAGCTTTCTACAACCGCTATCCGCACAATCGGCTGGTGCGCATGTCGCGCAAGCCGATCATCGCGCAAGTACAAGGCTACTGCATCGCCGGCCACAACCACATGGCCTATTGCTGCGACTTCACCATCGCCGCCGACAATGCCGTCTTCGGCCAGGCGGGCCCGCGGGTTTCTTCTCCCGCCGATGGTTTTTTCGTGCCCTATCTCACCAAGGTCGTCGGCGCCAAGAAGGCCCGCGAGATGTGGATGCTCTGCCGCAAGTACAAGGCGGATCAGGCGCTGGCCATGGGCCTGATCAACACCGTGGTGCCGCTCGATCAACTCGAAGCCGAGGTGGACCGGTGGTGTGAGGAACTGCTGGCCGTCAGTCCGGGCTGCCTCGAGGTATTGAAGGCGGCCTTCGATCAGGAAATGGACGGCTACAAGGAATCCTGCGTCACCTCGGCGGCGCTTTATCCGGACTGGTTCGACATGCCCGAGGGCAAGGAAGGCGGCGCCGCCTTCGTGGAGAAGCGCAAGGCCGAGTTCTGGGCCATACGCCGGCGCGAGGCCGAGGCGCGCAGCCAGTTGCTTGCCGAGTATGAAGATGCGCAAGCCGAGCGCGCGCGCAAGGCCGAGGACGATCAATAGGCGTTTGTCATGGAGCGCGATGTGATCAAGGACAAGGCCTGCATCGTCGGCATCGGCGAGACGGCGGTTTGCCGCAAACCCGGCTCCGGCCTGAGCGAAATGGCCTTGCAACTCAAGGCCGCCGTCGCGGCCATCGAGGATGCAGGCCTGAAGGCCAGGCAAATCGACGGCATCCTGCCATTCCCGAATCTGGGCAAGGCCGAGGCCTATGCCGCCAGCCTCGGCTGCGTCGACCTGCGCTTCGCCGCGACGATCAACATGGGCGGAGCCATGCCGGTGGCGGCGCTGCGCGTCGCCGCCATGGCGGTCGCCTCCGGCGCCGCCAACCATGTTCTGGTGCCGGCGGGCTGGAACGGCTTTTCGGGGGTACGGGTGCGCGAGACGGCGGCCAACGATTCCGACGCGATTCCCGGCGCGGCCATCGCCCGCGATTTCTACATGCCGTTCGGCCTGAATGCGCCGCCGCAATGGTATGCGTTGATGGCGCGGCGCCACATGCACGAGTACGGCACCCGTGCCGAACATCTCGGCGCAGTGGCATTGGCCATGCGCAAGCATGCCCAGTTGAATCCCGGTGCCCTCATGCATGGCAAGCCGTTGACAATGGAAGCCTATCTGGCCTCGCCGATGATCACCGACCCCTATCGGCTGCTCGACTGCTGCCTGGAAACCGATGGCGCCGCGGCCTACGTGGTGACCACCGCCGAGCGCGCGCGCGATCTCGGCAAGACGCCGATCTACATCATGGGGGCCGCCGCGGGGCAGCCGTATCCCGCCGATGAAATCATGAATCGTCCCGAGTTCCATCGCATCGGTCTCACCACCGCGGCGCCAGAGGCGTTCGCGATGGCCGGCGTGCGACCGGGAGATGTGGATTTTGCCCAGATCTACGACTGCTTCACGTTCGAGGTCATTCAGCAGATCGAGGAAGCCGGTTTCTGCGCGCGCGGCGAAGGTGGGGCGTTCGTCGAAAATGGCGGCATCGAATTGGGTGGTCGGCTGCCGGTCAACACGCATGGCGGCTTGTTGTCGCAAGCGCATCTCCTGGGCCTCGGCCACGTCGTCGAGGCCGTTCGGCAACTGCGGGGCGAAGCCGGAGAACGCCAGGTCAAGGATGCCGAAATCGGCGTCGTCACCGGCTGGGGCGATTTTGGCGACGGCAGTATCGCCATCCTGAGGCGGTAAGCATGACGATTGACTTGGGCAGGAGGAAAGCGAGATGCCAATGATTCCCAAGCCGCTACCGGTCCTGGCAGGACTCGTCGGCGAGTACTACGGCTGGTGTCGCCAGGGCGAATTGCGCTTTCAGCGCTGCCGCCAATGCGGCGCATTTCGGCATGTGCCGCGCGACATCTGCGCCGCATGCAGTTCCTTCGACTGGGACTGGGTCAAGTCGAGCGGGCGCGGCGCGGTTTACACCTGGACGGTGGTGGCCCGCGCCCTGCACCCGGGGTTTGCCGGCGATGAGCCCTATGCGCCGGTGGTGGTCGAAATGGAAGAAGGTGTGCGGGTGTTGAGCCAGGTGCGGGACTGCCCGCCGGATCAGCTGCAGGTGGGCATGCCGGTGCGGGTCGAATTCGTCGCCGTCGATGACCAGGTGACGCTGCCCTATTTCTGCCGCGCCTGAGCAGGCGCGGTGCATTCGAAAGGAACGAACCGATGGCTTTGAATCTGCCGGAAACTTTCACCTATGAGAAGCGTGGCCACGTTGCGGTGATGACGCTCAATCGGCCGCAGGCGATGAACGCGCTGACCAAGGACATGATGCTGGGACTGGAAGCGGCCGTCGAGGACTTCAACGGCGATCCCGACCTGTGGGTGGCGATTTTTACCGCCACCGGCGACAAGGCCTTCTGCACCGGCCTCGATCTCAAGGTGGCGTTGCCGGCGTTGAACGAGGGCGACGACATGGGCTATGCCGATCCGGCCACCCGGCCTTTCCACAAGGTCTACAAGCCGGTCATCTCGGCCATCAACGGTATCTGCGTCGCCGGCGGCCTCGAGTTCATGCTGGGCACGGACATCCGCATCGCCGCCGAACACGCCACTTTCGGCTTGACGGAAGTGCGCTGGGCGGTGATTCCGGCGGGCGGTTCGCACGTGCGCCTCCCCAGGCAGATTCCCTGGGCCGTCGCCATGGAGATGCTGATGACCGGCAAGACCATCGACGCCAAGCGCGCCTACGACATCGGCCTCATCAATAAAGTGGTGCCAGCGGCTAATCTGACGAGTGAAGCGCTTGCCATGGCCGCCAAGATATGCGAAAACGGCCCCTTGGCGGTTCGTACCGCCAAGGAAATCGCCGTGCGCGCGCAGAACCTCGAACCGGCCTTCGTGCTCGAAAAGACCATGTCGGCTCGCGTCTTCGCTTCCGAAGACGCCCGCGAGGGGCCGCGCGCATTCGCGGAGAAACGTAAACCTGTCTATAAGGGAAAGTAAATCAGATGAGCGAAGCAAGACCGATCATTGCCATTCTTGGTGGAACCGGCGACCTGGGTACCGGCCTGGCGCGACGTTGGGCGCAGGCCGGTTATACGGTCATCATTGGCTCCCGGACCCAGGAAAAGGCCGAGGCGGCGGTTGCCGATCTGTCGAAGGTGATGAGCGAGCGCGGAGTGAAGGATATCTCGGTCCGGGCGATGGACAATCTTTCAGCGGCCCAGGCGGCGAATATCGTCGCCATGACCGTGCCCTTCAGCCACCAGGCCAGCACGCTCGAGTCGGTGAAGAGCGCTCTGGCCGGCAAGATCCTGATCGACGTGACGGTACCGCTGGTTCCGCCGAAAGTCGCCAGAGTCCAGCTGCCGCCGCAAGGCTCGGCGGGACAGATTGCCCAGGCGCTGCTCGGCGACGAGGTGAAGGTGGTTTCGGCGTTCCAGAACGTCGCCGCTCACCACCTGCAGGAAGGCCAAGGTCTCGAGTGCGATGTGCTGGTCTGCGGCGACAGCAAGGAGGCGCGGGCCGAGGTCATCAAGCTGGTCGAGGCGGCGGGCATGCGCGGCTTCCATGCCGGCAGCATCGCCAACGCGGCGGCCGTCGAGGCCATGACCTCGGTGCTGATCTTCATCAACAAGCAGTACAACTGCCACGCCGGCATCCGTGTCACCGGCATCGGGTCGGGCGCATGAACTAGCTCGTCTCGGGCCTGCGCGATACCGGTACAGTCATCCTAACGGAGGTGTGATATGTATGCCATGTCCAAGCTCGCGGTAGCGTTGACCGGGATCGCGATGGTCGCCGCCGGCTGTGCCAACGGGCCGGCGGTGGCCGATCGCAATCCCGCCGCGCAGGTGAATATCGCCGGTCCGGAGACCTGCGTTTTCATTCGCAGCATTTTCGACTGGCGGGTGGTCGATGACGAGCGGATCATCGTCCGCGAGACGGCCGGCGACGACAATGCCTACCTGGTGTCGTTGGCTTCGCCCTCGTTCAATCTGCACACGGCCGACGCCATCGCTTTTGCCGACGGCAATGGCGACGGTCGTCTGTGTTCGTTCGGTGGCGATGCGGTGTTGCTGCCCGGCACGATCGGCGAGCGCAGGCCGATTGCGTCGCTCAAGCGGCTTACCGGTGCCGAAGTCAAGGCCCTGCTCGGCCGGGCGGCAGCGCCCGCCGCCAAGCCGGTCGCGCCTA
Organism: Betaproteobacteria bacterium; assembly: GCA_019136545.1. Lineage (GTDB taxonomy): Bacteria > Pseudomonadota > Gammaproteobacteria > Burkholderiales > Rhodocyclaceae > Fen-999. The sequence goes on from JAGVUA010000024.1 coordinate 25,744, forward strand.
CCACGCCCGCTGCCCCCGAGCAGCGCTGAGCCGGTCGTCCTGTCAGCGGCGGCGGCGACGTATGCCGGCGAGACCGGCAAGACCCAGACCGAGCAGCGCGAGCGAGCCCGGTTCCGGCACGCGGCTGGGATCGGTGAGGATGCTGTCGTTGGCGCAGTTCTCGGTCCAGTGGATGTTGAACGCCGAACCATCCCAACCGGCGGCGGTCAGCCACGAAGTCGGTACGCTGATCTCATAGAAGTAATGCAGGTCGGCGGGGTTGGCACCGTAGCCGGTGGCGCCCGTCGTGGTATAGGCAAAGTTGGCGTTACCGAGCCAAGTGCCGCCATTTAGCGAGGTGGGATGAGTGGTATCGGGGTTTCCGGGGTTATAGCTGCCGTTGGCAGCCCAGAGACCGTAGTTCCAGCTGGCGCCGCCATAGACGCCGCCGGCTACGCCGAACCCGCCGGTGATGACGTTGATGCCTACCTCGTAGCTGCCGTTCTTGCCGAAATCGATGGCGAAGTCTCCCGCGCCGTAGCTGTTTGCGCCGGGATTCTGCGCGGTCGTGGGGTTATGGCCGGTGGCCAGCGCGATGTACAAGGTATTGCCGAGGATCTGGGCGTACAAGGCTTCGGCGTCGTAGGCTTGGCCACCCCAGCCGGGGGCCAGGAAGAAACTGCCGCTGCCGGTCTGGTCCTCGACGGTGGCATGAATGCCTGCGCTTGGCGCCCAGGTCGTGTGATTGATGCCCCAGTCGTTCAGGTTGCCGTCGATGGTGAAGGCGGCTGCAGCAGCGCCGGAAAACGTGAGCACGGCGCCGAAGGCGGTGGAGACGGCGGCGGAAACAAGGCTGCGAGTGTTCATGATCGGATTCCTTGGGTGGAAACGAGATGAGAACACTTAAGCAAGCACAATGCCAAGTCTATATATATATGAAAATAAACGACTAATTATTTTCTTCGATCGGGGCGTGTAAGGAATGGCGACGAAATATTATTGGATGTGTAAGTAAAGCCGACATCATTGATGGGGATTTCGCCGCCTGAACCAAAGTCAGCCGTCGCGAGCCGCCGACGGTATGAGGATCAGAGCAGTCCCTCGGCTTTCAGCGCGGCCTGCACCGCCGGCCGTTGGGCGATGCGCCCGGTGTACTCGGCCAGTTTCGGCCATTGGGCGATATCGATGTCGCAGTACTTGCCCCAGCTGAGCACGGTGAACAAGTAGGCGTCCGCCACCGAGAATTGATCGCCGAACAGGAAGGGGCCCTTGAGTTGGTCCTGGACAGAGGCTAAGCGCGCGCCGATCTGGGTGCGCGCGGCTTTCTTCCAGTCGTCGCCAGCGGCGGGATTGAAGAGAGCGCCGAAGGCCTTGTGCAATTCCGTGGCGATGAAATTGAGCATGGCCTGCAAGCGGTAGCGTTCCAGGGTGCCATTGGGAGGGGCCAGTTTTTTCTCGGGAACGCGGTCGGCGAGATACTGGACGATCGCCGGTCCTTCCATGAGCAGGCTGCCGTCGTCGAGCACGAGGACAGGCACGTAGCCGTTGGGGTTGACCGTCGCGAAGTCGGCGCCGGTCTCGGTCTTGCCGGTGGCCAGATCGACGCGCGTCATGTCGAAAGCCAGTCCGGCTTCGCGCAGGACGATATGCGGCGACAGGGAGCAGGCGGCGGGAGCGTAATACAGCTTCATGGCGTTCTATCCTCCTCGGGTGGGTTGACCGATCATCGTAGCAGAAGCGCGCATGGCAGCCCAGACCGCCTCGCCAGGAGCCCTGGACAAGCCGCGGCGGCAACGGCAGGCGCTGTACATCGAGGCGCGGTCGCGCTAGGGTGTGGCCATGGATGCGCTGCCGCTTTCCGGTTTCGCCCCGACCACCGGCCTGTCGGGACTCGACGACGTTCTCGCCGGCATCCGGCGCGGCGACAACATCGTCTGGCAGATCGAATCGCTGGACGAATACCTCGCGCTCGTGAAGCCGTACGTGGCGGCGGCGCGGCAGCAGCATCGCCGCCTGATCTACTTCCGCTTCGCCCACCATCCGCCGCTGATGGGCGACGACGGCGGGGTCGATATCGTCCGCCCGGACATGACGGCCGGCTTCGACGTCTTCGTGGACCAGGTGCATTCGGCGATCGAAGCGGCGGGACCAGAGACCATGTACGTTTTCGATTGCCTGTCCGAACTGGCGGATTGCTGGCAATCCGACCGCATGATGGGCAACTTCTTCCGCCTCACCTGTCCGCGCCTGTTCGATCTCGACACCGTCACCTATTTTGCCGTCTACCGGAACCGGCACGCGCGCTCGGGCATGGCCGTGATCGCCGACACGACCCAGTTCCTGCTCGACGTGTTCCGCCGCCACGGCCGTCTCTACATCCGCCCCATCAAGGTCCAGCATCGCTCGGCCGCCGCCATGGACCTCATGCATGCCTGGGAAGCGGGCGACCGCTTCCGGGCCGTCGCCGACAGCGGCACGGTGGCGGAGATCCTGGCCGAGTCCGCCTGGCCCGATCTCGACGGCAACCGGATCGTCGGCCATTGGGAACGGCAGTTCGCGGCCGCAAAGTCAGTCATGGCGGCACGCCGCGCCGGCTATCCCGATCCGGCGGAAGCCGAATGGTTCGAGCGTCTCGCCAGGCTGATCGTCCCCGACGACGGCCCGATGTGGCGGCTGATCTGCGAATACCTGACGCTCGACGACCTGATCACCGTCCGCTCGCGCATGATCGGCGCCGGTACGATCGGCGGCAAGGCGCTCGGCATGCTGCTGGCGCGCGCCGTCCTGCGCCGCGACGCGCCGGACGTGCACGCGCGCCTGGAGGCGCACGATTCGTTCTACGTCGGCACCGAGGTGTTCGACACCTTCTTCGTGCACAACGGCCTCTGGTGGCTGCGTCGGCGCCAGCGCGAGCCGGCCACTTTTCTCACCGACCTCGACGAAGCGCAGCGGCGCATCACCACCGGCGACTTCCCGCCTTCGGTGCTGCGCCAGTTCGAGGGCATGCTCGACTACTTCGGCGAATGGCCGTTCATCGTGCGCTCGAGTTCGCGCCTGGAGGATCGCTACGGCAACGCCTTCGCCGGGCAGTACGACAGCGTCTTCTGCATCAATCGCGGCCCCTGGGAAAGCAGGCGCGTCGCCTTGCTCGACGCCGTGCGCCAGGTCTATGCCAGCACGCTGTCGGAACGGGCGCTGCGCTACCGCGCCCGGCGCGGCCTGATGCGCGAGGACGAGCAGATGGCGCTGCTGATCATGCGCGTCTCCGGCACCGCCGGCCGCCGCTACTTCCATCCGCACGCCGCCGGTGTCGGCCTGTCGCTCAACCCTTATCCCTGGAACCCGCGCATCGACATGGAGGCGGGCGTGATCCGGCTCGTCGCGGGCCTCGGCACCCGGGCGGTCGACCGCACCGACGACGACTACACGCGGCTGGTGGCGCTCAATGCGCCGGAGCTGCGGCCCGAAACCAACTTCGGCGCCATCGCCCGCCACAGCCAGCGGCGCATGGACGCCCTCGACCTGACGACCGGCCAGTTCGTCAGCGGCCCGTTCGCCGCCATGATCGAAGGCCAGGCGGATTTTCCGCTCGACCTCCTGACCAGCCGGGAAGCCCGGGACAAGCCGGCCTTTCTCACCTTCGACGGCCTGATCGAACGCACGCCCTTCGTGGCCGACATGCGCCACATCCTCGCCGCGCTGCAGGGCGCCTACCAGCATCCCGTCGAGATCGAGTTCGCCCTCAACGCTACGTCCGGCGGCTACCGCATCAACCTCCTGCAGTGCCGGCCGATGCAGGTGCGCAAGGTCGAAGGCGCAGCCAGCCTCGAGCCGCCCGACGGCGTGCCGATCCTGGTGGCGGCGCGCGGCGCGGTGATCGGTCCGAGTCGCGTCATTCATCCGGACAGGATCATTTACGTGGCGCCCTCGATCTATGGCCGGCTCAGCCAGGCCGAGCGGTTGGCGGTGACGCGGCTGGTCGGCCACATCAACCAGGCCAGCCGCGACCACCGTCCCTTGATGCTCGGCCCGGGGCGCTGGGGCACGCGCGATGCATGGCTCGGGTTGCCCGTAGTGTTCAACGAAATCAACCATGTCGTCGCCTTGTGCGAGATCGTCGACATGCACGAGAACCTGACGCCCGACGTGTCGCTGGGCACGCATTTCCTCAACGAATTGATCGAGGCCGACATGCTCTACTTTGCCCTGTTTCCGCGGCGCGCCGGCAATCGCATCGACGAGGCGGCGATCCTGGCGCGGCCGAATCGGTTGACGGACATCGTCGCCGACGCCGGGGCGTGGGCCGAGGCTGTGCGCGTCGTCGATTTTCCGGCCGGCGCCCTGACGCTCCATGGCGATGCCGAACGCCAGCAGGTGGCGGTGACGCTGGCGCCGACGGTGACGCCCTAAGCGCCCAGATCGGCCCGACGCAGCATGAACACCTTGCCCTCGGCGCTTGCCGAGTCGATCCAGGTAAACGGCAGGTCGGGAAAGGCCGCCTCGACGATGTCGGCGTTGTGGCCGACCTCGACGAACAGCAGGCCATCGTTGCCGAGATGATCGGCGGCGCCCACGAGCAGCCGTCGTACCACATCGAGGCCGTCCTCGCCGGCGCCGAGCGCCAGCGCCGGTTCGTGGCGGTATTCCGTGGGCAGGCTGGCCATCGATTCGGCGGTGACGTAGGGCGGGTTGCAGATGATCAGGTCGTAGCGGCAAGCGGTCAGGCCTTCGAGCAGGTCCGATTGCACCAGCCGGATGCGATCCTCGCGGCCGTGTTCGACGACATTGCGGCGCGCCACCGCAAGCGCGTCGGCAGAGAGGTCGACCGCATCGATATGGGCATTCGGCAGCGCGTCGGCCATGATGATGGCGAGGCAGCCCGAACCGGTGCACAGGTCGAGCGCGGCAGTCACCGACAGCGGATCGTCGAGCCAGGGCGCCAGGCCATCGGCCAGCAGCTCGCCGAAATAGGAGCGCGGCACGATGACGCGCTCGTCGACATGAAAGCGATAGCCGCACAACCAGGCCTCGTGCGTCAGATAGGCGGCGGGCAGGCGACGGACGATGCGCTGTTCGAGCAGGTTGAGCACGCCGAGCCGTTCGTCGCGCGTCAGGCGGGCGTCCAGGAAAGGCTCGAGATGGTCGTGGGGCAGGTGCAGCGCGTGCAGGATGAGCCAGGCGGCCTCGTCGTGCGCGTTGTCGGTGCCATGACCGAAATGCAGCCGGGCCTCGGTGAAACGGCTGACCGCCCAGCGCAGCCAGTCGCGAATGGTGATCAGTTCGTCGAGGAGCGACGTCATGGCTTCAGCAGGCGTGCCAGAGCCTCTTGGTAGATCCCGGCCAGCGGTTCGAGGTCGGCTACCGCGACGTGCTCATTCACCTTGTGGATGCTGGCGTTGATCGGTCCGAATTCGACCACTTGCGAACAGATGTCGGCGATGAAGCGTCCGTCCGAAGTGCCGCCGGAAGTCGATAGCATCGGTTTGCCGCCGGTGACGGCCTGTATGGCTTCCTCCATCGCCGCCACCAGGCGTCCGCGCGGCGTCAGAAAAGGTTGGCCGCCGATCGTCCAGTGAATCTCGTATTCGAGCTGGTGGCGATCGAGCAGGGCATGCACGCGCGCCTGAAGGTTCTCGACGCTGCTGGCCGTGGAAAAACGGAAGTTGCACAGGACTTCCAGCGTTCCCGGCACCACGTTGGTGGCGCCGGTGCCGGCGTGGATGTTGGATATCTGGAAGCTGGTCGGCGGAAAGTACTCGTTGCCATCGTCCCAATGGGCCGACGCCAGGTCGGCCAGCGCTGGCGCCGCCAGGTGAATGGGATTGCGCACCTGCTCGGGATAGGCGACATGTCCCTGGAGGCCCTTGACGACGAGGCGGGCCGACAGCGAGCCGCGCCGGCCGTTCTTGATGGTATCGCCGAGCCTGGCCGTCGATGTCGGTTCGCCGACGATGCAGAAATCGATGCTTTCGCCGCGCGCGCGCAGCGCCTCGACGACGCGGACGGTGCCGTCGGTGGCGTCGCCTTCCTCGTCGGAGGTCAGCAGCAAGGCGATGCTGCCGCCGGCGTCGGGGCAGGCGCCCACGAAGCGCTCGACGGCGACCACGAAAGCCGCCAGCGATGCCTTCATGTCGGCGGCGCCGCGGCCGTGGAGCAGGCCGTCGCGTTCGCTCGGCTCGAAGGGATCGGACTGCCATTGCTCGCGCGGTCCCGGCGGCACCACGTCGGTGTGGCCGGCCAGGCAGACCAGCGGCGCCGTCTGGCCGCGCCGCGCCCAGAGGTTGCAGACCGGCCCCGTCGGGCCGGTGCTGTCCAGGCGCTCGATGGCGAAGCCGAGCGGACGCAGGCGGTCGGCAATGATGTCGAGGCAGCCGGCGTCGGCGGTGGTGACGGACGGTCGGGCGATCAGCTGCCGGGCGAGCGCGAGCGTGGCGGCCGACGTCATCAGTCGTCCAGCTTCAGCGTGAATGCCGCGAACGAGCTCCCTCCCGAGGCCGGCTCGGCCTGGTCGTCCGGCATCCCCGTCAACGGCGCCAGCGTGGTGTTGGCCGCGGGCGCCTGCAGCTGCGCGTTGTTGATCAGCCACGACAGGTTGGTGGGCGAATCGGCGTTGGCCAGCGCTTCGTCGAGGGTGATGGTGTTTTCCTTGTAGAGGCGGAAGAGATCCTGCTCGAAAGTCTGCGAGCCCGGCGCCAGGCTTTGCTCCATGGCCTCCTTGATGCCGTTGATTTCGCCTTTTTCGATCAGTTCCGAGATGTGGCGCGTGTTCAGCAGAATTTCCACCGACGGAATGCGATGGCCGTCGGGCTTGCGCACCAGGCGCTGGGAGATGATGGTCTTCAGCGTCGACGACAGGTCGAGATAAAGCGCCGTGCGGTTTTCCAGCGGGAAGAAGTTGATGATCCGGTTGAGGGCGTGATAGGCGTTGTTGGCGTGCAAGGTGGCGACGCACAGGTGGCCGGTCTGGGCATAGGCGATGGCCGCGCTCATGGTTTCCTTGTCGCGAATCTCGCCGATCAGGATGCAGTCGGGCGCCTGGCGCATGGCGTTCTTCAGCGCGTCGTGCCATGAATGCGTGTCGAGACCGACTTCGCGCTGATTGACGATCGACTTCTTGTGCTTGAAGAGAAACTCGATCGGGTCCTCGACGGTGAGAATGTGGCCCGAACGATGCGTGTTGCGATGGTCGAGCATCGAGGCGATGGTGGTCGACTTGCCCGAACTGGTGGCGCCCACCACCAGCACGAGGCCGCGCTTTGCCATGATGAGGTCGGACAGGATGCTGGGCAGCGCCAGTTCCTCGATGCGGGGAATCGCGCTGGTGATGAAGCGCACGACGATGCCGATGCTGTTGCGCTGCCAGAACATGTTGATGCGGAAATTGCCGACATCGGCAATGCCGACCGACAGGTTGAGTTCGCGTGCCGTATCCAGCTGCTCGAACTGCTCCGGTTTGAGCAGTTCGCGGGCCATGCGCTCGATGGTGGCCGGGTCCATCACCTGCTGGTTGATCGGGATGCAGTTGCCATGGATCTTGATGCTGATCGGCGCGCCGGCCGAAATGAAGATGTCCGAGGCTTTCTTTTCGGCCATCAGCATGAACAGCTTGTCGAGGATCATGGTGTCTCCCGCGGGCGTCGTGGGCGCGTCGGAATCAGTCGCGCAGCAGTTCGTTGATCGAGGTCTTGGCGCGCGTCTGGGCATCGACTTTCTTGACGATCACCGCGCAGTTCAGGCTGTACTTGCCGTCGGCCGATGGCAGGCTGCCGCTCACCACCACCGAGCCGGCCGGCACGCGGCCGTAGAGGATCTCGCCGGTGGCGCGATCGTAGATCTTGGTGCTCTGGCCGATGAAGACGCCCATCGAAATCACGCAGTTGTCCTCGACGATGACGCCTTCCACCACTTCCGAGCGGGCGCCGATGAAGCAGTTGTCGCCGATGATGGTCGGGTTGGCCTGGATCGGCTCGAGCACGCCGCCGATGCCGACGCCGCCGGAAAGATGCACGTTCTTGCCGATCTGCGCGCAGGAACCGACGGTGGCCCAGGTGTCCACCATCGTGCCTTCGTCGACGTAGGCGCCGATATTGACGAAGCCCGGCATCACCACCACGCTCTTGCCGATGAACGAACCGCGCCGTACCACGGCGCCGGGTACGATCCGGAAGCCGCCTTCACGGAAATCCGTCTCGTCATAGCTGGCGAACTTGGTCGCTACCTTGTCGTAGTAGCGAAAGGCACCGCTGTCCATGACGCGATTGTCCTCGAGCCGGAAGGAAATCAACACCGCCTTCTTGAGCCACTGATGGGTGACCCACTGGCCGTCGATCTTTTCGGCCACGCGCAGGCGGCCCAGGCCGAGATCGTTGAGCACCTGTTCGACCGCCGCGCTGACCTGGGCCGGCGCGCCGCCGGGATTGAGGCTGGCGCGGTTTTCCCACGCCTCGTCGATGATGGTTTGCAGCTCATGCATGATGCGTTCCTTGTGGTCCCTGTAGGTTCGGTTGAGTTCAGAGCGTCTGGCAGAAATCGGCGATGCGCTGCGCCGCCTCGATGCATTCGTCCGGGTCGGCGACCAGCGCGATGCGCACGAAGCCGGCGCCGGGATTGATGCCGCCGGCCGCGCGGGCAAGGTAGCTGCCCGGTAGCACAATGACATTGTAGCGGTCGCGCAGGCGCCGGGCGAAGTCGGTATCGGCGACGCCGTGGCGGGCGACCGAGGCCCAGAGGTAGAAGCCGGCATCGGGCATGCGCGTATCGAGGCAGTCGGCGAGGATCGGCGTCACCCGCGCGAATTTTTCCTTGTACAGCCGGCGGTTGTCGAGCACATGGCCCTCATCGCGCCAGGCGACGGTCGAGGCCACCTGCACCGGCGGGCTCATGGCGCAGCCGTGATAGGTGCGATAGAGCCAGAACTGCTTGAGGATGGCGGCATCGCCGGCGACGAAACCGGAGCGCAGCCCCGGCACGTTGGATCGTTTCGAGAGGCTGGAAAACACCACCAGCCGGCGGTAGTCGTCGCGGCCGAGCTCCCGGGCGGCCCGCATGGCGCCCAGCGGCGGCTGACTTTCGTCGAAATAGATCTCCGAATAGCACTCGTCGGCGGCAATGACGAAACCGTGGCGGTCCGACAGTTCGAACAACTGTCGCCATTGCTCGAAGGACACGACGTTACCGGTCGGATTGCTCGGCGAGCAGACGTAGACCAGCTGCGTGCGTTTCCAGGTCTCTTCCGGCACGGCGGCGAAATTCATGGCGAAGCCGTCGTCGGGCAACTGATGGATGAAGGCCGGCGTCAGGCCCGCGAGATAGGCCGCGCCTTCGTAGATCTGGTAGAAGGGATTCGGGCACAGCACCAGGCCGCCGGGGCGCGACGGATCGGCCACGCACTGCGCGAAGGCGAACAGCGCCTCGCGCGATCCGTTGACCGGCAGCACCTGATGGACCGGGTGGGGCGGCGGAATGCCGTGGCGCCGGGCCAGCCAGTCGGCGATGGCATGGCGCAGTTCGTCCGAGCCGTTGGTGATGGGATAATTCGCCAGTCCCGACAGATTGGCCGCCAAGGTTTCCTTGATGAATTCGGGCGTGCCGTGCTGCGGCTCGCCGATGGAAAGCTTGATTTCCTTTATGTCGTCCGGCGGCTCGCCGCCAGCGAACAGCTGCCGTAGTTTCTCGAAGGGATAAGGCTGAAGCTGGGCGAGATGGGGATTCACGGAGAGGAGCAAGCGTGGCGGGAAGCTCGGATTATAGGGCAGGGTCGGCGGCCGCCGTGGCGGCGCTGTTTGCCGGGGCGACGGTCTGGGGCTTGGTCTGGTATCCCTATCGCCTGATCGAGGCGGCCGGCATGTCCGGCCTCCTGGCGACCACGCTGACCTATGCGGTGGCGCTGGGGCTCGGACTGGCCCTGTTTTACCGGCAGCTGCGGGGTGTCCGCGTCGACCGCTGGCTGGTGGCCATCGCTATCGCTTCGGCCGGCTGCAACCTCGGTTACGTGCTGGCGGTGCTCCACGGCGAAATCATGCGCGTACTGCTGCTGTTCTATTTGGCGCCGCTGTGGACGGTGCTGCTGGCGCGCCTGCTGCTGAACGAACGGCTGACGCGGGCCGGCC
>JAGVUA010000102.1 GCA_019136545.1 Betaproteobacteria bacterium
GGCAACGACAGTCTGGTTGGCGGAGTAGGCAACGACACCTACCTGTTCGGCCGCGGCTATGAAAGCGATATCGTGACGGAGAACGACAGCACCGTTGGCAACACCGACGTCGCCAACTTCCCCTCCGGTATTGCCACCGATCAAATCTGGTTTAGCCATGTCGGTAACGCCTTGCAGGTGAGCATCATCGGCACGCCGGATGTGATGACGATCAAGAACTGGTACGCGGGTTCGGCCTATCACGTCGAGCAGTTTAAGACCGCGGACGACAAGACCTTGCTCGACACCAATGTCGATGTTTTGGTGCAGGCCATGGCGACCTTCGCGCCGCCCGCCGCCGGACAGACGACCTTGCCAACCAACTACCAGACGATGCTGGAGCCTGTTATCGCTGCAAACTGGCAGTAAGAAGCCGTTCACCGCAAAGATCGCTAAGGGCGCGATTCAAGAACGAGAACAAGGCTTTCCTTTGCGCTCGTTGCTTTCTTTGCGGTGACACAAAACGCTCATGACTGAATCGCCTCTCGTCTTCGCTGCCGAACCGTCACCCGACCTCCCAGGAAATGAACGCCCATCGCGACGGCCTGGCACTGCGCCAGGCACGCCGAATGAACCGCACGTGGTCGAATCCTCCGCGGCGCGCGTTCTCCATGAACAGCTCGAGCATGCGCGGACTGTAGTCGAGCCCGATCACTTCTTGCAGGCGCGGGGCGGCAGCCAGCGCGATCGCCCCCGTGCCGCAACCGACGTCCAGCAAGCTGGAGCAGCTGGAGAAATCCATGCTGTCGATAAAGCATCGCACGTAGGTGCCGCCATTGACCGTCCGGTTCATTTCGTCGGCACGGGCATCCCAGCTTTCGGGCGGCTTCTTGCGGCCGGCCTTCGACATGTGCTCGCGATACATGGCGGTGAAGTCGATATCGGCAATGTCCATTACACGGCATCTCCAGTTCGGTTCGGCGCCACCGCATGTCCGGCGGGCGCCAGCACTCGCGCCCGCGGCCACCGCCGCAGCGCCTCGTCCGTCAGTTCCGGCCGGATGACCGCCACGGTCAGGTGATGGCGGCCGGTGTCGATCGCGGCAAAGGCATTCGTCAGGCCTGCTCGGCTGACGAATTCCAACGGCCCCAGTTCGTCGATCACGAAAAGATCGCTTGCCTTAGCCGCGGCCAGAACCCCGTTGCCCCAGGCCAGGACGGCGGGGTCGAACCGCCACCCCAGCGTGGCGGTGCCGGGGGCTTCCGGACGAGCGCGTTCGGCCAGCCGCCGGGTTTCGCCGCCGGCCAAGTCGCGCAGATCGATGGCTACTTTGCGGCCGTCGCAAAAGACCGCCGGCGACGCCAGACCCGCCACCGTCAGCCCGAGCGCGCGGGCCCGGCTCGCCAGCGCGAGGCACCAGGAGGTCTTGCCCGCGCCGCGCCAGCCCGACACGATGATGATCTGCCCCCCTCGGCCCGCGCGGCAGGCCTGGGCGACAGCGTCCGGATCCTCCGGGAACCGCCTCATGGCGCCTGCCGGCCCAGGCCGGGCAAGTTGGCGGCGACGAGCTGCGCGTCGGTGCCGTAGAGATCGGCGAGATTGGCGGCGTCGGCGATGCTCCGGTCTCCCTGCACGGTGATGCGTCCGCCTTTCAGGAAGGCGATGCGGTCGGCCACGCGCAAGGCATGTTCGGGCTGGTGCGTGGACATGAGCACCGCCAGTCCCCGGGTCTTGAGAGCGGCGACCTGCTGCAGCACCCGCAGCTGGTTGCCGAAGTCGAGGCTCGCCGTCGGTTCGTCGAGAATCAGCACGCCCGCCTCCTGCGCGAGCGCCCGGGCAATCAGGGCCAACTGGCGTTCGCCGCCGGAAATCTCGGTATAGACGCGCTCGGCCAGATGGCCGATACCGAGGACATCGAGCGCTTGCCGGGCAACGCGCCGGTCGTGAACCGACGGCATGGCGAAGCGGCCGATGCGCGCCGTGCGGCCCATCAGCACCACCTCCGCGACGGTGAAAGCGAACAGCCCGGCATGGCCTTGCGGCACATAGGCGATCACCTTGGCCAAGGCTTGCCGCGACCATCCGGACAGGGGCTGGCCAACCACGACCACCTCGCCGCGCAGCGGCGGCAGGATCCCGAGCAAGGTCCGGAACAGGGTGGTCTTGCCGCTGCCGTTCGGGCCGAGCAGGCAGAGCACTTCCCCTTGGCCGATCTTGAGGTCGATGCCCTCCCCGACCGTCCGATGGCGATAGCCCATGGCGAGCGCGCGCGCCTCGAGCAGCATCATGAGCCGCCGCTTCCGGCGCAGGCTGCCGCCACCCGATCGGGATACCCGACCCCGGCAGAGGTTTTCATCCTAGCCTTCCCGTTCTTGCCAACAGCCACAGGAAGGTCGGCGCGCCGACGATGGCAGTGAGGATGCCGAGCGGCAGTTCGATCGCCGTCACCGAGCGCGCCAGCGTGTCGGCGGCGACGACGAAGCCGCCGCCGAGCAGCAAGGCGGCGGGCAGCAGCCGCGAGAACTCGGGGCCGACCAGCAGGCGCGCAGCATGCGGCACGACCAGGCCGATCCAGCCGACGATGCCGGCGACGGAAACGGCGGCGGCCGTGATCAGGGTCGCGGACGCGATCAGCACCAGCCGCAGACGCGCCACGTTCACGCCCATCGCGGCGGCCTCCTCGTCGGAGAGCGACAACAGGTTGACCCGCCAGCGCAGCAGCAGCATCGGCGCAAGGCCGATCGCCACCAGCGGCGCGGCCAGCGCCAGGTCGTCGGGCGCAACGGCGTTCAAACCGCCCAGCAGCCAGAAGGTGATCGAAGGCAGTTGCACCGCCGGATCGGCCAGGACCTTGACGAGGGAGATGCCGGCGGAAAACAGCGTTCCCACGGCCACGCCCGCCAGCACCAGCACCAATACCGGGTCGTGGCGCCGCACGCGGCCGGCGACGAAATACACGGCGCTCACGGCCAGCAGGCCGCCGCAGAAGGCGCAGGCCTGCACGGCCGGCAGCGGCAGGCCGAACAGGATGGCCAGCGCCGCCCCAAGGCCGGCGCCGGCCGACACGCCCAGAATGTCCGGCGACACGAGGGGATTGCGGAACATGCCCTGGTAGGCCGCCCCGGCCGCCGACAGCGCCATGCCGACGACCAGTCCGGCGGCGATGCGCGGCAGGCGCAGATTCCACACCACCGTGGCGGCATCGTCCGTCGCCGACGGACCCGCCAGCAGCGCCATGATCGCGTCCTGCGGCACCAAGGGATAAGGACCGAAGGCGAACGCCGACAGCAGCGCCGCGAAAGTCAGTGTCGACAGGACGCCGAAACGCAGCCCGAAAGGGCGTGCCCCCCGGTTCACGAAAGACCCGCCATGCGCTCCAGTTCTCCCCGCGAGGGGACATGACCGTAGAACAGGCGATGAAACGCCTGCGCCTGGCCGATCCAATCCGTTTTGGCGGCGGTCGGATTGAGCCGTTCGAACAGCCAGCGCACGCCCATCAACCGATTGACGCCGGGCGGCACGTCGAGCCAGCCGAAAGGCTGGCTCGGTGCGAGGAAAAGGCGCCCCGCCTTCACCGCCGGCAGGCGCTGCCAGAAGGCATCCTGCTGGGCGAAGGCGAAGAATTCCGCATATTGCGTGACGATGGCGTCGGGTGCCCAGGCGAGCAGTTGCTCGCGCGAGACCCGCGCCAGCCCGCCGCCGCCGACGGCGGCATTGACGGCGCAGGCGGCTTCGATGCACTCGCCGTTGACCGACCCGGACAATGGCGTCTCCAGCCCGTCGGCACCGCGGGCGAGATAGACCCTGGCCCGATTCTCCGCACGAAGGTCGCGGCAGGCGAGCAGCGTCGATTCGGCATAACGCGCGAGCCGTTCGCCGCGCGCGGCGGCATCGAGCAGGCGGCCGCAGTCGCGCAACTGGCGGGCGCTGTCGGCCAGCCTGCCATCGACGAGCACATAAGGGATGCCCGTCTGCCGATGGACGCGCTCGGCGGTGGACAGATAGGTGGCATCCACCGTGCCGGCGTCGACGATGATGTCGGGCTTCAGGATCACGAGCTTTTCCAGCGGCAGCGTACTGCCGCGCCCCGCCAGGCGCCCGAGCATCGGCAAGGCCCGCTGGCCGGACGCGAGCAGCGCCCGCGCCTCGTCCGACAGGGGCCATGGCCAGCCCATCAGCTTTTCCGGCGCCAGCGCGTAGACGAGCACCGCCGCCGGCGCGCCGGCGGCGAAGACCCGCTTCACCTTGTCCGGCGGCGGCAAGGTGCCAAAGACGTGCAGGCCTTTGGCCGGCGCTGTCTCCGCGCCCCGGGCGGGCAGCCAGGGCAGGCACGCCGCCAGGGCGAGAAAGTCGCGTCGTCTCATCCTGGCATCAGATGCGGTAGGCCAGGTTGGCGAACCACATGCGTCCGGGGGTGGGAAAACCCCACTCCAGCTCGTAGTGCTTGTCGGTGACGTTGTTGACGCCGGCCTCCACCGAGAGGTTTTTCAGCGGCCGCCAGGCCACCTTGAGGTTGAGCTTGGTGAAGCCGCTGATTTCGGTCGTGTTGTTCGTCCAGCGACTGCCGTCGTGCTCGGCGAGCGCCACGACATCGACGCTGCCGATCGGACGCCAGAGCGCATGCACGATGACCTTGGTCTCGGGAATGCCGGTGAGCTTGACCGACGAGTCGCTGATGTTCTTCAGGTCCATCCAGGTGGCATTGCCGCCGATTTCCCAGCGGGGACCGAGCGGCGTCTTGAGGCCGAATTCGACGCCCTGGATGCGCGCCTCGCCGATGTTCCGCATCCGGCACTTGTTGGTCGTGCTGCAACTGGCCGCGCCATTCAGATTGACGCTCTGAATCTTGTCCTCGACGTCGCTGTAGAACAGCGCCGCTTCGGCGGCGGCGCCGGCCCAGGGCTGGCCCTGGTAGCCGATTTCGTAGTTGCGGGCGCTCTCGGGCTTGAGGTCCGGATTTTCGATGTACGAGCCCAGCCGCGCCGAATAGCGGTCCTTCAACGTCGGCAGCCGCGTCTTGTCGGCGATGGTGGCATAGAGGCGAACGGTCGGCGTCAGATCGTGGAACAGGCCGATCTGCGGGTCGTTGGCCGTCTGCTTGCCGGGCAGGGAATACACCGGGCCGGCGCTGGACTTGTAGACCTTGTCGGGATCGAGCTGGTGATGCGCAAAACCGATCGACAGCAAGGTCTTGTCGCCCAGCGAAATGCCGTCCTCCGCCGAAAGGGATCGCAGCGTATCTTCGAAGTCGGCGTTGAGCGCACGATTGCCGTCGCGCTCTTCGTGCTGATCGTTCTTCGTCTGCGCGACCAGGCGCAGGACATGACCGCGGAGGCGGGTGGTCTCGAGTTCGACCGCGCCGCCCCGGGTTCTGTCGTGGTAGATGCTGCGGCCCGTGCCGACGCTGCCCGACCCGTTGGTTTTCAGCTTGCTGTAGGTGTTGTCGGTGTAGGAGTCGACCTCGTTGTCGAACTTGTCGGTATAGAGCCTCAGCTTCAAGGTTTCATGGGCGCCGAGCGCTGTGCGGGAGACGAAATACAGGCTCTCCTTGTCCCAGTCAGGCCATTTCCAGTAGCGTGCCGACGTCGGATCGGTCGAGGGGGGCTGCCCCTTCTCGCCGTCCTGCTTGATGTAGGTGAGGGCGTACTCGTCGTCGCCGCGCGGCGTGAGGCCGAACTTCAGGGACAGCTTGTCGTCCTTGTAATAGGAATTGTCGCGGCGCCCGCCGTTCTCGGTCGCCGTCCGGTTGAAATCCGACGACATGCGGAAGCCATCCGCCTCCCGCCGGGCGGCGCCGGTTTGCAAGTACCACAAGCCCTGGTGGGTGCCGACATTGACCTCGGCACGGCGGGCGTTTTCCCCGCCAAAGCCCAGCGTCGCGTCGCCTTCGAGGATCTTCGTCGGCCGGCGTGAAATCAGGTTGATGGCGCCGCCGAGCGTGTTGGGGCCGTAGGCCACGGAACTGAAACCCTTGGCCACTTGAATGGCGGCGAGATCGGCCGTGCCGAAACGGCCAAAATCGACATACCCGTCGTAGGGCACGTAAACCGGGATGCCGTCGATGAACAGGGGCGCCTGCCGAGGATCGTAGCCGCGCAGATAGACCATCTGCTCATTGCGGGAGTTGGTGGAAACGGTGACGCCGGACAGCAGATTGACGGCGTCGCCCACCGTCGTACGATCGAATCGGCGGATGTCTTCCGCCGAAACGACGGACGAGACCTGTTCCGATGCAATTTCCCCCAGCACCGGGCGCGCCGCGGTCACCCTCACCGCCCCGAGTTGGAAAAGCGAGTCGCCGCCCGATTCCGCCCAGGCCGCCAAGGGCGTCCACGCCATCATCAACGCCAGCGCCAGCCGCGACGGCCCACGCCCGGGCCGGGATGCCGCATTCTTCGAATCGTTCATCTGTCGCTCCCTCATGCGTAATAGAAAACCTTATATAACGGTAGGCAAAAAAAATCAGGCGGCCAAGCCGACGGACAGCAATCCCTGCGCCTGCGGGACGACCTGGCCCTCGTTCATGCAAAGCACTTGCTCGCCAAACGCCGCGACGTCCTCGGGATCGTGCGTGATGATGATCATCGGCACGCCGAGGCGGGTTTGCAGTTCGTCCAGTTCGACGCGCATCCGCTGGCGCAGGGCGGGATCGAGCGCGGCGAACGGCTCGTCGAGCAACAAGGCGCGCGGACGGGCCACCAGGGCGCGCGCCAGCGCGGTCCGCTGTCGCTGGCCGCCGGAAAGCTCGACGGGAAACTGATGGGCGACATCCTGCAGGTTGAACGCGGCCAGCCAATAGTCGACCGCTTCGTGAATCTCGCCGGAACGCGGATTGAGCCAGCCGCGCGCCAGGACAAACCCGACGTTCTGCCGCACGGTCAGGTGCGGAAACAGCGCGTAATCCTGGAAAAGATAGGCCACGCCACGCGCCTGCGGAGGCAGATTGACGCCCGCACCGCTGTCGAACACCGTCGTGCCGTCCAGGCGAACGTGGCCCTCGTCGGGTCGCATGAGGCCGGCGATGGCCTTGAGCGTCAGGCTTTTGCCCGACCCGGACGGCCCGAAGATGACGACACGCTGCCCCTGCGTCGCCAGCCGGACGTCGAGCCGGAAAACCCGCGGGCCGGACCGCAGTTCCTTGCGTATTTCGAGATCAATGCGCACCGGGAGCGTCCTTCATCGATTGGCAATCCGCCCCGGGGCAAGGCGCCCCGCGGACAACAACACGACCACGCAAGCCATCGACGTGATGAGCACCAAGGTGGCGGCCAAGTCGTCCTGCCCCGCCTGCACGGCCTCGTACACCGCCACCGACAAGGTTTGCGTCTTGCCTGGAATACTTCCGGCGACCATCAGCGTCGCGCCGAACTCGCCCATGGCTCGCGCAAACGCCAGCAGCAGGCCGGCGAGAATCCCGCGCCAGGCCAGCGGCAAGGTCACGCGGAAAAACACGCCGACTTCCGACACGCCGAGCACGCGCGCGGCCTGCTCCAGTTGACCGTCGACCGCCTCGAAAGCGGCCCGGGCCGGCTTGAACACGAGCGGGAAGGCGACGATGCTGGCCGCGATCACCGCCCCCTGCCAAGTGAAGATCAGATTCACGCCCAGGCTCTCGCGCAACCACGTGCCCAACCAGCTCTTGCGTCCGATCGCCACCAGCAGGTAGTAGCCGAGCACCGTCGGCGGCAGGACCATCGGCAGGGTGAGGAAGGTGTCGAGCACGTCGCGGCCCGGGAAGCGCGCCCGCGCCAGCAGATAGCCGACGCCGACCCCGAGCACCAGGTTGATGAGTGTCGCCCAACCGGCGACTTTCAGGGACAGGCCGAGGGCCGTCCACGCGGGCTCCATGCGTCTGGACTCCTTGCCTCACGGCTTCTGGAAGCCGTATTTGCCGAGAATCGCCTGTCCGGCAGGCGACAGGACGTAGGCGACGAACTGGCGGGCTGCGTCGCCATGCGCGCTCCCCGCCAGCGTCGCGACCGGATAGGTGATGGCGACGTCCAGCGGCACATCCATGGCAATCCGAACCTTGTCTTTCATCAGCGCCGCATCGGTGGCATAGACGAATCCCGCCTCGACTTCCCCGCGCGCCACGTAGTCGAGCGCCTGACGCACGGACTGGGCGCCGACCATCTTCGCCTCGACCATCGGCCAGAGATTCGCCGCCTCGAGCGCCCGCTTGGCATAGCGCCCGACCGGCACGCTGGCCGGGTTGCCGACCGCGACCCGCTTGACGGCCGCCTGGCCAAGATCGTTCAGCCGCTTGATCGTCGGTCCGCCGTCCGCCGGAACGATCACCACCAGCGCGTTGCGAGCGAAATCTTGCCGATCCTGGGCGGCCACCAGGCCCTTTTTCTGGGCCAGATCCATGGTCTCCTGATCGGCGGAGGCGAACACGTCGACGGGCGCGCCCTTGTCCATCTGCTGCAACAGGGCGCCCGATGCCCCGAAGTTCAGCAGAATCCGGGTGCCGGGACGCGCGGCTTCAAAGGCGCGCGCCACTTCGGTGAACGCGTTGGTCAGGCTGGCCGCCGCCGACACGGTGATCTCGCCCGCCGCCGCCGCGAAGGCGACGCCCGCCAGCGCCACTGCGCACAAACCATTGCGAATTCGTGATGCCATCGATGACCCCTCGAAATCAAGTCGAGCCTTGAAAACCCGAAATATACGGTCTTGCATATCGCAATGCAAACGAGGCATGCGCTCGCGCCGGTAGGGTGACGCTGGTGGCACACCGTCAGGTCGTGCCGGCCGGCGCCTCCTGCCGCCCCGAAAGTCAGTCCCGGCGGGACGCCAAGCGCGGCCGTCAGGCGCGCCGGACGGCGGCGAGGATGCCCTGCATCAGCGCCAGCGGCGTCGGCGGGCAGCCGGGTACGCGCACATCGACGGCGACGACGTTGTCGACCGGGCCGCAGGTGGCGTAGTTTTCGCCGAACAGCTGGCCGACCTCGCCGCAACCGCAGCCGCAATCGCCGACGGCGACCACCAGCTTGGGATCGGGCGTGCAGTCGTAGGCGATACGCAGGGCGTTCTCCATGTTCTTGGTCACCGGACCGGTGACCAGCAGCATGTCGGCATGGCGCGGGCTGGCGACGAACTTGATGCCGCGCCCCTCGAGGTTGTAGTAGGCGTTGTTGAGGGCGTGGATTTCCAGCTCGCAGCCGTTGCAGGAACCGGCATCGACTTCGCGGATGGTCAGCGCCCGGCCGAGGATGCGCAGCAATTCGTCGTTGAGCCGTTCGATCTCCTGCCGGGGCCCGATGTCCACTTCTACCGCCGGCTCGGTGATAACGCCGGTGCGCAGGATCTTCTTCAGCAGCGGGATCACAGATCGACTCCAGAGTAGGAGAGATTGAACGACTTGTTGATCAGCGGAAAGTCGGGAACGATATCGTTCATCACGGCATGCTCGAGCGCCAGCCAGGCCTGCCACGATGGGTCGTGCGGGTGGACGCGGGCCAGGCGGCCGTCCGGCCCGATGCGTGCGCCGACGATGACTTCGCCGCGCCAGCCCTCGACCACGCCGAGCCCGGTGGCGCCGGGGACGGGCGCGATCTCGACGCGCACGTCGCCCTCGGGCATGGCCACCGCCATTTCCTTGAGCAGGCGCAGCGACTCGAAGATCTCGTCGAAACGTACGGCGACGCGGGCGGCGACGTCGCCGCGTTCGTCGGTGGCCGGCCGCACGCCCAGCCGATCATAGGGCGGCGGCGGCGTGTAGCCCTGGCGGTAGCAACGGCCGCCGAGAATGAGGCCGGTCGCCCGCGCCGCCATGCCGGTCATCGACAACTCGCGCGCCAGCTCGGCCGTGATGGCGCCGGTGGTGAGGAAGCGGTCCTGCAGGCCGGAGTGCTCGTCGTAGAGGGCGCGCAAGGCCTTGACCTCGCGGCCGATGGCCTCGCACTGCTCGACGACCCGCCGCAGCGCCGTCGGATCGAGATCGCCGGCGACGCCGCCGGGGACGATGCGATCCATCATGAAGCGATGGCCGAACAACTCGGCATTGAGACGCAGCCAGTCTTCCTTGAGCCGCATGAACTGGGTCAGGCCGAAGGCGAAAGCGGCATCGTTGCCAAGCGCGCCGAGATCGCCGAGGTGATTGGCGATGCGCTCGCGCTCGAGCATGAAGGCGCGCAGCACGAGCGCGCGCGGCGGCGGCGCAACCCCGCAGGCGGCCTCGAGCGCCATGGCGTAGGCCCAGGCGTAAGCACAGGTGGCATCGCCGGAAACGCGGCCGATCAGCCTCGTCCCCGTGGCAAAGTCAGCCCCGGCGAGACGCCGTTCGACGCCCTTGTGCTGATAGCCCAGTCGCTCCTCGAGCCGCAGCACGCGTTCGCCGACCACGGAAAAACGGAAGTGGCCCGGCTCGATGATGCCGGCGTGGATGGGGCCGACCGGAATCTCGTGCGCGCCCTCGCCGCCGACCTGCACGAAATCGTAGTCGCTCGGCAGGTTGGGAAAACCGACGCCGACGCCCACTTCGTGCACCGAATCGTGGCGCAGCGGAAACCAGTCGGCCGGCCAGCCGCCGTGGCGCAGCCAGGGGCGCTGGTCGCCGCCGTCGCTGGCGATGCCGACCAGGTCGCGCGTCGCGCGCTGCATGCGGCTGGCGGCAGGGAAGATGCCCGACAGGTCCGGATAGCTCGGGCACGCGTCGCCCTGCGCCGGCAGGTCGAGCGCTACCCAGACGTGGCCTTGGTTGATGCCGAAAACGCAATTGAGACGGAAACGCTCAGCCTCCCGCCGCCGGTCCTCGCCCCACAGCGCGGCGATGCGGCCGCCGGCGCCATGTACGGCGATGGCGAAGCGCAGCAGATCCTCGCCTTCGGCGATCTGGCCGAGCCAGACGGGGGCCCCGCAACCGGCCTGGGGCGTGAATTCGATCGGTTCGGCGTAGAAAAGCATGGCGGTTAGAACGATTAGCCCAGCATGCGCGCGGCCTCGTGGAACCAGCGCGTCAGGTAAGGCGGAATGTAGAGGCCGAGCATCAGCACGATGGCCAGATGCACGAACACCGGGGTGATGGCGGGCGCGTGCGGCAACCGCTTGGCGTGCGTCTCGCCGAACACCATCGGCTGCACCTTGCCGAAGATGGAGGCGAAGGCCACGCCCAGCGCCAGCAGCAGGATCGGCGTTGTCCATGGGTAGTACTTCATGGCGTGGGTGAGGATCATGAACTCGCTGGCGAAAACGCCGAACGGCGGCATGCCGAGAATGGCCAGGGTGCCGAGCATCAGGCCCCAGCCGATCACCGGATTGATGCGGATCAGGCCGCGGATGTCGGCCATCATCTGCGTGCCGGCCTTCTGGGTGGCATGGCCGACGGCGAAGAAGATCGCCGACTTGGTCAGCGAATGCATGGTCATGTGCAGGAAGCCGGCGAAGTTGGCCACCGCGCCGCCCATGCCGAAGGCGAAGGTGATCAGGCCCATGTGCTCGATCGACGAGTAGGCGAACATGCGCTTGATGTCTTTCTGCCGGCCGAGGAAAAAGGCGGCGAGCAGCAGCGTCAGCAGGCCGAAGCCCATCATCAGGTTGCCGGCGAATTCGCCTGGGATGGCGCCGTCGGCCAGCACCTTGCAGCGCAGGATGGCGTAGAGCGCAACGTTGAGCAGCAGGCCGGAAAGTACGGCGGAAACCGGCGTCGGGCCTTCGGCGTGGGCGTCGGGCAGCCAGTTGTGCAGCGGCGCCAGGCCGACCTTGGTGCCGTAGCCGACCAGCAGGAAGATGAACGCCAGCGCCATGATGGCCGGCTCCAGCTGGCCCCTGACGTCGACCAGATGGGTCCACAGCAGCGCGTTGCCCGCCTCGCCCAGCACGCGCTCGGCGGCGAAGTAGAGCAGGATGGTGCCGAACAGCGCCTGGGCGATGCCGACGCCGCAGAGGATGAAGTACTTCCAGGCGGCTTCGAGCGAAGCCGGCGTGCGGTAAAGCGAGACCAGCAGGACGGTGGTCAGCGTCGCCGCCTCCATGGCCACCCAGAGGATGCCCATGTTGTTGGTCGTCAGCGCCACCAGCATGGTGAACATGAACAGCTGGTACATGCTCTTGTAGAGCCGCAGGCGCGGAATCGAAAGGCGGCCGTGCGCCTGTTCGTTCCTCATGTAGGGGCCGGAGAAGATGCTGGTGGTCATGCCGACGAAGGCGGTCAGCGCGACGAAGAAGACGTTCATCGAGTCGATGAAGAACTGTTCGCCAAAGGCGAAGCGAGGCCCCCGGGTAACGATTTCCATGGTCAACAGCGCCGAGGCGAGAAAAGTGCCGACGCTGGCGATGATGTTGAGATGAGGCGCCCAGGTTCGCTCGCCCGCCACCGTCAGCAGCGCGCCGCTGACGAGGGGAATGGCCAGGAGAATGACGAACATGTCCACGCTCAGTCGTCCTTCAGATGTTCCATGTGGCTGATGTCCAGGCTGTCGAACTGGTCGCGGATCTGGAAGAAGAAGACGCCGAGGATGATGACGCCGACCAGCACGTCGAGCGCGATGCCGAGTTCGACCACCATGGGCATGCCGTAGGTGGCGCTGGTGGCGGCGAGGAACAGGCCGTTCTCCATGGCCAGGAAGCCGACCACCTGCGGAATGGCCTTGGTGCGGGTGATCATCATCAGAAAGGCCAGCATCACCGTCGCCAGCGCGATGCCGAGCGTGCCGCGGCTGATGGTGTGCGACAGCAGCGAGATCGGCTGGGCGACGTTGAAGGCGACGATGACCAGGGCGATGCCGATCAGCATGGTGGTCGGCACGTTGACCAGCGATTCGACGTCCCACTTGACGTAGAGGCTGCGCACCAGCCGGTGCAGGATCCAGGGCAGCAGCATGGCCTTGAGCAGCAGGGTCAGGCCGGCCGACCAGTAGAGATGCGCCTGGTGGGTGGTGACGGCCACCACCAGCGTCGAACCGGCCAGCACCAGACCCTGGAACCCGAACAGGTTGATCAGCGGCATGACGCGGCGCTGCGCCAGCATGGCGAATGCCAGCAGCAGAATCACCGCGGCGCAGAGATTGATGAGCTGGGCCGAAAGCGGGATGGTCGTGTTCATGCGCGAATTTCGAGGAGCAGGCGGACCAGCAGCCCGAGCACCGCCAGCAGGAAGGCGGTGCCGAGAAATTCGGGTGCGCGGAAGATGCGCATTTTGGCGTTGACGGTCTCGATCGTCGCCAGCAGGAAGCCGCCGATGCCCAGCTTCACCAGCAGCAGCGGCACGGCGGCGACCATGGCCAGAACGTTGTCGCGCTCGGCGATGCCCCAGGGGAAGAACAGCGCCAGGCCGAGACAGGAATAGGCGTAGAGCTTGAGGCTGGCCGCCCATTCGATCAAGGCGAGATGGCGGCCCGAATATTCGAGGATCATCGCCTCGTGAATCATGGTCAATTCGAGATGGGTGGCCGGGTTGTCCACCGGCACGCGCGCGTTCTCGGCCAGCGAGACGAAGGTGAAGGCGATGCCGGCGAAGGCGAGGCTCGGATAGATGACGATGTCGCGGTGCGCCAGCGTTTCGACGATGGTCGCCACCGAGGTCGACTGCGAGATCATCGCCGTGGTGAAAATGACCATCAGCAGCGCCGGCTCGGCCAGGAAGCCGACCAGCATCTCGCGCCGGCCGCCCAGGCTGCCGAACGAGGTGCCGACATCCATGGCCGCCAGCGAGATGAAAATGCGCGCCAGCCCGAACACGCCGACCAGCGCCAGCGTGTCGGCGGCCGGCGCGAACGGCAGGTCGGTGGACAGGCTGGGGATGATGGCGCAGGCCAGCAGCATGCAGCCGAACACCACGAACGGCGCGGTGCGGAACAGCGGCGAGGCGTTGTGCGCCAGCACCACGTCCTTGCGGAACAGCTTGTGCAGCATGTAGTAGGGCTGGAACAGCGGCGGCGCCGAGCGGCTCTGCAGCCAGGCGCGGCACTGGTTCACCCAGCCGGTGAGCAGCGGCGCCAGCGCCAGTGCCAGCAGAATGGCGAACAACTGGCCGAGGAGCCCCGTCATGGCCTGGCCACCAGCAGCAGGACGATCAGGGTCAGGAAGCTGTACATCAGATACACGGCGATGCGGCCGCCCTGCACGCGCACGATCAGACCGGCGACGCGATCGACCAGCACCGCGATCGGCAGGTAGAGCCAGTACCAAAAATGGTCCTCGACCTTGACGGTGTAATAGGGCCGGTCGTCGCGGGCGGTGGGGAAGTGGCGCGCCATGCGGAACACCGGCTCGAAGATGCGGCGGATCGGCTGCGAAAAGCCCTCGGCGGTGTCCTGTGCGCGCGGACTACCGAAGAAGTAGCCGCAGTCCCACGCCCGCGAGCGGCGCACGCGACCATGGTAGAGGCGGCGAACCAGCCAGCGGCCGAGCAGCACCGAGGCGACGATGGTGACCAGGAACACCAGCGGCTGGTAGCTGGCGCGGTCCTCGGAGATCGGCGCCAGCATCCACCAGCCCGACTCGTGCACCCGCGCGGCCAGCCCGGTGCCGAGCAGCTGGGTGGTGGCCGCGTCGAGCAGGCCGATCACCGTCGACGGTATCACGCCGAGCAGCAGGGTCAGCAAAGTCAGCCATGACAGGCCGCCGCGCTCCCAGGGTCCGGCGTCATGGGCCTCCTCGAGGGCGGGCTCGCGCATCTGGCCGAGGAAAATGATGCCGTAGAACTTGACCATGGCGAAGCCGGCCAGCGCCGCCACCAGCGCGATCACCGCCGCCGCCACCGGCACCACCATGTTGAGCCAGGGATGCGGCAGCCCGGGCGAAAACAGGAACGCCTGCAGGAGCAGCCACTCGGAAACGAAGCCCGACAGCGGCGGCAGGCCGGCGCTGGCGATGACGCCGGCCAGCGCCAGCCAGGCCACCCAGGGCATGCGGTGGATCAAGCCGCCGAGCTTGCCGAGACTGCGCTCCTTGGTCGCATGCAGCACCGAGCCGGTGCACAGGAACAGCAGGCTCTTGAAGCCGGCGTGGGCCAGGCAGTGATAAAGCACCGCCGTCATCGCGAGCGCCGCCAGCGTCTCCATGCCGAAGGAATGGAAGATCAGCGTCAGGCCGATGCCCACCGCCAGCAGGCCGATGTTCTCGATCGACGAGTAGGCCAGCAGCCGCTTCATGTCCGACTGCACGGTGGAATACAGGACGCCGAACAGGGCCGTGATCAGGCCGACGGTCATCGCCACCACGCCCCACCACCAGAGCGGCGTGCCGACCAGGTCGAAACTCACCCGCAGCAGGCCGTAGATGGCGGTCTTGAGCATGACGCCGGACATCATCGCCGACACCGGCGAGGGCGCCGCCGGGTGCGCTTCCGGCAGCCAGACATGCACCGGCACCAGGCCGGCCTTGGCGCCGAAGCCGACCAGCGCCAGCAGGAAGGCGGCCGAGGCCCAGAACGGCGACAGTTCCTGCGCGCGCATGCCGGCGAAGGTGTAGTCGCCGCTGCCCGAGGTCATGATGCCGAAGGCGAGCAGGATGGCGATGGCGCCGACATGGGCGATCAGCAAATAGAGGTAGCCGGCACTGCGGATGGCTTCGTGGCGGTGATCGGTCGTGACGAGGAAGAACGACGACAGCGCCATGACTTCCCAGGCCACCATGAAGGCATAGGCGTCGTCGGCCAGCAGCACCATGAGCATGCTGGCGAGAAAGACGTGGTATTCGAGGCAGAGCAAGCCGGGCGCCGTGCCCTCGCCCTTGCGGAAATAGCCGGCGGCGTAAATCGAGATGCCGAACGAAGCGAAGCCCAGCAGCAGCGCGAAGACGGCGGCGAGGTTGTCGAGCCGCAGATGAAAAGGCAGCGTCGGCAGGCCGATGGCGAGCACGGCGGTTTCGGCGGACTGGCCAAGATAACCGAGCGACGTCACGCCGACCGCCAGCCCGATCAGCGCGCCGAGCGGAAAAAGCACCTTGGCGATGAAGCGCGTGTTGCGGGGCGCCGCCAGGCCCGACAGACCGACCGCCAGCCAGGCGCTGGCGGCGATCAGCAGGAAATCCATGGCGAGCAGGCTGGGCATGACGGTGGCGTAGTCAGTCCGCCATTGTATCAGCCGACCGCGAGCATATTGTCCGGTCGCAAGGCATCGGCCTCGGCATGGCCGGCCCGTGCGTAGATGGCCGTCAGCGCCTGATCGGCGGTGGCGAAAATATTGGCCTGGGTGATGACGTCGAACAGTCCGGTGGCGCGCATGACGTCGATCACCTGCTTCTTCAGGCCGGAGAAGACCACGGTGACCCCGTTGCCGCGCAGGCGGTCGACGATGTGGTGCACCACTTCCTCGCCGGAGGCATCCATCTCGTTGACGCCGTCGGCGACGATCAGCAGGAAAGGCGCTTTCGGATTGGCGGCGACGGCCTCGAGGATGGCGTCCTCGAAGTAGGACACGTTGGCGAAATACAGGCGGCCGTCGAAGCGCACGGCGGTCACCACGTCCGATGCGGGCAGGCTGTTCACCTTGGCGTCGCGCAGCGTGCCGTCGTGGTAGCGGCCGAGGATGGCGACGCGCGGCGACATGGTGCGGTAGAGATAAAGGCCGATGGCCAAGCCGGCGCCGACGAGGATGCCGTTGTCCAGATGCGGTGCGAAGCCGAGCGTGGCCAGGAAGGTGACGACCGCGGCGATGCCGTCGTGCCGGTTGGCCTGCCAGGCATGCTTGACGGCGGCCACGTTGATCAGGCCGATCACCGCCATGATGATCACCGCCGCCAGCACCGCCTGCGGCAGATGGTAAAGCAGCGGCGTGAGGAACAGCAGCGTCAACAGCACCAGCAGCCCGGTGAACACGGAAGACATGCCGGTCGCGGCGCCGGCGTTGATATTGACCGCCGAACGCGAAAACGAGCCCGACACCGGAAACGCCTGCGTGAGGCTGCCGACGATGTTGGCCAGGCCCTGGCCGATCAGCTCCTGGTTGGGGTCGATCCGCTGCTTGGTCTTGGCGGCGATCGCCTTGGCGATCGAGATGGCCTCCATGAAACCGACCAGCGAGATGACCAGCGCCGCCGAAAGCAGGCTGCCGATCATGTCCCAGGAGATCTTCGGCAGGCCGAAGCGCGGCAGGCCCTCGGGAATCCGGCCCACCACTTCGCCGCCACCGGCAAGCTTGCTGGTCTTGCCGGGACGAACGATGCGCCAGCGCGTGCCCTCGGTGGCGACGCCCGGCGGCACTCTGCCCACCGCATGGAAGCGCGGCGCGCCGCCATCGCTGACTTTGGCGCGTTCGAAGACGATGCTGCGGATGGCCCGGTTGCGCCGCCGGTTTTCGTCCTCGCGGTCCTTGATCTGCAGCTTCAGCAGCTCCAGCTCATAGTTCAAGGTCGCGTCCTCGCGCCCATGCTCGCCACCGGCTTTCTGCAGCGCCTGCAATTCGCCGCTCTTGGCGACGATCTGGTCGCCGATGTCCTTGATCCGTTCATCGGTGCGGGCGTATTCGACGAGCAGCGCGTTCGCTTCGGCGTCGCCGATCTGGTCGATGGTCGCGGTGTCGTTCCGCTCGAAGCCGATCAGCCACGAGGCGATGGTCGTCACCAGGACGGCGATCAGCACGCCCGGCCACTTCGGCCGATACCTGCGGACGAGCCCCATGATGGCGATCGCCACCACGCCCATCGCCAGGGTCGGCCAATGCGTGTCGTCGAGCTGGCGGAAGACGCCGGCGATATCCTGGATGAAATGCTCGGAACGGCCCATCGGCACGCCGATCAACTTGTTCACTTGCGACAGGGCGATGATCATGGCGGCAGCGTTGGTGAAACCGACGATCACGGGGTGCGACAGGAAGTTGACGATGATGCCGAGCTTGAACGCACCGAGAAACAGCTGAAACGCGCCGACCATGAGCGCCAACATCACCGCCAGCGTGATGAAATGTTCCGAGCTCGGCGCCGCCAGCGGCGCCAGGCTCGAAGCCGTCAGCAGCGACACCACGGCCACCGGACCGGTACCCAGCTGGTCGGACGAACCCCACAGCGCAGCGACCATCACCGGCAGGAAAGCCGCATACAGGCCGTAGTAGGCCGGCAGGCCGGCGAGCTGCGCGTAGGCCATGGACTGCGGCACCAGCACCAGCGCCACGGTCAAGCCGGCCAGCAGGTCGGCCTTGACGGTCGCGCCGTTGAAGGGCAGCCAGCGCAGGAAGGGCAGCAGGGCGCGCGGCGAAATATTCACGGCGCGTCCTTTCCGGGCGGCGCGGCCGTCACGAGGGGGCAGGCGAGCTTGGCCCAGGGATTGGCAGCCCGATCCTCGGCGACGCTTTCCCAGCCTGCGAGCGAGTCGATGACGACGGTGACGACGCATTCGTGAGTGTTGGCGTACTGGACGATGTCCCGCCGGCGCAACTGGGTTTTCTGCGTCAGCGAGTACATCACGCCCGCCGCGCGCAGGTCGCGCACCAGCGCTGCCACCTCGGCCGGAAGCGCACTGCCCGCGGCCAGCAGGAGAATGTCCAGTTCCGCGTCCAGCCGCTGGCACAGGCTGCGCGCCGAGTTCAACAAGCGCGGGTCGAGGTGCCCTTCGCGAATGGCGAGGAGCACCTTGCGTTCAACCGCCGCGCGCGGCGCGTGTGCTTGTTTGGCAACCATGGACTGAGCCCCCTCGCAGTTTCCGGGCCACCGGGGATCTGCTCGGGCAAGCGTTTGATCGCATGGGCAATTCGCTCGCGCCCGGCCCTCACACCAGCAGGCGCAAGCATTGCATTACGCAGCGGCTCGGTGGCGTCGATGGCGATTTGACGCTTTCCTGACAGCGATTGCCTCCGATGTTGCGCGACACGCGCAAGGCGTTGCATAATGCAATAATTTCGGCAACGGCTCTTCCGACATGCGTTCACTGCGCTGCAAGATCACCATTGGCCTCTCGCTCATCGCCATCCTGGTCGTCGGGCTGGCGCTGTTTTCCTATCTGGAATTGCGCCGCGCGCAAGCGCAGATCGTCGCCGGCGCGCACGTCACCGAATTCCTGAACGTCGCCCTCGAAATCCGGCGCTTCGAAATGAATTACTTTCTTTTCGGCCAGGCGCAGGACCTCGTCGAGAACCAGGCGTACATCGACCGCGCACGCGCGCTGCTTCGCGACCATGCCGCCGCTTTCGAGGCCGTCGGCGACCGTGCCGAACTCGAGCGGCTGACCGGCGACCTCGATCGGTACGGGCTGCTGATTGCCGAGCTGACGAAAGGCGGCGGCAAAATCTCGGCGGACGAAATCCGCCAGGTCGACAAGAACATCGTCAGCCGGGCGGAAACCATGGCCGATACCGAGCGCAAGGTGCTGCAGGCCCTGCTCTGCCGGCACCGCCATCTGCTCATCGGTGCCGCGGTCGGCGTCGCGCTCCTGGTGGTGGCGATCGTCGCCATGCTCACGCCCGCCTTCAACCTCGTCATCCGTCAGCTGGAAACGCGCCAGCGGCAGCTGCTGCGCTCGGAGAAGCTGGCAGCGCTCGGCACGCTGCTGTCGGGCGTCGCCCACGAGATCAACAATCCGCTGTCGAACATTTCCACGTCCTGCGAAATCCTCGCCGAGGAAGTCAGCCGTGGCGGCACGCCGTTCGAGAAGGAGTTGCTGCAACAGATCGACGCCGAGACCTGGCGCGCGCGGCGCATCGTGCGCTCGCTGCTCGACTACGCGCGCGACCGCGACTTCAAACGCGAAACGCAGCCGCTGGCGGCGTTGGTCGAAGACACTCTGCGCCTGATCCGCGGCCGCATTCCGGCCGAGGTGCACGTGGCCGTGGCGGTGCCCGCCGACCTGACCGTCAGCGGCGACCGCCAGCGGCTGCAGCAGATGCTGCTGAATCTGGTCGGCAACGCGCTGGCGGCGCTCGGCAGCGTCGGCGACATCGACATCGCGGCCAGGCCGGCCGGCGCGCAGCCGGCCGGCGCACTGGTGTTCGGCCAATGTCTGGAGGCGGTCGCCAGCGTCGAACTCGTCGTTCGCGACAACGGCCCCGGCATTCCGGCGGACATCCTGCCCCGCATCTTCGACCCCTTCTTCACCACCAAGGAGGTTGGCAAGGGGCTGGGGCTCGGGCTGTTCATCGTCTTTGAAATCGTCGAGGAGCATGGCGGCTGCATCGCCGTCGACAGCGAAACAGGCCGGGGCACCACCTTCCGGGTCCGCCTGCCCGTGGGAGAGAACAATGTCTAAGGGAAGAGTGTTGATCGTGGACGACGAGAAGGTCGCCGTCCGCAACCTCGAACACGTGATGAAGAAAGAGGGCTACGACGTCGTCGCCACCCAGAGCGGCGGCAATGCGCTGGCCCATCTCGAGAAGCAGGCCTTCGACGTCGTGCTGACCGACCTGCGCATGGAGAAGGTCGACGGCATGCAAGTGCTGCAGCGCTGCCGCGACACCTGCCCCGATACCGAAGTCGTGCTGATCACCGGCTACGCGACGCTGGAATCCGCGGTCGAAGCCATGAAGAACGGCGCCTATTACTACATCGCCAAACCCTTCCGCCTCGACGAGGTGCGCAAGGTGGTCGCCGAGGCCATGGAGAAGGTGCGGCTGCGGCGCGAGAACCGCAGCCTGCGCGAGCAGGTGGAAGATTTCCAGGGCAAGGTGCGCATCATTACCCAGGACGCAGGCATACAGCGCCTGCTCGACCTGGCGCGCCAGGTCGCGCCGACCGACTGCAACGTGCTGATCACCGGCGAATCGGGGACCGGCAAGGAGCTGTTCGCCCAGTACCTGCACCATCACAGCCGGCGCCAGAACGGCCCTTTCCTGGCCATCAACTGCGGCGCCTTCAACGAGGAACTGCTCGCCAACGAACTCTTCGGCCACGTCCGAGGGGCCTTCACCGGCGCCAACGCGGACAAGAAGGGCCTGCTGGTGGCAGCCGACGGCGGCACGCTGTTCCTCGACGAGATCACCGAGATGTCGCCGGCGATGCAGGTGAAACTGCTGCGCGCGATCCAGGAGAACGAGCTGCTGCCGCTCGGCGCCACCGCGCCGATCAAGGTGGATATCCGCTTCGTCGCCGCCACCAACCGCGATGTCCAGGAGATGGCGAAGCGCGGCGAATTTCGCCAGGACCTCTGGTTCCGGCTCAACGTGGTGAACCTGCACATTCCCGCGCTGTCGAAGCGGCGCGAGGATATTCCCCTCCTCGCCTACCACTTTCTCGCCAAGTCCGCCGCGCGCATGGGGAAACCGGTGACCGAAATCGCCGCGGACGCGATGGGCATCCTCAAGGCCTACGACTTCCCCGGCAACGTGCGCGAACTGGAAAACATCGTCGAGCGCGGCGTCGCCATCGCCACCGGCAATGCCATCGAAACCGCCCATCTGCCCGACGACCTGCGCGAGCTGTCGATCCGCACCTTCCGCAAGAAGGAAGGCCGCCTGCCCTCGCTCGACGAACAGGAGCGCGACTACATCCAGTGGGTCCTGCAGGAGGCCGGCGGCAACCAGACGCTGGCCGCGCAGATTCTCGGCATCGACCGGGTATCGCTGTGGCGCAAGCTGAAACGCTACCAGATGGAGTAAACCTGCCCTGCTTCCTGACAGGAAGATGGAGAAGCGCGATGGGCGCCCCCGGCCGCAGCCAATCCGCCCGCTCAGCCGACCAGGCGGTCGATCAGCACGATCGCGACGAAGAGCAGCAGCGCCAGCGCCTCCATGGCAACGACGATGATGCCGACCCGCCGCGCCGTCGGGCTCAGCTTCAGCCAGACCTTGTCGAGCAGCCACTTGCCGAAACGCGCACGCCGGTCGCGGCGCGCGGCGATCGCCAGATAGCCGGCCGCGGCGTCCAGCCAGACGCTCAGCTCGGCGATGCGTTCGGTTTCCACGGGCGCGGCGAATTCCTCGCGATAGCCGAGCTGGGTCAGGTCGCCGTTGCGCGTCCAGGCCAACTGCATCCGGCGCGGCGGGTCGCCTTCAAGAACGACCGTTCCACCGGTCGCGCCAAAGTCAGCCGTGGCGACCCGCCACGCCGCCTCATTCTCGCTGCGCTCGTAGCGCACCCGGAGCACGCCCTCCCCGAAAGCAAGCACTTCCCACTCGGGATTGAGGCGGAACCAGGCGTTGCCGTCGGCGAAGAAGCGGGCCGCGAGTTCAGGCGGCGCCGCCACCGGCCGGTTGCGCTCGAAGACCTCGTCAGGCACGGGCCAGCAGCACCGGCACGGCCAGCTTGCCGTCGAGCCGGCCGGGGAGATCGCGCGATGTCCAGCGCGCGTAGCGGCCGGCGAAGCGCTTGCCGCCCAGGACGACAAGATCGTAGCGCCCGTCGGCGGCCAGACGGGGAATGATCTCCTCGGGCTCGCCGTACTGCAGGCGCCGGCCGATGCTGACGCCCTCGTGCGCCGCCCGCTCGCACAGCCGGTCGAGCGCCCCCTCGCCTTCCACGGCCAGGCCGCGGTCGAGATGCGCGCGGCACTCGTCGCGATTCACGGCGTAGATCTCGTGGGTGAACTTCTTCAGGAACGGATCGACGACATAGAGCGCATCGAGTTGGGCGCCATGCGCCTTGGCCAGTTCGAGCGCCAGATCGACGGCCTTTTGGGTATGAGGCTCGCCGTCGACGCAGAGAAGGAGGCGGGAGATCGGCATGAAAAAGGGCATCCGAAGATGCCCCCTGGTCACCTGGGCTGGATCAGCCCTTCACCTTGAAGGCGTCTGCGCCGATGATCACGACCGCCACCGCCGCCAGGACCGCCTTCAGCGTCGCCGACACCACACCGATGACGAAGGCCGAGCCGCCCGCCTTCTTCAGATCATCGAAGGCGATGTTGAGGCCGACGCCGGCGAAGCCGATGGCGAAAAACAGCTTCAACAGGTTGCTGGCGAGAATGCTGCGGTCCTGGGCCGTGAACATGCCCATCTCGTTCATCGTCACCATGATGAAGAAGCCGAAGACGAAGATTGGAAACTTGCTGGTGACGATCTCCCAGACGTTGATCTTCTGGCCCTCGTGGCCCGCGTCGACCGCCGGCTTGACGACGTAGAAGTAGATCGCCCAGAGCACGATCAGCGGAATGAAGCCGACGCGCACGATGTTGATGACGTTCGCGGTCAGCAGCGACTCGTGGCCGTACCAGGACGCCGCCGCCACCAACTGTGCGGTATTGAGAATCGCCGTGCCGACCCAGGCGCCGAACACGGGTTCGCTCATGTCAAGCGCCTTGCCGATGTAAGGGAAGGTGAACAGGCCCACCGTGCCGAACAGCAGGATGGTGCCGATGGCGTAGAAAAAGTCGCGCGGCTTGGCGTTGACCACCGGCGCCACGGCCACCGCGGCCGATACGCCGCAGACGCCGACGCCGGCGCCCATCACGCCGGCCAACCCCGAATCCACCTTGGCGCGCCGGCCCCAGAAGGAGATCAGCAACTGCGTGCCCATGACGAAGACGATGACGAGGATCAGGCCGAAGACGCCGACCTTTAGCACGTCCGACCACATGTAGTAGGCGCCCAGAATGATGATGCCGGGTTTGATCAACGGTCGCGCGGCGATGGTGCCGGCCTTGAACACGTCGGGCAGGCCGACGGTGTTGCGGATCAGCATGCCGACCAGCAACAGTACGGCGACATACGTCATCTGGAAGGAGATCATCGTGTCGCCGAAGGACATCCTGCCGGGAATCGTCTTCGCCTGCACGACCTGATTGAAGTCGGCTTCCTTCAGCACCAGCGGCTTGCTCGGCTTCTTCGGTTCCTTGGCCTGCTCGCCCTTGGCGACCGCCGCCTTGTAGGCGGCTTCCGCGGCTGCGAACGCTTCGGTCTTCTTCGCGAAGCCGTCGTCGATCTTCTGCTTGTACTCGGCGAAGCTCGTCACGCCCGTGCCCGCGTTGACCGCCTTGAGAAGCTTATCGGCCTCCTTGTACTCGCGGCTCCACTGGTGCGTCGACGTGTCCCACTGCAGCGCCATCCAGCCGAACACCGCGCACAGGATCAGGCCCGGCAGCATCTTGGGAAGATTCTTCAGGCTGAATTCGACTCCGATTCCACCACTGCTCATCTCGTCTCTCCCGAATCAGAAGAACAGCGACTTGAAGAAGTTCGGGCCGATCACTCCCGACAGCACCAGCGCTACGACGAGCGCGGCGACGGCCAGAACGAAGTAATCCTCCTTGCGCTCGGCCGAAAAAGTTGCTTTGGCCCGATTTTCATAGGCCTCGTGTTCGCCTTTCGTGGTCATATTGCCTCCCGTGTAATGATTGCATCATGCATCTTACATGATACATCTTGCAACATAATAGCCAAAACGATGACACGAATAACCGCAATCCGTCTCCGCACGCGCCGCGCGATTCTTATCCGCCGCGCAGGCGAGCGCATCGCCGGGCAGCGTCAAGGTTTTGACGTCTTGCAGCCAAAACATTCAATTCTGCTAATATTTGGCGATCGGAACTGCCTGACAACGGCCGGATCGCCCCGGGCGAACTCTCGCCGCCGCCCATGAAACCGCTGCCTCGCCCGCTGGCGAAACTGTTGCCCTTCCTGCGCTGGTGGCCGATGGTCACCCGCAAGACCCTGCACGATGACCTGCTGGCCGGCTTGACGGGCGCCCTGATCGTGCTGCCCCAAGGCGTCGCCTTCGCCACCATCGCCGGCATGCCGCCGCAATACGGCCTCTACGCCGCCATGGTGCCCGCTGTCATCGGCGCGCTGTTCGGTTCCAGCTGGCACCTGGTTTCCGGGCCGACGACCGCCATCTCCATCGCCGTTTTCGCGGCGCTGTCGCATCAGGCCGAACCGGGTTCGGCGCAATACATCAGCTTGGTGCTGACGCTGACGTTCCTGGTCGGCCTGTTCCAGCTGGCCTTGGGATTGGCGCGTCTCGGCGCGCTGGTGAACTTCATTTCCCATACCGTGGTGATCGGCTTCACGGCCGGCGCGGCGATTCTCATCGCCGCCAGCCAGGTCCGAAACTTTTTCGGCATCGCCATTCCCAGGGGCACGCCCTTCTACGAAATCGTCCACCAGTTGTTCGCCCAGTTCACCGACATCAATCCCTGGGTGCTGTCGGTCGGCCTGGCCACCCTGGCGACCGGCATCCTGACCAAGCGCTACCTGAAGCAGATCCCCTACATGATCGCCGCGATGATCGTCGGCAGCCTGCTTGCCGAGGCATTCAACCTCTGGCAAGGACAAGCCGCGACCGGCATCCGGACCGTGGGCGCCTTGCCGGCGCAACTGCCGCCGCTGTCGATGCCCGACTTTTCGATGGAGGCCCTGCGCCGGACGCTCGGACCGGCGCTGGTCATCACCCTGCTGGCGCTGACCGAAGCCGTGTCGATCGCCCGCTCCATCGCCGTGCGTTCCGAGCAGCGCATCGACGGCAACCAGGAATTCATCGGCCAGGGCCTGTCGAACCTCGTCGGCGCGTTCTTCTCGGCCTACGCCTCCTCCGGCTCCTTCAATCGCAGCGGCGTCAATTACGAGGCGGGGGCGCGCACGCCGCTGGCCTCCGTGTTTGCCTCGGTATTCCTGGTCGTCGTGCTGCTGCTGGTGGCCCCCCTGGCGGCCTTCCTGCCCGACGCGGCAATGGCCGGCATCCTGTTCCTGGTGGCCTGGGGCCTGATCGACTTCCATCACATCAAGCACATCTGGCACACCAGCCGGTCGGAAACCGTGGTGCTGGCGCTGACGCTGGTCGGAACGCTGTTCAATCTCGAGGCGGGCATCTTCCTCGGCGTCCTGCTGTCGCTGGTGCTGTTCCTCAACCGCACCTCGAAGCCCGAAATCATCCCCGTGGTGCCCGCGTCGGAAGAAGGCGCCTATCACTTCGTCAGCGCTCGCGGCCGCGTCGAGTGCCCGCAGCTCAGGATCGTCCGCATCAGCGGTCCCGTGTATTTCGGCGCGGCCAGCTACGTGCAGGCCGCCCTTCAGCAAATCGACGAAGACAATCCGCTGCAGAAGTCGGTGCTGATCGCCGCTGCCAGCCTCAACTACATCGACATCGCCGGCGCCGAAGTGCTGGCGCAGGAAGCCCGCCGCCGGCGCCGGCTGGGCGGCGGACTCTACTTCTACCGGCTCAACGAACCGAGCCACGCCTTCCTCAAGCGAGGACATTACGACCGCGATATCGGCGAAGGCGCGTTCTTCCCGGTGATGACCAAGGTCACAGGCGCGCTGTACTGGACGCTCGACCCCAATGTTTGTTGCGCCTGCAAGGCCAGGATATTCAAGGAATGCCATGGCAAGGTGCTGCCGGACGGCTTCCGCCGACAGCGCCTGATGCTGGCGACCGACGGCAGCCAGTTCTCGCGGGCGCCGACCGACATCGCGGTGACGCTGGCTCGCCGGTTCGGCGTCACCCTCGATGTCGTCGCCGCCGTCGAATCGGAAGCGGACAGGGATCGCGCGCGCGCGCGGCTCGCCTCGGCCACTCGGGACGCACATATCGCCGGCGTCGATACCGAGGAGATCAT
Organism: Betaproteobacteria bacterium; assembly: GCA_019136545.1. GTDB lineage: Bacteria > Pseudomonadota > Gammaproteobacteria > Burkholderiales > Rhodocyclaceae > Fen-999. The sequence continues at coordinate 26,330 of JAGVUA010000102.1, forward strand.
CCGCATCGGCCGGCAGCCCGCGAAGGAAGTCGCGGCGGCGGCGGCCACCGCCGACACGAACCTGCTGGTCATCGGCCGACGGCCGCCGCGCGGCGATTTCAAGGAAAAGCTGGTGGGCGACATTGCGCGCAACATCGTGACGCGCGCCGACTGCCACGTGCTGATCGCCGGCTGGCAGGCGACCATGTGGCGGCAACGCATCCTGATCGCCAGCGACGGATCGCCGTTCAGCGATTCGGTGGCGGAACTGGCCTTGCAAATCGCCAAGGTGACCACCACGCCGGTGACGATCCTGACCATCGCGGGCAACGGCCTCTCGCACGACGATGCCGCCGAGGATGCCCGGCACAAGGCGGGCACCATGCAGTTGGAAGGCGTCGCCTGTGAAATCCGGGTCGCCGACGGCAACCCGGGCGCCGCCATCGTCGCCGCGGCAACCGAACTCGGCGCCGACCTGGTGGTCGTCGGCCATCGCAGGCGCAAGCTCAGCGCCACGGTCGAGCACGTCGTCGGTCATCTTGCCTGCGCCGTGCTTCTCGTGAACGCGCCGGACCGCGGGCCGCTGGCCGAGGACCTGTAGCGGCGCCGCAGAGCGTAAGCCCGACGCTCGTATAATTCCGCCGATGGGACACCGCCTTTCCAAAATCACCACGCGCACCGGCGACGCCGGCACCACCGGCCTGGCCGACGGCTCGCGCGTGGCCAAGGACGCGCCGCGCATCGCCGCCCTGGGCGAGGTCGACGAGCTCAACTCGCTGCTGGGCCTGCTTCTCTGCGAACCGATGCCGGATCAGGCGCGCGACTTGATCGTCGACCTCCAGCACGACCTGTTCGATCTTGGCGGCGAACTGGCCGTGCCCGGCGGCGCCTTTCTCAAGCCAAGCCAGCTGGAGCGGGTCGAAGCGGCCGTCGCCGACTTGAACGGCGGCCTCAAGCCCTTGAAGGAATTCATCCTGCCGGGCGGAACGCGCGCCGCCGCGCTGGCCCATCTTGCCCGTGCCGTTTGTCGGCGCGCCGAGCGGGCGGTGGTCGCCCTGGGCGCGACGGACCCGGTTTCGGACACCATGCGGAAATACCTGAACCGATTGTCCGACCTGCTCTTCGTGCTCGGCCGCTGGCTGAACCATCAGGCGGGCAGCGGCGACGTGCTCTGGCAAAAAGGCAAAAACGCTTGAGCCTGCCACGCTGGCTGTTCGCTGGCCGCTTCCGGCTGCTCGGACTCCTGCTGACGAGCTACCTGGGGCTGAGCGCGCTGACCAGGATCGGCCTGCTGGCGTTCAACGGCGACACCGCGCTGCTGGCGCCGACGATGCTCCTGCCCATCCTCGGCATCGGCCTGGTCTTCGATCTCGCCGCCGCCTGCTGGTGGCTGCCTCCCTTCGCTCTTATCGCCGCGTGCTGGCCGGACGGCCCGCGCTCGCGGCCCGCGCTGTTGGCCACGGTCGGCGTGTTGTCGGGACTGACTTTCGCCACCTGGGCCTTCGTGGCCGTGGCGGAGTTCGTGTTCTGGAACGAGTTCGCCAGCCGCTTCAACTTCATCGCCGTCGACTATCTCATCTACACGCGCGAGGTGATCGGCAACATCCGCGAGTCCTACGACCTGAGGCCCTTGTTCGCCGGTGTCGGCCTCGCCGCGCTGGTCATGCTGGCCCTGGCCTGGCCGGCGCTGCGCCGCGCGACGGCGCCGGCCGGCATGGCTTGGCGCGGCCGCCTTGGCCGGCTGGCAGTCTTCCTGCTGCTGCCTGCGGTCTCGTTCCTCGCCGTGGACGCCCGCTACAAGGAATTCACCGATCACGCCCAGGCGACGCAGCTGGCCGGCAACGGCCACTACGAGTTCTGGCACGCCTTCCGCACCAACGAGATCGACTACGCCCAGTTCTATCGCACGGAAGGCATCGAGCGCGTCTACAAGGTGCTGCGCTCCGAATTCGAACACATCGGGCCGCAGCGGTTCGCCGACCGGGCGCCGCTGGCGGTCGAGCGGGACATCGTCGGCCGCGGCCCGGAAAAACATCTCAACGTCGTGCTGATCACCGTCGAAAGCCTGTCGGCGGAATTCCTGTCGGCGTTCGGCAACCAGGCGCAGCTGACGCCGAGGCTCGACCGGCTCGCCACCGAAGGCATGCTGTTCACGCGGCTGTACGCCACCGGCACGCGCACCGTGCGCGGCCTGGAGGCCGTGACATTGTCGATTCCGCCGACACCAGGCAATTCCATCGTCAAGCGGCCGAACAACGACCACCTGTACACCCTCGGCGAAATCTTCGCCGAGCGCGGCTACGAACCTCTTTATCTCTACGGCGGTTACGGCTATTTCGACAATATGAACGCCTTTTTCGGCGGCAATGGCTACACGGTGATCGACCGCACGGCGATTCCGCCGGAGGCCATCCACGCCGAGAATATCTGGGGTGTGGCCGACGAAGACCTGTTCACCCTGGCGCTCGACCAACTCGACCGGCGCCATGCCGATGGCAAGCGATTTTTCGCGCACATCATGACGACATCGAATCACCGGCCCTTCACCTACCCCGAGGGACGCATCGACATCCCCTCCGGCACGGGCCGCGAGGGGGCGGTGAAATACACCGACTGGGCGATCGGCGACTTCATCGAGCGCGCCCGCACCCGGCCCTGGTTCGCCGACACGGTGTTCGTCATCGTCGCCGACCACACCGCCTCGGGGCGCGGCAAGACCGACCTGCCGGTCGAGAAGTTCCTGATTCCCATGATCATCTACGCGCCCGGCCACATCGCGCCGGCGCGCATCGATACCCTGGCCTCGCAGATCGACGTGGCGCCGACGCTGCTGGCGCTGTTGAACTTCAGCTACCGCTCGCATTTCTTCGGCCACGACATCATTGCCGAAGGGCCGAAGCATCAGCGCGCCTTCCTCGCCAACTACCAGACCGTCGGCTATCTCGAGGACGGCGTACTGGTGGAACTGCGTCCGCAAAAACGCTGGCGGCTGGTCGATCCGGCGACCGGCCAGGCGCTGCCCGACAGCGAACGCGGCCGGCACCTGCTGGAAGAGGCGGTGGGCTATTACGAAGGCGCCTCGGAAGCCTATCGCTCGGGCATCCTGCGGCGGCCCGACCATTAAGCTTTCGTTAAGACAACGCTAAGAAAACCCTAAGCCGGCACCTTCAGACTTCGGCTCCATGTTCCACGAGACAAGGAGCCCGACAATGCAACGATCGCTTTTCCTGATGGCCTTGATGAGCCCGGCCGCCTTCGGCCCGGCCATGGCGGATACGCCGCGCCAGTTGGGCGAGGCCTACAGCGCCGCCGCCGGCGCCGCTTATCAAGCCTCCGCGCGGCGCGGTGCCGACTTTTATGCGCGCAAGTTCGGCGTGTCCGAGAAGCTGGCATCGTGCGCCGCCTGCCATACCGACCAGCCGGCGCAATCCGGCCAGCATGTCATCACCCACAAGGCGATCAAGCCGCTCGCGCCCAATGCCAACGCCGAACGCTTCACCGATCCCGCCAAGGTCGAAAAATGGTTCAAGCGCAATTGTCGGGAAGTGGTGGGCCGCGAATGCAGCCCCGGCGAAAAAGCCGACTTCATCGCCTTCGTCACCGAGGGCCGCTGACATGAAACGCGCGATGCTCTTTTTCGCCCTCGCCGCGCTGTCCGCCGGCACCCGGGCCGACCGGCTGCCCATGCCCGCGGACGCGCCCCCTGCGTTCAAGGCCGAATGCGGGAGTTGTCACCTGGCCTTTCCACCGGCGCTGCTGGCCGCCGACGACTGGCGGCAGATCATGGGCAGACTCGACAAGCACTATGGCGACAATGCCGCGCTCGACGAAGCGACGCGCAGGCAGCTCGAGGATTTTCTGGCCAAGAACGCCGGCACCGGCCGCCGCGTCGCCCGTCCCGCCATCCTGGCCGGCGAGTTGCCGCGGCTGACTTTCACCGATCGGTTCCGCAAGAAGCACGACGAAGTGCCGGCATCGACATGGCAGGACCAGCGCGTCGGCAGCCCCGCCCATTGCGCCGCCTGCCACACGCAGGCCGAACAAGGCAGCTATCGCGAACGCGAATTGCGCGTCCCCGGCATGGCAGGCAAACGTCATGACCACGACTGATCGCAAGATTCTGGTCTGGGACCTGCCGGTGCGTCTCGGCCACTGGCTGATGGCCGGTGGCTTCGCCCTCGCCTGGTTGACCGGCGACAGCGAGTCATGGCGGCTGGTGCACGTCGGCGCCGGCGGTACCGTCGTCGGCGTGGCGCTGTTCCGGCTGGTCTGGGGCCTGGTGGGCACCCGGCACGCCCGCTTCGGCGGCTTCCTGCGCGCGCCGTCGGCGGCGCTGGCCTACCTGAAAAGTCTGCCCGGCCCGCATCCGCAACATCATGCCGGCCACAATCCGGCCGGCGGCTGGGCCATCGTCCTGATGTTGGCGCTGGGGCTGCTCACCGGCGCCAGCGGCTGGCTGACCTACCAGGAAATCGGCGGCAAGTGGCTCGAGGAAGCGCACGAAGTTTTCGCCAGCAGCATGCTGGCCGTCGTCGTCGTGCATCTGCTCGGCGTTGCCGTCGGCAGCCTCGTCCATCGCGAGAACCTGCCGCGGGCGATGGTCACCGGCCTGAAGGTCGGCGCGGCGCGGGACGCCATCGCCAGCGCGCGCCCCCTGGCGGCCATGGTCCTGCTCGGCTGGGTTGTCGCAGTTGCCTGGTGGCTGAGCCGTTAGAATCCGGCCATGCGCGTCCTGATCGTCGAAGATGATCCACAGCTCGGCGACGGCCTGATGGTCGGCCTGCGCCAGTCGGGCTTCGCGGTCGACTGGCTCAAGGACGGCGAAGCGGCCGATCGCGCGCTGGCCAGCGAAGACTTCGACCTTCTGGTGCTCGACCTCGGGCTGCCCAAGCTGGCAGGAATGGAATTGCTGCGTCGGCTGCGCGGGCGGGAACAGGATTTGCCGGTATTGATCCTCACCGCGCGCGATGCCACCGCCGACAAGATCGCCGGCCTCGACGCCGGCGCCGACGACTACCTGGTCAAGCCGATCGACATCGATGAACTGGCCGCCCGCCTCCGCGCGCTGGCGCGCCGGACGGCCGGCCGCGCCGCGCCGCTGCTGAGCCATGGCGACGTCATCCTCGATCCCGCCAGTCGGCGGGTCACGGTGGCTGACTTGCCGGTCGAACTGTCGGCGCGCGAATTTGCCGTGCTGCACGCGCTGCTGGCCAACGCCGGCCGCGTCATGACGCGCGCCCAGCTGGAAGGCTCGATCTACGGCTGGCGCGACGAGCCGGACAGCAACGCCCTCGAGGTGCACATCCACCACCTGCGCAAGAAGCTGGGCGCCGAGTTCATCAAGACGCTGCGCGGCGTCGGCTACACGATTCCGAAATGAGCGCCGCCCGCCGGGCCGCCCCAAAGGCGGCGCAGCCAACGACTCGGCGCCGCGTAGCGGCGAACGCCCGTCACCCCCGCCCCGGGGGCGGGGGCCGGAGGGCGGGGGAGCAATGACGACCCAATGGTTCTCACTGCGACGGCGCCTGCTGGTGCCCATTCTAGCCGGCGTCACCGCCGCCTGGCTGGCCGCCGGCGTCTGGGTGTTCGTCGAGGTCAGGCACGAACTGCACGATCTCCTGCACGATCGCAAGTACGACAAGCGCGATGATCACGATGAGCACGACGAGCGCGAACGTCGAGAGCTGATCGCGGGCATCGCCGGCCGTTTGACCGCGCCTTTGATCTTCGGCCTGCCGCTGCTCGGCCTTTGGGTCTGGCTGGCCACGCGCCGCGGGCTGGCGCCGCTCGATGCCGTGGCAGGGCAGATCGCCGCGCGCGAACCTGACCGCCTGCAGGCGCTCGCGCCGGCGAGCGCGCCGAGCGAGGTTCGCCCGCTGGTCGAGGCGATCAACGGCCTGTTCGGCCGCGTCGGGCAGGCGATGGAAGCCGAGCGGCGCTTCACCGCCGACGCCGCCCACGAACTGCGCACGCCACTGGCCGGCTTGGCCGCGCAGGCGCAGGTGGCGCTGCGCGCCCGCGACGAAGCAGAGCGCCGGCATGCCATCGAGCAGATCGCCGCCGGCAGCCGGCGCGCCGGCCGGCTGGTGGACCAGCTGCTGACGCTGGCGCGGCTCGATCCCGATCACGCGGCGGCGAGCGAACCGGTCCGTCTCGACCGGCTGGCGGAGGAGGTCTGCGCCGCCCATGGCACCGAGGCGATGGAGAAGAACATCGCGCTGGAACTCGATGCCGGCGCCTCGACGATCGCCGGCAATGCGGACATGCTGCGCATTCTGCTGCGCAACCTCGTCGACAACGCCATCCGCTATACGCCCCCGGGCGGCCGCATCATGGTCTCGGTGGCACCGGGCATCCTGACCGTCACCGATACGGGGCCGGGCATTCCGGCGCCCGAGCGCCAGCGCGTCTTCGACCGGTTTCGCCGCCTGGCCGGACAGGAAACGGAAGGCAGCGGACTCGGATTGTCGATCGTCGCCCGCATCGCCGAGCGGCACGGCGCGACGGTGGAACTTGGCGCCGGCGAGGCCGGCCAGGGCTTGCGGGTAACGGTGCGGTTCAGGACGGCTTAGCGCGCCGCCAGCGCCAGCCGCCGCTTCCTGACCGCTTCGGCCAGCAGGTCGAGCACGACCACCGTGTCCTCCCAGCCGATGCAGGCATCGGTGATGGACACGCCGTGGTCGAGGGCGATCCCGGGCTTGAGATCCTGCCGGCCGGGATTGAGGTGCGACTCGATCATGACGCCGAAGATGCGGTCCTCGCCGTTGGCCAGCTGGCCGCCGATGTCGTGGGCGACGTCGACCTGCTTCTTGTAGTCCTTGCGGCTGTTGGCATGCGAGCAGTCGACCATCACGCGCGCCGCCAGGCCCGACTTGCCGAGTTCGCCGCAGGCGGCCTCGACGCTGGCGGCATCGTAGTTGGCGTGCTTGCCGCCGCGCAGGATGACGTGGCAGTCCTCGTTGCCGTTGGTGGACACGATGGCCGAGTGGCCGGCCTTGGTCACCGAGAGGAAGTGGTGGGTGGTGGCGGCCGCCTTGATGGCGTCCACGGCGATCTTGATGTTGCCGTCCGTGCCGTTCTTGAAGCCGACCGGGCAGGACAGGCCCGATGCCAGCTCGCGGTGCACTTGCGATTCGGTGGTGCGGGCACCGATGGCGCCCCAGGCAATCAGGTCGGCGGTGTATTGCGGCGTGATGGTGTCGAGGAACTCGGTGGCGCAGGGCAAGCCCATTTCGTTGATTTCCCACAGCAGCTTGCGCGCCAGGCGCAGGCCCTCGTTGATCTTGTAGCTGCCGTCGAGGCGCGGATCGTTGATCAGGCCTTTCCAGCCCACCGTGGTGCGCGGCTTCTCGAAATAGACGCGCATGACGATCTGCAGGTCGGCGCCAAGGCGCTGGCGCTCGACCTTGAGACGCCGCGCATACTCCATGGCCGCGTCGTAGTCGTGGATCGAACAGGGACCGACGACCGCCAGCAACCGGTCGTCGGAACCGTGCAGGATGCGATGGATGGCGGCGCGCGCCTCGAAGGTGGTCGACGCCGAGGGCTCACTGGCGGGGAACTCGCGCAGCAGATGGGACGGCGGCGAAAGCTCCTTGATTTCCTTGATACGGACGTCATCGACGATGTGTTTCATGGGATTGCGGAATCCAGCGAAAGTCAGCCGTGGCCCAACGCCACTTCCACCCGATTTTACCGCATTGCAACAGGCCTCGGCGGGCCCCGGGCCGCGCGGCGTGCTTACCGGGTCAGCCTCTCGTAGAGCTTGACGGTGGTGTCGACATTGCGCAGCAACTCCTCGCTGGCGGCGACCGCAGCCAAGGCCAGGTCCTGGCTCGAACGGTTCGCCGGCGCGGCATCGAGCGCGGCGAGGAAATGCTGCCATTGTTCCGCGTCGACCCGCAACTGCGCCTGAGCCTCCGGCGAGTCGGCGCTGTAGGCGCTCAGGGTGCGCATGTTGGCGAAGAACTCCTGGCGCGAGCTGTCGATCAGGCGCCCGAGCTTGCGCGAGCGGTCCGGCCAGCCATTGAACAGGTAAAGCTTGACGAGGCGCGCGCACAGCATGCGGTTGCGTCCGGCGACATTGACCATGTAGGCCGCCGCCGTGCCGGCGCGCTCGGCCGCCGTCGCCGCCAGCAGATCCGCCGCGTCGAGCGTCTGCTCGCTGAGTTCGAAGACGCGGTCTGCACCGGCCCGGTCGGTAGCGGCGCCGGCGAGCGCTTCGCGATAGGACAGCCAAACGCGCCGCAAATCGTTGTAGCGGCCGCGCAGCCGCGACGACAGGCTGGTGGCATCGAGCTGCATCATCGTCCGTTCGAATTGCTGGGCATATTTGCGCAGCGCGACGCGCGACGACGCGACCGACAGTTCGCGGGCAATCATGCACCAGGCCGTTGCCATGCGTTGGGAGAGCATGCGATGGCGGCCGCAGACATTGACCAGCGCCGCCGCCGACATTTCCTGGCCGGCGCCGCTGCGTTCCTGCCGCTGATAGGTCAAGGGCGCGCGCTCACCGCCTGAGGATCGTTCGGCGATGGCCAGCATGACGTTCTGGATATGCACCAGACGCCCCTCGACGACGATGATGCCGTCTTCGGAAAGCTTGCGCAGCGTCCGCGAAAACGTCTCCGGCGCAATGTCGAGCCGCGATGCGATCAAGCTCTTGCTGGCGCCGAGCTTGACGGTGGTTTCGCCGGCCATGCCGCGCTGGTCGCCCGCCAGCCCAAGCAGATAGTCGAGCACGCGCTGGGTGACCAGGTGCGAATGATGCGTCACCACCTCGAACTCGGAGGCGTAGTGGCTTTGCGCCACCGCCTCGAGCAGGCGCATGCAGAGCACGGCATCGCGGCCGACCACCTCGCGCAGCACGTCGACGGCAATGGCGATCACCACGCTCGGCTCGACGGTTTCGGCGAACGAGGCGTAGGCCCGGGCGCTGAACACTTCGCTGAGGGCGAGCATCTGGCCCGGCCGGACCAATTCGAGAACCTTCTCGGCCTGGTCGGCCAGCAGCGCGAAGCGCTTGATGGCGCCCGCGGCGAGAAACAGTGCTTCCTTGATGGGTTGGCCGGCGCTGAACACGGCCCGGTGGCCGGGCAGGTCGAGCACCCGACAAGCCGCGCCGAGCCGCGACAGACGGTCCGCCTTGAGTCCCGCGAACATGGGGATGCAGGCTAGCAACGCGCGCGGTTCGATCGCCAGGCGGTCTTCTCGAGAGGTCATCGCGGTGAAGTCCTGTCGGGACAGGGAATGCGTCGAATCAGTAAGTGAAACGAATACTACCTCGACCCCGGCGAATCGGCGCACCGCCACCGACGGCATGTCGGTGGCGGCGTCAAACACCGGTCAGTACACGTCGTGCTGGGTGTTGTACGTGTTGAAGTGGCCGGTCGGCGT
>JAGVUA010000089.1 GCA_019136545.1 Betaproteobacteria bacterium
ATATTCTGCAGGGCACCGGAAGGAGCCATTCCGCCGTGTCGTGGGCGCTGCTGTTCCTGCGCCGCATCGGCCTTGTTGAGAGCGTGCCTGATTCGCGGAGGAATCAGAGGTATCTGAGGTATCGGGCTCGGCCATGCAAAAACAGCGAGGGATAGCGACATGCCGTTCGTGAAGGGGCAAACGCGCCCGGCTGGATCAGGCAGGAAGCCAGGGTCTCGGAATCTGACAAGCCAGAAGCTCAAGGAACTCGTCTTTAAAGCGCTCGAGCAGCAGGAAGGAGGGGCGATCGGGTACCTGAAGACGCAGGCGGTTCAAGAGCCGCGCGCGTTCATGGCGCTGATCGGGAAGCTGCTGCCGACACAGATCACCGGCGAGGATGGTGAGCCGGTGCGGATAACGCAGATCGAGCTCGTGCCGCTCGCGCGACAAGATGCCGTTGATGATGCGGTTGGAGATGGTTGACTCTTGTATGACATACGAGTTTCAGGGGGTTGAGTATCTGCTAGGTAGCGCGGGTAGCCTGATTCTCGCGTGCCACAAATGCGGAGAGGTGCGCTTCAGAGCACCAGAGAATTACTTCTGGAGTCTAGTGCCGCAGAACAGGGTGCGGATCGAACAGGGGCAAAAAAACTACTGGGGCGATCCGTCGTGGCATAAGTGCTTCACGTGCGGAACACAGATGGAGCCCATTCGCGCTGACGAAGTAGAAAGCAGGTGGAATCCGCTCTTTGATCTCCTTGCTACTGCAGGATAGTCGCATGACGACACTGCAAATTAGGCTCCCGCCTAAACTGATCGACGTCTTCGCCGGCCCAGCCGATGTGCGCGGCGCATACGGCGGTCGCGGGTCGGGCAAGACGCGCAGCTTTGCCAAGATGTCGGCTGTTCGGGCGATGATGTTCGCCGAGGCCGGGCGCAGCGGGGTGATTCTGTGCGGTCGGCAGTTTCAGAATTCGCTGGTTGATTCGTCGCTGTCTGAGGTCAAACTCGCGATTCAGTCCGAGCCGGCTCTGGCGCGGTATTTCGACGTCGGCGAGAAGTACGTCCGCACCAGGTGCGGCCGGGTGTCCTACGTCTTCGCTGGCCTCGAACGCAACATCGACAGCATCAAGTCCACGGCGCGGATTCTCTTGTGCTGGGTCGACGAGGCGGAGCCGGTCACCGAGGATTCGTGGGCGGTCCTGATTCCAACGCTGCGCGAGGAGGACTCGGAGCTGTGGGTGACGTGGAACCCGCGGCGCAAGAAATCCGCGACGAACCAGCGTTTTCGTGAATCGAACGATCCGCGGTACAAGGTGGTCGAGCTGAACTGGCGGGACAACCCGATGTTCCCCGCCAAGCTGGACCGGGACCGGCTACGGGACAAGGAGCAGCGCCCAGACATGTACGACCACGTGTGGGAGGGTGGGTACGTGTCGGCGATCACCGGCGCGTACTTCGCGAGCCAACTGTCCGACGCCCGCGCGTCCGGGCGAATCGGGGTAGTCCCTGCTGATCCGAATCTCCCGGTGCAGGCGTTCGCAGACCTGGGTGGCACAGGTGCGCGCGCGGACAACTTCGTGCTCTGGTTTTCCCAGTTCGTTGGGCCGCAGGTTCGCGTGCTCGATCACTACGAGCGCCAGGGCCAGCCGATATCGGCGCACCTCCTGTGGATGCGCGAGAACGCCTACACGCCAGGCCGGCTGGCAACGATCTGGCTGCCGCACGATGGCGACACTTACGACCGTGTCATCGACGTGTCATTCAGGTCAGCTTTTGAGCAGGCTGGGTATCATGTGGAGGTCGTCCCGAACCAGGGCAGAGGGGCCGCAATGTCGCGCATCAAGGCGGCGCAGCGGATGTTTCCGGCGTGCTGGTTCAATGAGGCGACGACGGAGCCAGGGCTGGATGCGCTCGGCTGGTATCACGAGAAGCGCGACGAAGAGCGCGATGTGGGCCTGGGGCCGGAGCACGACTGGTCCTCGCACTCGTCGGACGCTTTCGGACTGCAGGCGCTTGTCTATGAGTCGCGGATCGTCCAAAGCGGGCCAATTGGCAGGAGGGTCAAGAGGGATCGACGCGGTTCTCCGATGGCTGTCTGACGATCGCCAAGCATGGCAACATCGCTGCGTTCAACATTGGGCGCGCTAATGGTGGGTGTCTCTCTCGATCTGGGCCGGGCTGCATTTCATCGCCAGCACGGCGATATCCTGGCGATCTACACGTGGGTCAACGACGAGCGTGCGCTGGTGCTCATGCCGGCGCATCGTCCGAAAAGCCCTGCGTGGTTCGTGGTCTGCGAGTCTGCATCGTGGCGATACGATGACCCGGAGTACTTGGCGCAGCAGGCGCGGGTTGCCGCTCGGGCGCTCGGCATGGACGAGACGCAGAGTACGTGGCTCCGAATCGCGACGATCATCATCGAGGGCCTGCCGGACTTGATCCGGATGCGGTCCGCGCCGGAACCAGACGTGCTGCCGGCATCTGCTGGCGAGATCAAGCTGTCGATCGACGGCGATCATGTGACCACAACGGAAATCAAAGTCGAGAAGGCGGTCGCCGAGTATGCCTGAGCTTGATGTGCGATCCATTCGTGGACTGGCGCCAGGTGATCGATTGTCCGACGATATAGATCATATACCGGACGAGCCAGAGACTCAGCAGCACCCGCTCGACAGCGACAAGATGCGTCGCGAGCACCGCCAGATGCTCGAATGGTGGTACACAGAACGCGAGAAGCAGTCGGCGAACCGGCTCGAAATGGCGATCGACGCCGACTTCTACGACAACTACCAGTGGGATAAAGAGGATTCGGCGGCGGTCATTGACAGAGGCCAAATGCCTCTCGTCTACAACGAGATCGCGCCGGCCGTCGACTGGCTGATCGGGACGGAGCGCAGAACAAGGGCCGACTGGAAAGTTCTGCCGAGAACGGAGGACGACGTATCAGGAGCGGATGTAAAAACCAAGCTCCTGAAGTACATTTCGGACGTCAACCGAGTTCCGTTCGTTCGGTCTCGGGCATTTGCGGATGCAATCAAGACCGGGGTTGGCTGGGTAGATGACGGGGTACAGGACGACCCGACGCAGGAGGTTCTGTACTCGAAGTACGAGGACTGGCGAAACGTCCTGTGGGACTCGTCCGGCTACGAGCTGGACCTGTCCGATGCGCGCTACGTATTCCGCTGGAGGTGGGTGGATGAGGACATCGCGGTCGAAATGTTCCCAGGACGGGAGTCCGTGATCCGCGCAGCAGTTGATGACGTTGGCGCATACGACGGTGAGCAGGACGACGAGGACATGTGGTATCTCGGAGACCCGATTCGCGAAAATCGAAGCGGCGTCCTGCGGACATCTGGCGTATCAGTAAGCCTTGAGGCTCGGCGCCGGCGTGTCAAACTGATCGAGTGCCAGTACCGCAAGCCGACTCAGGTGCATGTCGTCACCGAAGGCCCGTGGCGCGGGACGATCATTCCAGATCTCGACGGGCAGGAGCACATCTCTGCCGTTCCGCGCCTGATGATGCGGGTGCATTTCGCGGTGCTCACTGAGGCAGCGATGTTGGCGTGGTCGCCATCGAAGCTCCGGCACAACGGATTCACGCTAACGCCGATCTGGTGTTACCGACGAGGACGCGACCGTCTGCCCTACGGGGTGATCCGCCGGGTGCGAGACATTCAGGCCGACATCAACAAGCGCGCATCGAAAGCGCTCTGGCTGAGCAATACCAACCAGATCGTGGCCGACGAGGGTGCGGTCGCCGATTGGGACGAGGCGCGAGAAGAGGCAAGTAGGCCCGACGGTGTGATCATCAAGCGCGCAGGCAAGGACTTTGAGATGGTGCGCGACTACCAGGGCGCGTCTGCTCAGGTCGAAATGATGACGCTCAGCGCCCAGGGCGTGCAGAAGGCCATCGGGGTCAACAACGAGAATCTCGGGCGGGCGACCAACGCGGTGAGCGGCGCCGCCATCGAGGCACGTCAGAACCAGGGAGCGGTCGGAACAACCGAACCGTTCGACAATCTGCGCCTGGCTATCCAGGCGCAGGGCGAGAAGCAGTTGTCGATGGCCGAGCAGTTCGTCTCCGAGAAGCGAGCTATTCGCATCACGGAAGCGCACGGGAAAATCGACTGGATGCGCATCAACGAACCCGTGTTGCAGGCGGATGGCACGTGGCGCTACCTGAACGACATCACGGCAAGCCGCGCGGACTTCGTGGTCTCCGAACAGGACTACGCCGGAACGCTTCGGCAAGTGATGGCTGAGTCGCTCAATCAACTCGCTCAGAAGCTGCCGCCGGAATCTGCGCTTCGCGTGATGACGATCGGGCTGCAGTTCAGCGATCTGCCGAACAAGGATGAAATTGTGGCCGCGTTGCGCCGCGAGACGGGTGATCGCGACCCGGAAAAGCCCATGACTCCGGAGGACGAGCAGGCCGATGCGGCCCGTGCCGAGGCGGCGCAGATGCAGCGGGATCAAGCGCTGCTAGCCATTGAAGAACAGCGGGCACGGGTGCGCGAGATCAACGCCAAGGCTGCCAAGACGGAAGCGGATGCCGCTGTGTCCGGAGACTCTGGACAGGCTGATGTCGCAATGATGGCTCGCAGAATGGCTGCAGACGAACTGGATGCGATGGCCGAGGAAATCCGGAAACTGCAGGCATCGCTGGCAGACCGTACCAGCAGAGAACATACCGAGATCAACAAAGCGCGGATTCAGGCCGAAGCAGCAATTCGCATGAAGGAGATCGAGGTCGCCAGCAGGGAACGCATGGCGGCGATTGCCGCGCGCATCGAGACAACGAATCAAGAAGGAGAATGAGCACATGGTCAAAGCAAAGGTAAATATCGCCGAAGACGAGGAATGGCGCGCCGAAAGCGACCTGCGGGCGCTTATGGAGGCGGAGAAGATTCGGCGCGATCCGAAACGACTGGCGAAAGCGCAGGCGCTGGCGAAGTCGCGAATGCTGGAAGCCGCAGCCGTGGCCAGCGCCGAACCAGAAGACGACTAATCAACCCAAGACAAGGATAGTCATATGACAATCAGTTTGGACGAACACCATGCATCAACGCTGTCGGATGAAGAACTCTCGGCGATCAACGGAGACGACCTGAGCGACGAAGACCGGGATCTGCTGCAGTTGGTTGCCGGAGACGGCGATGACGGCGACGATGATGACGAAGACGACGACGAGCCATCAGATGAGGTCGGCGACGACGACGACCAAGACGGCGACGCTGATCCTGAAACGATTGCTGCTGCCAACGCCGATTCGGCCGCCGCGCAGCCGCCGGCATCGGAGCGCCAGCCGGCTGCGAGCTATCAGGCAGCGGTGCTTCCTGCCGACTTCCAGGAGCAGATCTCGGCGACGCACACGGCGCAAAGCGATCTGTTGCAGAGGTTTCAGGAAGGTGATCTTGAGGTAAGCGAGTACGTCGCCGAACTGAGCAAGATCACGGAGCTGCGTGACGCACTGATGGCCGCCAAGATAAAGGCGGAGATCTCGCATGAGATGGAAGAGCAGGCCAGCGCCCGTGAGTGGAAGCAGGCTGTCCATCGCTTCCTTGATCGGGTGGCGGAATCCGAGCAGGTCTACTATCGAACGGACGCTGCGCGGGCGAGAGACCTCGACACGTTTGTCAAGGTTCTCGCCAACGATCCAGAAAACGCGCAGCGGAGCAGTGAGTGGTTCCTGCAGGAGGCCCACAAACTGGTCAACGCGCGGCGCGGCACTGTGCCCGCTACGGGAAACGAGAATCCTCCGACCAAGGGGCGGCCAGCGCCGAGGAAGCCGGATCTCAAGGCCGTCCCGAAGACCCTGGCCCATGTGCCCGGATCGGACGGCCCAGGAGATGTCAGCGACGAATTCGGGAATGTCGATGCGCTCGACGGTCTGGATCTAGAGTCGGCGATCGCCAGGATGACGCCGGCGCAGCGGGAGAAGTACGCCCGTGCCGGATAGCGACGGAAGGTCGACGCTGACCGTCGATGTGACCGTAGGAGAGCAGCTCGCCATAGGCGATAGCGTCGTGGTCGAGCTGCTGCATAAATCGGGCCGCAGCGCCAGGCTGCGGCTCGTGGCGCCGCGCGAGGTTGAGAGACTCCGCACGCCTTTACCGACATCACCAAGCATGGCAAGGTAGCCGCCACGTAGTAAGTGCGGCAGTGGCGCGCAGGAGTGCTCCATGGATGCGAATGAACATCGTTACAGGAGCCCCTATCAATGGCGCGAACCATCGTCGGCGTCAACGACGCCAAAGCAGTCAAACGGTATGCCGGACTTCTGGCATACGACGAATCACAGAAGTCCTATTTTGGCCAGCGCTTTGTCGGCCGTGGCGCCGAGGCCGAGGTGCCGATCCAGTTGCTGTCCGAACTGGAGTCGGACGCCGGCGAACAGATCACCTACGACCTTCTCGCCGAGCTGAAGATGGCGCCCGTCGAGGGCGACGACATCCTCGAAGGCAAGGAAGAGGCGCAAAGGTTCTACACCGACACGATCTACATCGACCAGGCGCGCTGCGGCGTGAACACCGGCGGCCGCATGACCCGCAAGCGGACTCTGCACAACCTGCGCGAGAAGGCTCGCCGGCAGCAAAGTAGCTGGTGGGCTCGCCTCAAGGATGAACTCCGGTTCATCTACCTGTCCGGAGCTCGCGGGGTCAACACCAATTTCATTCTTCCGACTGGATACACTGGGCGCGCGAACAACGCCCTGGTCGCCCCGGACATCCATCACATCTTGTACGGTGGTAATTCGACAGCGAAGAGCAACATGACCAACGAAGCTGCTGGAGCTGCCGGCAGTGACACCTTCGATTTGCGTCTGGTGGATCGCGCGAAGACCAAGGCGGACAGCCAGGGCGGCGGGGCAACGGACATCCCGGTCCTGCAGCCGTGCAAAATCGACGGCGAGGAAGTGTTCGTTTGCGTCATGCACACGTTCCAGGAAGACGACCTGCGCTCGAACACAGGAACCGGGCAGTGGCTGGACATCCAGAAGGCGATCGCCACGTCAGAAGGTCGGAAGTCTCCGATGGTCAAGGGATCGCTCGGAATGTACCGGGGATGCATCCTGCACAGCCATCGCAACGTGATCCGGTTCAACGACTATGGCGCCGGCGGCACGTATGAGGCTGCGCGCGCGCTGTTTATGGGGTCACAGGCGCTCGTCGACGCATACGGATCGCCTGGCACAGGTCTGCGCTTCGACTGGCACGAAGAAGTGCGCGACAACGGCAACCAGGTCGTGATCTCGTCGAACTGCACCTGGGGCACGAAGAAGGTTTCGTTCACTACACCAATCGGCGCACAGGATTTCGGCGTTTTCGCCATGGACACCTACGCCGCCAGCCGGTAATCGGAGGATTTGAGACATGGCATTTACCAACAGTAACGACTACATCTCCGGGCGCCTCCCGGTTCCGACGCCGGCCGGACCGGAAGTCCTGTCAACCCGCTTCACGTTGTCGATGGCTACGGCGGACGCGGCACTGAACACGATTGGGCAGATCGGTATTTTGCCGGCCGGGTGTATCCCGATCGATGTGCGCGTCGACATGACCGACCCGGACACCAGTACGGCGGCCATGGTGCTTCAGGTCGGCATCTGGGATGGGTCAGGTTCAAGCCTGTCGACGGATTCCGCAGATGGAGGTGCGCACTGGGGTACGACGACCGCAGTTACCGCAGCATCAAGCCAGTCGCTCACCCGTAACGGGGTGGCGATGGAATCCGTAACGAAGTCCAGTTCTGACCGAAAGCTCGGGGTCAAGGTGACGACCGCGCCGACGATAGCACAAGCTTTCACGCTTGGGGTAACGCTGTTGTACAAGGCGGCATAACGCCGACTTCATGCCCGAATGGTGTGACGATAGGGGCGCATGGACGCCCCTATATTTCGATTGGAGAACATGTTTATCCTGACAAACATTCAACCAAGGCGAGACGGAACGGTAGTTGTTGATGTAGGCGGCACGATCTACACGTTCTATCGTCGGATTGAAGACGGGCCACTGTGTTGCGACGTTGATTCTGACGAAGATGCACATTACCTGCTGTCGATTGCTGATGGACGATTCTTCGTCGGTTCGGATGCAGTAGGAGTGGACGGCTGCGCGGTAGTAATCAATGC
>JAGVUA010000098.1 GCA_019136545.1 Betaproteobacteria bacterium
TTCGGCGTAGATGTCCTCGACACGCAGCGGCGTGCCGGTGACGCGGTTGTAGCGATGAACCGGCCGGCAGGTCTCGGCCTGCACCAGCTGGGCGAACTGTCCCTGGTAATTGAGCTCGGGCACCAGCACGGCGCCGCAGTCGGCCATGAAGGCGGTGACGGCCTCGACGGGGAACGGCGAGAGCATGACCACCTTGAAGGCCGCGCAGCGGATGCCTTCCCGGCGCGCCAGGAACATGGCTTCCAGACATTCGCCGAAACTCGAGCCCCAGCCGAGGATGCCGACATCGACCGACCCTTCGTCGCCGAAACGCTTGTAGACCGTGAAATCGGGATGATCGAGCGCGGCCTTGAGTTTCTCGTGGCGCTTGCGGCTCATCGCCTCATGGACGTCGGATTGTTCGTTGACCCGGCCGAGCTCGTTGTGCTCCAGGCCGGTGACGACGTGCATGCCGCCGGCCATGCCGGGCAGCGCGCGCGGGCTGACATGATCGTCGGTGTAGGCAAAGCGCTTGTAGCCCGCGCCGAGATCCTGCTTGGCCAGCGGCTTGTCGCTGTCGGCTTCGAATGGCGACTTGCCCGGCAGCGCCACGGTTTCATAGCGGTTGGACAGATACAGGTCCAGCAGGACGATGACGGGCGTCTGGTAGCGCTCCGCCATTTCGAAGGCCTTGCCGGCGCAACGGTAGCAGCCATCGACGTTGGTCGGGGCGATGACGATGCGCGGCGCATCGCCGTGGCCGCCATGCAGGGCGATGTTGAGGTCGGCCTGCTCGGTCTTGGTCGGAATGCCCGTGGCCGGGCCGCCGCGTTGGGAGACGAAGACCACGCTCGGCACCTCGGCCATGACGCCGAGGCCGAGCATTTCCGACATCAGCGCCAGCCCGGGGCCGGAAGTCGCGGTGGCGGCGCGCGCGCCGGTATAGCCGGCGCCGATGGTGGTGGCGATGGCGGCGATTTCATCCTCGGTCTGCAACAGCCGCTTGCCCCGCTTGGGCATTTCTGCCGCCAGTTTCTCCATGATGGTGGTGGCGGGCGTGATCGGATAGCCGAAGAAGGTATCGATGCCGGCGTCGAGGCAGCCCCGCGCGACGGCGGCATTGCCGTTCAGCATGGTGGCATGGAACATTTCCCCGGGCGCGCCGAATTGGACGTCGTCGAGCTTGAAGGTGTCGGCACCGAGGTCGTAGCCGGCGTCGAAAGCCTTGCGGTTCTGCGCGGCGACGCTGCCCTTGTTCTTGAACTTGGCGTCGATGATCTTGTAGAAGGGCTCGCGCGACAGCTTGTAAAGTCCGGCGATGTAGCCGACCACCACCATGTTGCGCGATCGCACGGCGCCGGTGGCGCGCTCCGACAGTTCGCGGATCGGCACCGGATAGGGCACCTGCCCGGGCAGGATGTGGGCGCTGACATGGCTGCCTTCGGCGAGCGGCACGATCGACTTGGCCTCGTAGATGACGGCGCCGTAGTTGCGCACCTCGCCGATGTGCGGAATGCCGTGGTCATCGTTGAGGCAGACCAGCACGTCGGATTTTTCCTTCAGCGAATAGGCCTGCTCGGTGGTGACGCGCAACCGCGCCACGCATTTGCCGAAACCGCGAATCTCGGCCGGGTAGGCGTCGAAGGCAATGATGCGGTAGCCGGCGCCCGCCAGGGCGCTTCTCAAGATGTCGCCGGCGGCGATGGTGCCTTCGCCGGCCGAGCCGCAGATGGCGATCTGGATGTCGGTCTTGTTCATGCGTACTCCCAGAAGGGCGAGTGGATGCGGCCGTCGGTGGCCAGCGGCAGGCTTTCATCCTGGATGGGTGCCCAGGGTTCGTCGGCGCCGGTGATGTTGCGTGCCGCCAGTTCACCCATGGCGCGCACGTTCTTCCAGCCGTGGTAGAAGTGATAGCGCTTGTCGGCGTCCGACCAGATTTGACAAACATCGCCCGCGGCGTAGATGGCCTCGTTGGTGGTGCGCAAGCTGGGCTTCACGAGCAGGCCGCGCTCGATATCGACGCCCGAGCCGAGCATGAAGTCGAGCGCCGGGGCGACGCCGAAGAAAGGCATGACGATGTCGCCATGGATTTCCGAGCCGTCATGGAACACCACGCGGCGCGGCGACAGGCCCGGCGCGCCGGCGCGCACGGCGGCGATTTCACCGCGCGCGTGGCCGTCGACCACCTCGAAGCCCATGTCGGCGAGCGCCTGGATGTAGCGCGGCCTGTCTTCGGCGGCTATTTCGTGCGGCCAGAAGGTGTGCTTCTCGGCGACGACCGTGACGCGGTACCCGACGTCGAGCAGGGTGCGGCCGAGATCGAGACCGATGGTGTCGCCGCCCATGAGGATGACGTGGCCGTCCTTGGGCAGCGCATCGGCGGCGGCAACGGCGTCGCGGAAGGCGCCGAAGGCATGCATGAGCGGCTGGTATTCGGCCAGTTCGGCCGGCATGTAGGCGCTGGCGCCGGAGGCGACCAGCAGCGTATCGAAGCGGACGGTTTCGTTGTGCTCGAGCGTCAGCGTCTGGCGCGTGCCGTCGACATTCACTACCTTGGTGGCGCGACGCAAGGCGATCCGGTTGTCGAGATAGTACTCGGCCGGATAAATGACGAACTTGCGCCAGTCGCGCTCGCCGCGGAAGACCCGCGGCAGATCGTAGCGGTTGAAGAACGGCAGCTTGGAGACCGTGATCATGGTCACACGGCTCTCCGGGTCGCGCTGGCGCAGGGTTTCGGCCGCCTGGTTGCCGGCCACGCCGCTGCCGATGACCACATGGTGACGCGGTGTGCTCATGGCTGGTCCACCTCGACGAACTCGTTGCGGGTGATGGAGATGCATTTCACCGGACAGACCTTGAAGCAGGCGCCGCAGCGGATGCACTCGTTGTTGTCGATCCAGATGGCGCCGACGCGATTCCATTCCTTGGCCTCGCGCAGCTTGCCGTAGCTGCCATCCGTCTCCATGTCGACGCCCTCGACCAGCTTGATGCATGCGCGCGGCGCTACCTCGATGCAGGCGCGGCAATAGATGCAGCGGTCGACGTCGATCTGGTAGTTCAGGTTGCACAAGTAGCAGCGCTTGGCTTCTTCATGGCTGGTTTCGGGGGATAAGCCGGTTTCGACTTCCTGCGTTCGAGAGCGTATCCGCTCGTTGGGCGGTTCCGTCGGCATTTCCTGGCGGCCGATGAAGTCGAAGGCGCGCTCGCGCAAGGGGCCGGCGACGGGCATGATGCGGACCACCTTGCGCCGGCGCGGATGTCCCATCAGCCAGGTATCGACGTGCGCCGCGCCCTGGCGGCCCCGGCCGATCGCCTCGATCACGGTGGTCGGGCCGGTGACGTAGTCGCCGGCGGCGAACAGGCCCTTGACCGAAGTCATGCCGTCCTCGCCGATGCGCACGTTCTGCCAGCGGTCCAGCTCGACCGGGATATCGAGAAAGTCGTTCACCGTCTTCTGACCGATGGCGATCAGCAGCGTATCGCAAGGTTCGACGAACTCGGAACCGGGAATCGGTATCGCCTGCCGCCGGCCGCCTTCGCGCCAGCCGCCCAGGCGGTTCTGCACGAAACGCACGCCGGTGAGCCGGCCGTCGGCGTCGAGTTCGATGCCGACCGGCGTCCGCAGGCCGCGGATGCGGATGCCCTCGCGCTTGGCCTCGAAAATCTCTTCCTTGGTGACCGGGATGTATTCCTCGCCGGTGCGGATATGGATGATGACTTCCTGGGCGCCCAGGCGCGATGCCACCCGCGCGCAGTCGAGCGCCGTGAAGCCGGCGCCGACGACGGCGACGCGCTTGCGCACGGTTTTTTTCTCGTCGCGGTGCAGGGCCATCAGGAAAGGCAGGCCATGCTCGATATCCGGACAGACGTCGGCCGGGTCGCGGTTTTGCCATTCGCCATCGAGCGGCAGGGGCAAGGGCGCCATGCAGCCGGCGGTGAGCAGCACGGCATCGTAATCCTGCAGCAGGCGGGCAACCGGCATGTCCGTCCGCTGGCCTACCCCCGCGCCCAGTTTCAGTTCGACGCCCAGGCGCAGGGCGTTATGGAGCTCCACCTCGAGAATGTCGCGCGGCAGCCGGAAGGCCGGGATGCCGTAGCGCAGCATGCCGCCCGGGTGGCTTTCACGCTCGAACAGCGTCACGTCGTGGCCGAGCACGGAAAGATCGTGCGCCGCCGCCACGCCGGCCGGGCCGGCACCGACGATGGCGACACGCTTGCCCGTCGGCGCGAACAGTTTTTCCGTGATGCGGTGGCTGGCGTGCTTCATGTCGGCCGCCGAACGCTTCAGGTTGCAGATGCCGACCGGCTCGCCGTTGCCCGGCCAGCCATGCCGGCAGGCGCTTTCGCACGGTCGCGAGCAGATTCGGCCGAGCACGCCCGGCAGCACGTTGGCCTCGCGGTTGATCTCGTAGGCGTCGCCGTGGCGGCCCTCGGCAATCGCCCGAATGTAAGCCGGGATATTCGTGCCCGCCGGGCAGGCGTGCTGGCAAGGAATGTTCTTGGCGACCCAACCGGTATCGCGCGGATCATCCGAATAGGCGACCTCGGCTCCCGCAACGAAACCCGGGGCCGCATCCTTGAGATTGACTACGACCGACATACGCCACTCCTATCCGGCTCCGCTTCGATGGGGCGGAGCCTGGTAATTTTGTTGCAGTATAGCGAGAGTCCAATGGGTTGGCTTGCGCCGCCGGGAAATGCCGATGCCAAATTTCTGTATTCCAGCGCAATGGCAATCATTTCAGGAGCGGCTTGTTCAGTGGGGCGATGCCCGAGTGTGCAACAGGCTCGCCATCCCGGACATCCGGCGCGCTGCGGATGGGGTGAATGGAGTTGATCGTCGACCAGCAATGTCTAATTTGGCGTCAGGTGGTTTTCAGACTCGCATCTCTAGTAACTTCTAACATGATCTATATATGTCTATCAATTTTTCGATAGAATCGTATAGAGAGCTTATGGCTGGAGGGGTCCATGGATCCGATCATCAATCCTTTTTCCCCCGGCGCGGGGGCGCCGCCGCCCGAACTGGTCGGGCGCGACCCGTTGCTGGAGCAGGCGCGCATTCTATTGGGGCGCGTAAAGCAAAAGCGCCCGGAAAAAAGCCTGCTGCTAACGGGATTGCGCGGAGTAGGCAAAACCGTGCTGTTGAACGAAATCGAACGCATGGCGAAGGCTGCCGGTTATCAAACGATCCTGATGGAAGCTCATGAGGAAAAATCGTTGGGCGAACTGATTTATCCGCCGCTGCGTGGCCTGCTGTACGAGCTGGATCGAACGGCTGGGGCGGGCGACAAGGTGAAGCGTGGCTTGGCGGTGCTGCGCAGCTTCATCGGCAGTATCAAGCTAACGGTGGGTGACGTGGCGCTTGGGTTGGATATCGAACCGGCAAAAGGTACCGCGGATAGCGGCGACCTCGAAATCGACCTGCCCAATCTATTCATGGCTATCGCCGAGGCGGCGGAGGAACGTGGCAGTGCCGTTGCCATCCTGATCGACGAAATTCAGTATTTGAGCCAGAAGGAACTGGGCGCCGTCATCATGGCGATGCACAAGATGCAGCAGAAGCAGTTGCCGCTGGTGCTGCTTGCCGCTGGCCTGCCGGTGTTGCCCGGCATGGCGGGCGAGTCGAAATCGTATGCGGAGCGATTGTTCAATTTTCCCGACATTGGCGCGCTATCGGCTGATGATGCGGCCAAGGCCCTGCGCGAGCCGGCTCGGGAAGCTGGCGTCGATTTTTGCGAGGATGCGCTCCAGGAAGTATTTCGGTTGACGCATGGATATCCCTACTTCATTCAGGAATGGGGATACCAGTCATGGAACGTGGCGAACGCGAGTCCGATCACCTTGCGGATCGTCCGGGACGCCACGCCGGCAGTGATGCGCCGGCTGGACAAAAATTTCTTCCGGGTTAGGTTTGATCGCCTGACACCGGGAGAGAAGAACTTCCTGCGCGCGATGGCTCATCTCGGCCCGGGCGACCACCGCACGGGCGACATCGCGGCCACCTTGGGCATGTCGGTCAAAGGCATCGGGCCGGTACGCTCCAAGCTCATCAAGAAGGGGATGATTTATAGCCCAGCGCATGGCGACATGGCATTCACCGTGCCACTGTTCGACGAGTTCATGGTACGGGCGATTCCGGAATTTACTCCCGGTTGATATGAAGTTTGATCCGGAAGCCCGGCTGGCCGCCCGGCCGACCATCGCCTATGACGAGGCGCTGCCGATCGTCGCTCGTCGCGAAGAGATCGCCGAAGCGATTCGGACGCATCAGGTGGTGGTCGTCTGCGGTGAGACCGGTTCGGGCAAGACCACGCAGCTGCCGAAGATCTGCCTCGAACTCGGCCGCGGCTGCGCGGGGCTGATCGGCCACACGCAGCCGCGCCGCATCGCCGCGCGCGCCACCGCCGCGCGCATCGCCCAGGAGCTGAAGTCCGAACTCGGTCGTTACGTCGGCTACAAGATCCGCTTCACCGACAAGACCTCGTCCGACAGCTATATCAAGCTGATGACCGACGGTATCCTGCTCGCCGAGACGCAGACTGATCCGCTGCTGCGCCAGTACGACACGCTGATCATCGACGAGGCGCACGAGCGCAGCCTCAACATCGACTTCCTGCTCGGCTATCTAAAGTCAGTCGTGGCGAGGCGCCGGGATCTGAAGGTGATCGTGACCTCGGCGACGCTCGACGCCGAGCGCTTCGTCAGGCATTTCGACGGCGCGCCGGTGATCGAGGTGTCGGGTCGCCTGTATCCGATCGAAACGCGCTGGCGGCCGTATGACGAGGACCGCGATGCCGACCTCAACTCGGCCATCGTCGACGCGGTGAGCGAGGCGCATCGCGAAGGCGCCGGCGACGCGCTGGTGTTCCTGCCCGGCGAGCGCGAGATCCGCGAGGCGGCCGAGGCGCTGCGCAAGCACTCATTTGGCCACAATGCGCCGGG
Organism: Betaproteobacteria bacterium; assembly: GCA_019136545.1. Classification (GTDB taxonomy): domain Bacteria; phylum Pseudomonadota; class Gammaproteobacteria; order Burkholderiales; family Rhodocyclaceae; genus Fen-999. Next base: position 6,925 of record JAGVUA010000098.1, read on the forward strand.
GCTGGAAATCCTGCCGCTGTTCGCGCGCCAGTCGGCGCAGGAGCAAAGCCGCGTGTTCGCGCCGCATCAGGGCCGCCGCGTGGTGCTGGCGACCAATGTCGCCGAAACCTCACTGACCGTGCCGGGCATCCGCTATGTCATCGACAGCGGCCTGGCGCGAGTGAAGCGCTACAGCCATCGCAACAAGGTCGAGCAGCTGCAGGTCGAGGCCGTTTCGCAAGCGGCGGCGAAGCAGCGCGCCGGCCGTTGCGGCCGCGTGGCGACGGGCGTCTGCTTCCGGCTTTATTCGGAGGAGGATTTCGCCAAGCGCGCGCCCTACACCGATCCGGAAATCCTGCGCTCCTCGCTGGCCGGCGTCATCCTGCGCATGAAGGCGCTGCATCTGGGGGACGTCGAGGCGTTCCCGTTCCTCGAACGCCCGGCGCCGCGCATGATCGCCGACGGCTATTCGCTGCTGGCGGAGCTGGGGGCGATTGACGAAACGAGCAAGGAACTCACGAGCGTCGGCCACGAGCTGGCGAAACTGCCGCTCGATCCCAAGATCGGCCGCATGATCCTCGCCGCGCGGCAGCATGGTTGCCTCAAGGAAATGCTGGTCATCGCCGCCGCGCTGTCAGTGCAGGACCCGCGCGAGCGCCCGCCGGAGCAGGCGGGCAGCGCCGACCAGGCGCACGCCAAATGGAAGGACGAGAAGTCGGAATTCCTCTCCTACCTCAAGATGTGGGCGGCGGCCGACGAAGTGTGGAAGCACGAATCGTCGAACAAGCAGCGACAGTGGTGCCGGCGCGAGTGGATGTCGTGGCTGCGCGTGCGCGAGTGGCGCGACGTGCATGGGCAACTGCACACGCTCTGCACCGAGCACGGCTGGAAGGAGAACCAGCTGCCGGCGAGCTACGAGGCGATCCACAAGGCGCTGCTGACGGGCCTGCTCGGCCACATCGGCCTGCGCAACGAAGAAGACAAGGACTACACCGGCGCGCGCGGCATCAAGTTCTTCGTCCATCCGGGCTCGACGCTGGTCAGGAAGGCAGGACGCTGGATCGTGGCGGCGGAACTGGTGGAAACATCCCGGCTCTTCGCGCGTTGCATCGCTCAGATCCAGCCCGAGTGGCTGGAGGAGGTCGGCGCGCATCTAGTCCGCAAACACGTCTTCGAGCCGCACTGGGAGAA
>JAGVUA010000032.1 GCA_019136545.1 Betaproteobacteria bacterium
GTTGATCTGTAGAAATGCTTTCGACGGGCGTATAGCCACGGCGATTGTACTGCCTATTGTCTAGGCTTCAAGCCCCTTTTGCGCTTGCGCCGAATTAATTTTCTTGGCATGCCCCCCTTCTGGCGCGGGTTGCCGGGGTATAGTAGCCGAGTGCGTTGTAGCCGCAATGGAATCAGGGTGATTTTGCCTTCCGAAAAACCCCTTCCCAAAAACCTTGACTGCTGTCAAGGTTTTCGAGGGGCTACACTGGGAAAGTATCGCTTTTGGTTTGGCGCGCATGTATGCCGCTTTTTCTTGTCCTATATAGGGGGATGTATGAAGAAATCGTATTGGATTGCCAGCGCCCTGACTGCGGCGACCCTGCCGCTGTCCATCGCTCAGGCGTTTGCCCAGGAAGCTGCTCCGGCGATGACGCCTGAAGAAAAGGCCATCGGCAAGAAGATCTACTTCGAGCGCTGCGCCGGCTGTCACGGTGTGCTGCGCAAGGGCGCCACCGGCAAGAACCTCGAGCCAGCCTGGTCCAAGAAGGACAAGGATGGCCGGGAAACCTCGGGCGGCACGCTCAAGCTGGGAACCGATCGTCTGCAGAAGATCATCGCCCTGGGTACCGAAGGCGGCATGGTCAACTACGACGACATCCTGACCAAGGAAGAAATCAACATCATGGCGCGCTACATCCAGAACACGCCTGATATCCCGCCGGAGTTCAGCCTGAAGGACATGAACGACAGCTGGAAGCTCATCGTGCCGGTCGACCAGCGGCCGAAGAAGCAGATGAGCAAGATCAACCTCAACAACATCTTCGCCGTCACGCTGCGCGACACCGGCGAACTGGCGTTGATCGACGGCGACACCAAGGAAATCTGGCAGATCCTGAAGACCGGCTACGCGGTGCATATCTCCCGCCTGTCGGCTTCCGGCCGCTATGTCTACACGGTTGGCCGCGACGGCCTGGTGACGCTGATCGACCTCTGGTTCGAGAAGCCCACCACGGTCGCCACCGTCAAGATCGGTTCCGATGCCCGTTCGGTCGACACCTCCAAGTTCAAGGGCTTCGAGGACAAGTACCTGGTCGGTGGCTCCTATTGGCCGCCCCAGTACTCGATCATGGAAGGCGACACGCTGAAGCCCCTCAAGGTGGTTTCGACCCGCGGCATGACCGTCGATGGCGAATACCACCCCGAGCCGCGCGTCGCGTCGATCGTCGCCTCGCACATCAAGCCCGAGTGGGTCATCAACGTCAAGGAAACCGGCATGATCCTGCTGGTGGACTACAGCGACCTCAACAACCTGAAGACCACCACGATCAACTCCGCCAAGTTCCTGCACGACGGAGGCTGGGACTACACCAAGCGCTACTTCCTGGTCGCGGCCAACGCCTCGAACAAGGTCGCGGCGGTCGATACCAAGACCGGCAAGCTCGCCGCGCTGGTCGACACCAAGAAGATTCCGCACCCGGGTCGCGGCGCCAACTTCATCCATCCGAAGTATGGCCCGGTCTGGGCGACGGGTCACCTGGGCGATGCCGTGATCTCGCTGATCTCGACGCCGACCGACGATCCCAAGTACGCGAAGTTCAAGCAGTACAACTGGAAGGTCGTCGAGGAGCTGAAGACACCGGGTGCCGGCAACCTGTTCGTCAAGACGCATCCGAAGTCCAAGCATCTGTGGACCGACATGCCGATGAACCCCGAGCGCGAGAACGCCGAGACCAACCTCGTCTTCGATCTGAACGATCTGTCCAAGCCGCCAGTCAAGATCGACGTCGCCAAGGATTCCGGCCTTCCGGTGACCAAGGCCTTGCGTCGCGCGGTGCATCAGGAGTTCAACGAGGACGGCACCGAGGTCTGGATCTCGCTGTGGGGCGGCAAGACCGACCAGTCGGCGATCGTCGTCTATGACGACAAGACCCTGAAGGTCAAGAAAGTGATCACCGATCCGAAGATGATCACCCCGACCGGCAAGTTCAACGTCTACAACACGGTCAAGGACGTCTACTAAAAAGTAACCCAGGGGCGGCTTCGCCGCCCCTTTTTTCTTTGCAAGAACGGGGAGTGTGATTCATGGAACGGCCATGGAAGCCACCAACACCCTGGAATTCTGCGTCTCGTGCCACGAGATGCGCGACACGGTCTATCAGGAGTACAAGAAGACCGTGCATTATCAGAACCGCACCGGCGTGCGCGCCATCTGTTCCGACTGCCATGTGCCGAAGGACTGGACGCACAAGATGCTACGCAAGATCAAGGCCTCCGGTGAAGTCTGGGGCAAGCTTACCGGCACCATCGACACCATGGAAAAGTTCGAGGCCAAGCGCCTGGAACTGGCCACGCACGAGTGGGAACGCATGAAGGCGAGCGATTCGCGCGAATGCCGCAACTGCCACAGTTTCGATGGCATGAATCCGGCGAAGGCCACGGAACGCAAGCAGACCTGCATCGACTGCCACAAGGGCATTGCGCACCAGAAGCCCAAGGGCATGAAGGATGAGGACGAAGAAGAGTAAACTTCTCGTTCGCCGTTGCGTTGAATTCCTGTGGATATCCGCCTAACTCAAGGAGAACCTATGACCTCTCAACACCTCAAGGCCACCGTGCTCGCCGCCAGTTTCGCCCTCGCCGCCGGTTCGGCGCTTGCCGCCGCGCCGGCCGACTGGAGCAAGGTGCCGGGCCGCACTGTTACCGTCTTTTACCCTGGCGCCGCCCCGATGGAGTGGATCAACAAAGGCACCGAGCATAGCGGCGCCCGCGGCTTGCGCGAGGGCGATAGTTGCTCCGCCTGCCACGAAAAGGAACTGGCCGACATGGGCAACAAGATGGTGACTGGCCAGAAGCTCGAGCCGAAGGTCATCAAGGGCAAGGTTGGCTCGATTCCGGTGAACGTTCAGGCCGCGCATGATGGCACCAACCTTTATCTGCGCTTTACCTGGAAGCAGCCGCCTGGCGGCGCCGAGAAGATGGACCCGGACAATCAGGTCAAGCTCGCCTTCATGCTGGCCAACGACGGTTTGATGATCAAGTCGGGCAAGAAGGAAATCGACATCGCCAACAGGGGCGGCTGCTGGGGCACCTGTCATGAGGATTCGCGCACCATGCCGGATGCCAAGGACGACAAGAAGACCAAATATGTCGAAGGCGGCAGCGTCGCAGGCGGCCGCTTCCTCGATCTGGTGCAGTGGCAAAGCAAGTCCAACAAGGGCACCGATGGCTACGTCGCCGAGAAGCGGGAAATGACGGGTGGCAGTGCCTTGGTCGAAGCCAAGGGCGAGAAGAAAGGCGATACCTGGACGGTCACCTTCACGCGCAAGCTTGCCGGTGGCACGGGTGACATCGCGTTGGCACCGGGCAAGACCGTCAACTTCGGCATGGCGATCCATGACGACTACACCCATGGGCGCTACCACTTCGTTTCCATGGGCTATTCGCTGGGCATCGATACCAAGGCCGACATCACCGCCGTAAAGCAGTGATTCGCAGCAGTCCCCTCCTGGCGGGGACAGTCGGGTTACTCCTGGCTGTCCCCGTTTGCCATGGTGGAGAGACGGTGGAGGTCGGCATCGCCGATTACAAGTTCAACCCGGCGGAGCTGAAAGTCAGCCGCGGCACGACGGTAAAGTGGGTGAACAACGAGAAGCGTACCGCCCATTCGGTGCTCTTCCTCGGACCGGAAGGATTCGAGTCGGAGCGCTTCTTCCCCGGTGAATCCTTCTCGCGCGTTTTCGACAAGCCCGGCAGCTACCCCTACCGCTGCGGCCCGCACGAGGAAATGAAGGGCAGGATCGAAGTCTCCGAATAGGCGCCTTTGATTCGAGTCAATGCAGGCCCAAGGGGCTGGTACCATCCTACCCGCATGAGAATTACGCCATTGCTCTTCCTTGCCGTTCCGCTGACAGCGCTCGCCGTACAAGCCGGCGAGCCGACGCCGATGCGCCAGCGGGAACTCGTTCACCTGGTGCGCCAGGATTGCGGTTCCTGCCACGGCATGCAGCTGACCGGCGGCCTCGGCTTGCCGCTGACGCCGGAAGCCTTGCGCGACAAGCCTCTCGAGGGACTGGCCGCCACCATCCACGCCGGCCGGCCGGGCACCGCCATGCCGCCCTGGAAGACGATCCTGAGTGAAGCCGATATCCGCTGGATCGTCGAAAAGCTGATGACCGGATTTCCTAAGGAATGAGCGCGGGAATGAGAGCGCTGCTGATCCTCCTGCTGGCGATGCTCGCCGGCTGCGCCCAAACCCCGACGCTTAGAGGCACGGGCGACCTCGGCATCGTCATCGAGCGCGCCAGCGGTCGCGTCGCCATCGTCGATACCACGGCGCACAGCATCCTCGCCCGCGTCGAGGGGCTGGGCGATCTCTCGCACGCCTCGGCAGTGTTCTCGCGCGACGGCCGCTACGCCTACGTCTTCGGTCGCGACGGCGGCCTGACCAAGATCGATCTGCTGCAGGCGAGGATCGACAAGCGCGTCATCCAGGCCGGCAACAGCATCGGCGGCGCGATCTCGCAGGACGGCCGCCTCGTCATCGCCCAGAACTACACGCCGGGCGGTATCAAGGTCTTCGACGCCGCGACGCTCGAACTGCTCTCGGAGGTACCGACGAACTCGAAAGTCGTCGGCCTCGCCGATCTTGCCGCGCAGCGCTTCGCTTATGCGCTGTTCGATGCCGGCGAGATCTGGATCACCGACCTTGCCGATCCGCGCCATCCGCGCACGCAGAAGTTCGCCGCCGGCCAGCAGCCCTACGACGGCCTGGTCACGCCCAATGGCCGGCATTACATGGCGGGATTGTTCGGCGAGGATGGCATCGCGCTGCTCGATACCTGGCAGCCTCAGGCCGGTGCCAAGAAGATTCTCGAAAACTACGGCAAGGGCCAGGAAAAACTGCCGGTGTTCAAGATGCCGCATCTGCGCGGCTGGGCCGTAGCCGGCAACCGCGCCTACCTGCCGGCCATCGGCCGCCACGAGGTACTGGTGGTCGACACCACGACCTGGCAGTAAGTCTGCCGCATCCCGGTGAAAGGACAGCCGGTGTTCGTCATGGCCCGCCCGGACGGACGGCAGGTCTGGGTCAATTTCGCTTTCCCCGACAACGCTTGGGTGCAGGTAATCGACACGCCGAGCAGCCAAGTCGTCCAGACCCTGCAGCCCGGAAAGGCCATCCTGCACATGGAATTCACGCCGCGCGGCGAGGAAATCTGGCTTTCGGCGCGCGACGACAACACCGTCGGCATTTACGACACCGCCAGCTTCGCGCGCAAGGCGACACTCGCCGTCGACAGCCCCTCCGGCATTTTCTTCACCGCCCGTGCCCATCGAACCGGCTTCTAGCATGGACGCACCCTACTCGCCCACCGAATTCCGGCTGCTCAACGACTTCCAGCGCGGCTTGCCGCTGGTGGCCGAGCCGTTCGCCGAGATCGCCGGCCGCCTGGCGTGCCGCCAGGACGAAATCCTGGCGGCGCTCGACCGCCTGCAGCGGCGCGGCGCCATCAGCCGCGTCGGCGCGGTGTTCGCGCCCTGGCGCGTCGGCGTCAGCACGCTGGCCGCCGTCGCCGTACCGCCGGAGCGCCTGGAAGCAATCGCGGCGCAGGTGTCGGCGCGCCGTGAAATCAACCACAACTACCAGCGCGACCATCACTACAACCTCTGGTTCGTCGCCACCGCCGCCGACGAGGCCGCACTGTCGGCAGCGCTCGACGGCATCGCCGCCGACAGCGGTTGCCGCGTACTCTCGCTGCCACTGGTCGAGCAATTCCATATCGATCTCGGCTTCGATCTCTGCAGCGGCATCAAGGACCGGCCCGCCGCCGGCAGCTTCGAGCGACTCGCGCTCTCGAGCGAACAGCGTCGCCTGGTCGCCGCCCTGCAACCCGGCCTGCCGCTGGTGGCACGGCCGTTCGCCACGCTCGGGCAACGCATCGGCATGACCGAAGCCGAGGTGATCTCCATCATCGCCGACTGGCAGAAGTCAGGCGTGGTGAAACGCCTCGGCGTCGTCGTCCGCCACCACGAACTCGGCTACACGGCCAACGCCATGGTGGTATTCGACGTGCCCGACGCGACGGTTTCCACGGTCGGCACCCGCCTCGCCGGCGAGCAGGGTGTGACGCTCTGCTACCGGCGCGAGCGCCACCTGCCGCAATGGCCCTACAACCTCTATTGCATGGTGCACGGCCGCTCGCGCGAGGAAGTGCTGCCCGTCGTCGAGCGCCTGTGCCGCGTTGCCGGCCATCCCTGCGAGGTTCTGTTCAGCACCCGCCGCTTCAAGCAGCGGGGCGCACGCTACTTCGATGGCCAGTGAGCGGGCGGCTTCATCGCTCGATGACGCATTGGACGAAACCGATCGCCGCATCGTCAATGCTCTGCAGGGCGGTTTCCCGCTGTCCGATGAGCCCTACCGCGAAGCGGCCGAACCGCTGGGCCTGAGCGAAGCGGAATTGCTCGCGCGGCTCAAGCGCATGCTCGACGAGCGCGCCCTCACGCGCTTCGGCCCGATGTTCCAGATCGAGCGCATGGGCGGCCGCTTCGTCCTGGCGGCGATGCAAGTGCCCGAAGCGGATTTCGACCGGATTGCGGAGACGGTGAATGCCTTTCCCGAGGTGGCGCACAACTACCGGCGCGAGCATGCCTTCAACATGTGGTTCGTGCTCGCCACGGAAAAGCCCGAAGGCATCGCCGACGCGATCGCCCGCATCGAGGCCGCCACCGGTCTCGCCGTCGCCGCCTTCCCCAAGGAACGCGAATACTTCGTGGAGATGAAGCTCGATGCCTGACGGCATCGATCGCAAGATCATCGTCGCGACCCAGGCCGGCCTGCCCCTGGTGCCGCGGCCCTACGACGCGCTGGCCGGCCGGCTGGGCATCGGCGCCGAGGAAGTGAAGGCCCGGCTTGCGCGCATGCTCGACACGGGCACGATCCGCCGCATCGGCGCGGTGCCGAACCACTACGCGCTCGGTTACACGGCCAACGGCATGAGCGTCTGGGACGTCGCCGACGAGCGCATCGACGAACTCGGCGAGATGATCGGCAGGCTCTCCTTCGTCACCCACTGCTACCGCCGGCCGCGCCGGTTGCCCGACTGGCCCTACAACCTGTTCGCCATGGTGCATGGCAAGACCCGCACGGAGGTCGAGGGCGGATGTGCGATCATTCGCGAACTGCTCGGCACTGCCTGCCGGGCGGGCGATGTGCTCTACAGCACGCGCATCCTCAAGAAGACCGGCCTCCGGATCCAGGACTGAATGTTTCGCTGATGTTTCGTATATCCCAATTCATGCGCGAGATCGCCGCACCGACGCCGCTCGGCCCGGTGCGCAAGCCGCCGGGGCCGGTGGTGATCTGGAACCTGGTGCGCCGCTGCAACCTCACCTGCAAGCACTGCTACTCGATTTCCGCCGACAAGGACTTCGCCGGCGAACTGACGACCGCCGAAGTCTTCGGCGTCATGGACGATCTGAAGGCGTTCAAGGTGCCGGGGCTCATTCTTTCCGGCGGCGAACCGCTGCTGCGGCCGGATATCTTCGAGATCGCGAACCGCTCGAAGGCCCTGGGTTTCTTCACCGCGCTGTCGTCGAACGGCACCTTGATCGACGAGGCCATGACGCGGCGTGTCGCCGCGGCTGACTTTGATTACGTCGGCGTCAGCCTCGACGGCCTCGAAACGGTGCACGACCGTTTTCGCCGCAAGCAGGGCGCTTTCGCCGCCTCGCTCAAGGCCATCCGCCTGTGCCGCGATGCCGACCTCAAGGTCGGCGTGCGCTTCACGCTGACGCAGGACAACTTCGCCGACCTGCCCGGTCTGCTCAAGCTGGTCGAGGACGAAGGCATCGACCGCTTCTACTTCTCGCACCTCAACTACGCGGGGCGCGGCAACAAGAACCGCAAGGACGACGCGCATCACCAGATGACGCGGCAGGCGATGGACCTGCTCTTCGACACCTGCTGGGCACATACGCAAATGAGCTCGCAACGCGGGCTGCAACGCGAATTCACCACCGGCAACAACGATGCCGACGGCGTCTACCTTCTCCACTGGCTGCGCCGCAAGTTCCCGGAAAAGGAAGCCCACATCCGCGCCAAGCTCGCGCAATGGGGCGGCAACGCCTCGGGCGTCAACGTCGCCAACATCGACAACCTCGGCAACGTGCACCCCGACACCATGTGGTGGCATCACACGCTCGGCAACGTACGCGAGCGGCCGTTCTCGGCTATCTGGCCCGACGTCGCCGATCCGCTGATGGCCGGCCTGAAGCAGCGTCCGCGACCGGTCAAGGGCCGCTGCGCCACCTGCGCCCACCTCGCCCTCTGCAACGGCAACACCCGCGTGCGTGCCCAGCAGCTCACGGGCGACGCCTGGGCGGAAGACCCCGGCTGTTACCTCACCGACGAAGAGATCGCATGAAACTCCTGCTCGCTTGCTGCCTGGCGCTGTTTGCCGCCGGCGCCCAATCCGCCGACCCGGCCAAACGCTTCCAGGAGCATTGCGCCGTCTGCCACGGTCCCGATCGCCTGGGCATCACCGGCCCGGCGCTGCTGCCGCAAAGCCTGGAGCGGCTGAAGAAGGCCGACGCGATCAAGACCATCGCCGAAGGCCGCGTCGCGACGCAGATGCTGCCCTTCGCCGACAAATTGTCGAAGGAGGACATCGCCGCGCTCGCCGACTGGATCTACACGCCGGTAACGCCCGCGCCGACATGGACCGAAGCCGACATTCGCGCTTCGCGAGTCGTCAGCCACGCGCCCGACAGCCTGCCGGCAAAGCCCGCCGCCGCGTTCAAGGGCGTGGACATGATGAACCTGTTCATCGTCGTCGAAGTCGGCGACCACCACGTCACCCTGCTCGACGGCGACCGCCTGGCGCCGATCCACCGCTTCCCGAGCCGCTACGCGCTGCACGGCGGGCCGAAGTTCACCGAGGACGGCCGCTACGTCTTCTTCGCCTCGCGCGACGGCTGGATCACCAAGTACGACATCTGGAACCTGGCCGTGGTCGCCGAAATCCGCGCCGGCATCAACACCCGCAACGTCGCAGTCTCGCCGGACGGCAAGGTCGTTGCCGTCGCCAACTACCTGCCGCACACCCTGGTGCTGCTGGACGGCGACCTCAAGCTGCTCAAGGTCCATCCGGTCAGGGACATGACGGGCAAGGAAAGCTCGCGCGTCTCCGCCGTCTATGACGCCACGCCGCGCCGGAGCTTCGTCGCCGCCCTGAAAGACGTGCCGGAAATATGGGAGATCAGCTACGACCCCAAGGCCGAGGACATTCCTTCGGGGCTCGTCCACGACTTCCAGTACAAGGAAGGCAGTTTCCTGCCCGGCTACCTGAATCCCCGCCGGACCAAGCTGACCGAACCGCTCGACGACTTTTTCTTCACCCAGAACTACGCCGAAGTCATGGGCGCCGGTCGGGACGCCGGCAAGGGCCAGGTCGTCAATCTGGATGTGCGCAAGAAGATCGCCGATCTCTCGTTGCCCGGCATGCCGCATCTCGGCTCCGGAATTACCTGGGAGTGGCAGGGCAAGCCGGTCATGGCGTCGCCCAACCTCAAGGAAGGCGTGATCAGCGTCATCGACATGAAGAACTGGCAGATCATCAAATCCATACCGACGCTCGGCCCCGGCTTCTTCATGCGCAGCCATGAAAATACGCCCTATGCCTGGACCGACTCGATGATGAGCAAGGCCAAGGACACGCTGCAGGTCATCGACAAGCGCAGCCTGGAAAAGGTCGCCGAAGTGAAAGTCAGCCCCGGCAGGACGCTGGCGCACATCGAGTTCACCCGCGACGGCAAGTACGCCCTGGCCAGCCTCTGGGAACGCAAGGACGACGGGGGTGCGCTGGTGGTCCTGGATGCCGAGACTTTCAAGGAAGTCAAGCGCATCCCGATGGACAAGCCCGTCGGAAAATACAACCTATTCAACAAGATCAGCCGCTCCGCCGGAACCTCCCACTAGCGCCCACTAGTCGAGCGACTTTTGACCCTCGTCAAGGATATTCCCCCGTCTTAAGCCGCTATAATGCGGCAAATTGTCGCAGCGGTGCATTGTCACATCTTGCACGTTACGACGATGGGAGGACCGGGGCGCCAAACGCGGCCACCGGGTGACTGACCTAACTGGAGTTAAACCATGAAATTACTAGCCAAGCGTACCCTGCCGCTTGCCATGGCGGTAGGGCTGGGTCTTGGAGCGACGGCAAGCTGGAGCGCCGAATCGCTGCAGGACG